>NZ_JAAGLN010000001.1 GCF_010548145.1 Streptomyces sp. SID10853
GCCTCCGTCTCGCCGTCCAGCGCCGCCGTCGGCTCATCGAGCAGCAGCAGCGGCCGGTCGGCGAGGAACGCCCGCGCCAGCGCGAGCCGTTGCCGCTGCCCGGCCGAGAGCCCGGCGCCGCCCTCACCGAGGACCGTCTCGGCCCCGTCGGGCAGCGCGGCGACGAACTCGTACGCCCCGGCGTCCCGCAGCGCGCTGTGCACCGCGGACCCATCGGCTCCGGGACGCGCCAGCCGTACGTTCTCCGCGATCGTCCCCGCAAAGAGATACGGCTGCTGCGGCACCCAGGCGATCTGCTCGCGCCACCGCTCGGGGGAGAGCGAGGCCAGTTCGACAGCGGCGCCCCGGCCCTCTCCGGCCTGCCCGGCCGGCCCCGGTCCCGCCGGACCGACGAGAACCCGCCCCTCGTCCGGGGTCGCGAAGCCCAGCAGGACATGGAGCAGCGTCGACTTCCCGACGCCGCTCGGCCCGGTGACCGCGACCGTCTCGCCGGCCTCGACCACCAGCGAAGCCGACTCCAGCGAAGGCTCCGTACGGCCGGGATGGCGCACCGTCACCCGGTCCAGCTCCAGCCGGAGCGAGTCCGGCACCTCAGCCGTCCCTGCCGTCGGCAGCGGTGTCTCCAGCACCGCGAAGATCTCCTCGGCGGCCGAGAGCCCCTCGGCCGCGGCGTGGTACTGGGCGCCCACCTGCCGCAGCGGCAGATACGCCTCGGGTGCCAGCACCAGGATCACCAGACCCGTGTACAGGTCCAGCTCCCCCTTGACGAGCCGCAGCCCGATACCGACAGCGACCAGCGCCACCGACAGGGTCGCCAGCAACTCCAGCGCGAACGACGACAGAAAGGCGATCCGCAGCGTCCGCAGTGTCGCCTTCCGGTACTCGTCGGTGATGGTCCTGATCGACTCGGCCTGCGCCTTGGCCCGCCCGAACACCTTCAGCGTCGGCAGACCGGCCACCACATCGAGGAAGTGCCCCGACAGCCGGGAGAGCAGCCGCCACTGACGGTCCATACGCGCCTGGGTGGCCCAGCCGATCAGCATCATGAAGACCGGGATCAGCGGCAGAGTGCCGACGATGATGGCCGCCGACACCCAGTCCTCGGTGACGACCCTGGCCAGCACCGCCACCGGCACCACCACCGCGAGCCCCAGCTGCGGGAGATAGCGCGAGAAGTAGTCGTCCAGCGCGTCGACGCCCCGGGTGGCCAGAGCGACCAGCGAACCGGTCCGCCGGCCGGTCAGCCACTGCGGCCCCAGCTCGGCGGACCGCTCCAGCAGCCGCCGTCGCAGCTCGGACTTGACCGCAGCGCTGGCCCGGTGTGCGGCCAGCTCGGTCAGCCAGGCCACCAGTCCCCGGCCGAGCGCCACCGCCACGAGCAGCAGCAGCTCGGTCCGCAGCCCTGATCCGTCCAGACCGCGCTGGAACGCCCCCACCACGACCTCGGCGATCAGCATGGCCTGGGCCACGACCAGACCCGCGCCGGCCAGTCCGAGGACCACCACGGCGCCCAGGAAGAGGCGCGTGGCACCGGCGTACCGGAGCAGACGCGGGTCGATCGGTTTCACGTGAAACACCCTCTCCTGGTGGGCATCAGCTAGTGGGCATCGGCGATGTGCTGAGTGCCCAGCCGCTTGCGGAACACCCAGTACGTCCAGCCCTGGTAGAGCAGGACCAGCGGCGTCATGATGCCCGCGACCCAGGTCATGACCTTGAGCGTGTAAGGGCCGGATGCCGCGTTGTCGATCGTGAGACTCCAGGCGGCGTTGAGCGAGGACGGCATCACATCCGGCGCCAGCGAGAGGAACAGCGCGGCGACCGTCGCCGCGATGGCCACCCCCGTGAAGGCGAAGGCCCAGCCCTCCCGGGTCCTGGCGTTCATCACGAACGCCGCGACCAGCGCCGCGAGCGCCACACAGAGCGCCGTCAGTGTGGAGCTGTCGCCGCGGTCCGCCTGCAGCCAGATCAGGAAGCCCGCAGTGAGAGCCGCCGTGACGACAGCGGCCCTGGCCGCGAAGGACCTGGCCCGCACCCGGATGTCGCCCACCGTCTTGAGCGCGGTGAAAACAGCTCCGTGCAGGGTGCACAGCGCGGTGAAAGCGAACCCGCCGAGGACCCCGTAGCCGTTCAGCAGGTCCCCGAACGAACCGGCGTAGTCCTGGTGGCTGTTGACCGGCACCCCGTGGACCATGTTGGCGAAGATCAGCCCCCACAGGAACGGCAGCAGCAGCGAGGTGATGAAGAGCACCCACTCCCAGTTGCGCTGCCAGCTCTCCTCGGACCGCTTGTGGCGGTACTCGAAGGACAGCACCCGCACGATCAGCAGGACCAGGATCAGTACGAGCAGCAGATAGAAGCCGCTGAAGAAGGTGGCGTACCAGACCGGGAAGGCAGCGAACATCGCACCTGCCGCAGTGATCAGCCACACCTCGTTCCCGTCCCAGACAGGGCCGATGATGTTGATCAGCACCCGGCGCTCGCGCCGGTCCCTGGCCAGCAGCCGGGTGAGGATCCCGACCCCGAAGTCGAAGCCCTCGAGGAAGAAGTAGCCGGTCCACAGCACGGCGATCAGCAGAAACCAGAAGTCGTTGAGGCCCATGACGTCTCTCCTCTCAGTACGCGAAGGTCAGGGGTTTGTCGGCGTCTTCGTCCCCGGCTCCGGACCCGCCGGGCCCACCGGAGGGGCCGCGCAGCCGCGGGTCCTTGGCGGGTGGCTGCTCGTCGGTGTCGGGGCCCATCACCGCGTACTTCTTCATCAGCCGGACGTTGATCCAGCCGAGAATCGCGTAGAGGGTGACCAGGACGATCAGCGAGATCAGCATCTCCGTCTGGGAGACACCGGGGGAGACGGAGTCAGCGGTCTTGAACAGGCCGAAGACGGCCCAGGGCTGCCGGCCCATCTCGGTGAAGACCCAGCCGATGGAGTTGGCGATCAGCGGGAAGACCAGGGAGGCCATCCCCACCCGCCAGCCCCACTTGGTGAAGAACGGGTTCAGCTCCCGGCCCGCCGTGAGCATCAGCTTGGGCGCCTCGTCGTCGCCGGTCCGGTGCTCCGGCAGCAGCCATTTCTTCTTCCGGGTCAGCCAGAGTCCGGCGGCCGCGGCCACCGAGGCGGTGAGCCCGATCCCGATCATGAGCCGGAATCCCCAGAAGGTGACGAAGATGTTCGGCACATAGTCGTCGGGGCTGCCGCCGTACTTGGCCGCTTCGGCCTTGGCGGTCTCATGGATGCCTGGCACCGCGGTGTGGAAGTCGTCGTGGGCGAGGAAGGACAGTATCCCCGGGATCGACAGCTCGACGGAGTTGTGGCCGGCCGCCACATTGCCCACCGCGAACACGGAGAACGGGGCGGGCGCCTGGGTGTCCCACAGCGCCTCGGCGGCAGCCATCTTCATGGGCTGCTGCTCGAACATCACCTTGCCCAGCTGGTCGCCGGAGAGCGCGGTGAGGATTCCGGCGGTCACCGTCATCACCAGGCCCATACGCAGTGACGTACGCATCATGCGGGTGCGCTTGGTATCCGTCTTGGTGCCCGCGGCCCTGGCCCGCCTGATCTTCCACAGGTGGTAGCTGGCGATACCGACGACGAAGGCACCGCCGGTGAGGAACGCCGAGGTCATGGTGTGGGTGAAGACCACCAGCGCGGTCTTCTGCGTGAGCACCCCCCAGATGTCGTTGAGGTGCGCGACACCGGTGGCCCGGTCGATGGTGTACCCGACCGGGTGCTGCATCCAGGAGTTGGCCGCCAGGATGAAGTACGCCGAGAAGGTCGTACCGACGGCCACCATCCAGATACAGGCGCAGTGGAGCTTCTTGGGCAGCTTGTCCCAGCCGAAGATCCACAGTCCGATGAAGGTCGACTCGAAGAAGAAGGCGATCAGCGCCTCCATCGCCAGCGGCGCCCCGAAGACATCACCAACGAACTTCGAGTAGTCCGACCAGTTCATCCCGAACTGGAACTCCTGGACGAGGCCGGTGGCGACCCCGATGGCCAGGTTGATCAGCAGGAGCTTCCCCCAGAACTTCGTGGCGTGGAAGTACTTCTCCGCGCCCTTCCGCACCCAGGCGGTCTCGAAGCCCGCGGTGATCGCGGCGAGGGAGATCGTGAGGGGGACGAACAGGTAGTGGTAGACGGTGGTCAGCCCGAACTGCCAGCGCGCCAGGGTATCCGGCGACAGAGCTAGTTCCACGTCGTCACTCTCCTTACGTGGCCGGGGTCACAGCGGTTTTCTGTCCCTTTGGTCCCACACAGCCCGGAAGAAAAAGGACGCGCTTGTGAAAGCGTTCACATTCACAAGCAATAGTACGAAAGCACTTCGGGCATGACGAAGGCGGGGTACCCCCCGGGCACCCCGCCTGTCCGAACCCCGTACGGAAAGACCTCTCAGAGCTCCTTGCGGAAGGCCGCCGCCGCCTGGAGGAAGAGGTCGTTGCCCTCGGTCTCGCCGATGGTGATCCGTGCACCCTCGCCCGCGAAGGGGCGCACCATCACTCCGGCCTTCTCACAGGCCGCCGCGAAGTCGGCGGTGCGCTCGCCCAGCCGGAGCCATACGAAGTTGGCCTGCGTCTCCGGCACGGTCCAGCCCTGGCCGACCAGCCCCTCGTACACCCGGTTCCGCTCCGCGACCAGCGACCCGACCCGGCCCCACAGCTCGTCCTCGGCCCGCAGGGACGCGACCGCGGCGTCCTGCCCCAGCTGGCTCACCCCGAACGGCACCGCCGTCTTGCGCAGCGCGGCCGCGACCGGCTCATGGGCGATGGCGAAGCCGACCCGCAACCCGGCGAGCCCGTAGGCCTTGGAGAACGTCCGCAGCACCGCCACATTGGGCCGGTCCCGGTACAGCTCGACACCGTCGGGCACATCGGTGTCCCGGTTGAACTCCCGGTACGCCTCGTCCAGGACCACCAGGACGTCGGACGGCACCTGGTCGAGGAAGCGTTCCAGCGCGGCCCTGCGGACCACGGTCCCGGTCGGGTTGTTCGGGTTGCAGACGAAGATCAGCCGGGTGCGCTCGGTGATCGCGGCCGCCATCGCGTCCAGATCGTGCACATCGCCGGAGTCCAGCGGCACCTGCACCGGGGTCGCCCCGCTGATGCGCGTGATGATCGGGTACGCCTCGAACGACCGCCAGGCGTACATCACCTCGTCGCCTGGGCCGGAGGTGATCTGGATCAGCGACTGGGCGACGCCGCTCGACCCGGTGCCGGTCGCCAGGTGCGAGACCGGCACCCCGAAGCGCTCGGCCAGCTCGTTCATCAGGGCGGTGCACGCCAAGTCCGGGTACCGGTTGAAGGTCCCGGCAGCGGCGAGCGCGCTCTCCATCACACCCGGCAGCGGCGGATAGGGGTTCTCGTTGGAGGACAGCTTGTAGGCGACCGGGCCGCCCGCGGCGGCCGGCCTGCCCGGAACGTACGCGGGAATGCCGTCCAGCGCGGCGCGCAGCTTGGGGCTCTTCTGGCTCACAGCGGGTCCTCCTCGACTCGGATGCACCCACCCTATGAGGAGCGGCGCCCGGGACGAATGCCGGGCGCCGATGGGGGGCGTACTGGCGGACATGGCGTGCGCCCATGGCTCGCGCCGTGGCGCGCGTCGCCCGAAGAGGTGAGTTGAGACCTCATCGCAACATCGGCCATGGGCCAGGTACATGCCCGCCGACACCCGAGACTCCTTTGACAAGGCCCCCAAATCCCCTGTATTCAAAGGCGATTGATGTTAAATGATCATGCAGAAACGTGCCTGTCAACGCATGCATATGCGCCCCGCCCAACCACCCTTCATCGCCCTACTATCGGCTCGCCATGACAGCAGCAGGGAAGCACCAGGTGAGCCGGGCGGAGACTCCCCGCAGGGCCAACCGGCAAGGACGAGCGGGCATCCGGGACGTGGCCGCCGCAGCCGGTGTGTCCATCACGACCGTCTCCGACGCGCTCAACGGCAAGGGCAGGCTCCCGGACGCCACCCGCCGCCATGTCCGCGAGGTCGCCGACCGGCTGGGCTACCGCCCTTCCGCCGCGGCCCGAACCCTCCGTACCGGAAAGTCCGGCCTCATCGGCCTGACCGTCACCACGTACGGGGATGAACCTTTCACCTTCACCGAATTCGCGTACTTCGCCGAGATGGCCAGAGCCGCCACCTCCGCCGCGCTCGCACGCGGCTATGCCCTCGTCATCCTCCCCGCGACCTCGCGCCACAGCGCGGTCGACGTCTGGTCGAACGTCGCCCTCGACGGCACCGTAGTCATCGACCCCTCCGACCACGACCCCGTCGTCACCGAACTCGTACGCCAAGGGCTCCCCGTCGTGTCCGACGGCCGCCCCGCGAGCACCCTGCCCGTCACGGCCTGGGTCGACAACGACCACGAGGCCGCGGTCCTCGATCTGCTCGACCATCTCGCCGCCGCCGGGGCCCGCCGCATCGGGCTGCTGACCGGCACCACGACCGACACCTACACCCGGCTCTCCACCACCGCGTATCTGCGCTGGTGCGAGCGGGTCGGGCAGGACCCGGTGTACGAGTCCTACCCCGCCCACGACCCGTGCGCGGGCGCCGTCGCCGCGGACCGCCTGCTCGCCCGCCCGGACCGTCCGGACGCCGTCTACGGGCTCTTCGACCCCAACGGCACCGATCTGCTGGCGGCGGCACGGCGGTACGGCCTTCGGGTGCCGGAGGATCTGCTGCTGGTCTGCTGCAGCGAATCCACCGTGTACGCCAGCACCGAGCCGCCCATCACGACCCTCTCGCTCAAGCCCCGCCGGATCGGCACGGCCGTGATCCAGTTACTCATCGACGCCATCGAAGGCATCAACGAGGACCACCCGGTCGAGCAGGTGATACCGACCGAACTCATCGTCCGGACTTCATCGCAGCGGCGCCCGCCGCGCACCACGGTCAGCGCACCCCGCTCACCGGCACCGGACTGAACACCGCAATAGGCATGAAACGGGCGGCCGGGCGGCAGGCCGTCCGGATTCAGCACCCCTGGTGCGTCACAGAGTGCCAGTCGCATTCCTATGATGGGCGCACGACACCGCGGACCCCCCGACCAGGCAGGTCCGACCGGTGCACGGCGCGCGACGGTGGTGGAGGGGTCGATGACTCAGGGGGCCGGTCTGGAACCCGCGATGCGGACGGCGACAGTGCGGGACTTCCGCGTACCGCCTCTGCCCGCGCCCGCGCACGTCCACGATGCCGAGCCGGCGTCGCCGTACCCCCCGGGCGATGAGCCGGACGGCTACACGCCGACCCAGCGGGACCTGCCCGTCATCAGCCGTGCCGGCGGCCCCGGTGACACGGTCGTCGTACGGACCGTGCCCGACCCCCTTCCCGCGGACGGCGAGGGGGGGCTCGGCCCGCTCTATGTCGTGGGCGACGTCCATGGATACCTCGACGAACTCCTGGCCGCCCTGTGCGCCCAGGGGCTCATCGACGCCGAGGGCAGGTGGGCCGCGGGCAACGCCCGCCTCTGGTTCCTCGGTGACTTCACCGACCGTGGCCCCGACGGCATCGGCGTCATCGACCTCGTGATGCGGCTGTCCGCCGAGGCCGCGGCCGCGGGGGGCTACTGCAAGGCCCTCATGGGCAACCACGAGCTGCTGCTCATCGGCGCCAAACGCTTCGGCGACACTCCGGTCAACTCCGGCGCCGGCACCGCGACCTTCCAGGCTGCCTGGCTGCTCAACGGCGGCCAGAAGGCCGACATGGACCGGCTGCAGGACGTCCACCTCCAGTGGATGTCGCGGCTCGACGCCATGGAGCTGGAGGACGACCACCTCCTGGTGCACTCCGACACCACCGCCTATCTCGACTACGGCGACTCCCTAGAAGCGGTCAACGACACCGTCCGCGAGACCCTGACCCGTAACGACGCCGACGAGTGCTGGGACCTGTTCCGCAAGTTCACCAAGCGGTTCGCCTTCCGCGACGAGTCGGGGCCACAGGCCGTGCAGGAACTCCTCGGGGTCTTCGGCGGCCACCGGATCGTCCATGGTCACAGCCCCATCCCCTATCTGCTGGGCGAGGTCGGGGGCGAGGACGGCGATGACGGTCCGCGTACCGTCATCGAAGGCCCGCATGTGTACGCGGACGGGCTCGCCGTCGCCATGGACGGCGGTGTGACCATGGCCGGAAAGCTGCTCGTGGTGCAGCTGCCACTGGCCGACTGATCCAGCGCACGCGAAGGCGATTTCCGGAAACCCTCTGTTACCCCGTGCCATAACAGCTCTACCATCGGGTTATCCGTAGCAGGCTCTCCTCCGTTTACGCCGACTACCCGTCAGAACGCAGGTGGTACGGCCCGACGGAGCATCGGGGGATGCACATGAACAGCGCTTCGCACCTGCTGACAGAGGACCGCCCGGAGTTCGAGCGGCTCCTCGACGACGCACTGCGCACCGCACCCGACCGGCCGGATCTGGCCGACCTGGGGCAGCGGCTCAACAGCGAGCAGCTCCGCACCATGGTGCTCGACGCCGACAGCCTGGTCACCGCGGCCGCGGCTGCCGAGTACGAGCACTTCGTGAAGGTGCGCACCGAACTGCGCACGCCCGCACCGGATTCGGTGGACGCCTCGGTCCTCGCTCCCGTCAGAGGCGGCCCGCGCACGGGCGCGGGGCTGGCCGCCGTGCTGGCCGTACTGGCTCCGGTGCTGGCAGGCACCGCCGCCGTGATTTTTCTGCTGGTGGGCTACATACTCAAGGCGCTCAATCCGGCGCCCGCCTTCGGCAACACCATGGTCACCGCGGGCTGGTTCTTCGCGGCCCTCACCGCCGCGGCCATCCTGGCGGCGGCGATCGGCCTTCTCCTGACGGCGCTGCGCAACGGCTCGACCGAGGTGCATCCCGACACCGAGGAAGGTGACGGCGAACTCTCCGAAGAGGTCGCCCGCGCCCGGGACGCCTGGCGCCACGCCCTGGTGGAACGGGGCATCGTCCCGTTCCTGAGCGCCGCACTGGCCGATCCGAGCGTGGACCCGGCGGCCCCCGCCCCCTACCGCTCGGCGGGCCGTATCCCGAACCTCGGCTACAGCCGCCCCGACTTCGCCAGTCCTGACGAGAACGAGACGGCGGACCACGAGCGCCCCAGCTTCACCAGCCCGGACTTCAGCAGCCCGGACTTCGGCGGCCCCGACCACCCGCCGGAGTAGCTCCGGGACACCGGTGGAGGAGCAGGCAGCCCGGCGCGCGGACCGGCCGGTACGGGACCGGTCCGCGCGCCGGGGCTGGTCCCGGCGGCCCGGAACCAGCTCGCACCCCGGGGCATGCGCACCCCAGGACAGGTGGCGTGCTCAGTCGGCGATCGGCAGATACACCCTGTTGCCGCTCGCCGCGAACTCCTTCGACTTCGCTGCCATCCCCGACTCGATCTCCTCCTGGCTTCCGCCGTGTTCACGGCGGATGTCCTGGGAGATCTTCATCGAGCAGAACTTCGGCCCGCACATGGAACAGAAATGCGCGGTCTTGGCCGGCTCGGCCGGCAGCGTCTCGTCATGGAACTCCCTTGCCGTGTCGGGGTCGAGAGCGAGATTGAACTGGTCCTCCCAGCGGAACTCGAAGCGTGCGTCCGAGAGCGCGTCGTCCCACTTCTGCGCGTCCTGGTGCCCCTTGGCGAGATCCGCCGCATGCGCAGCGATCTTGTACGTGATCACGCCGGTCTTCACGTCGTCCCGGTTGGGCAGGCCCAGATGTTCCTTGGGCGTGACGTAGCAGAGCATGGCCGTACCCCACCATGCGATCATCGCCGCCCCGATGCCCGAGGTGATGTGGTCATACGCCGGGGCCACGTCCGTGGTGAGCGGGCCGAGCGTATAGAAGGGGGCCTCCTCGCAGATCTCCTGCTGGAGGTCGATGTTCTCCTTGATCTTGTGCATCGGGACGTGACCGGGACCTTCGATCATCGTCTGTACACCATGACGTTTGGCGATCGTGTTGAGTTCCCCGAGGGTGCGCAGCTCCGCGAACTGTGCCTCGTCGTTGGCGTCCGCGATCGACCCCGGCCGCAGCCCGTCACCCAGTGAGTAGGTCACGTCGTAGGAGGCCAGGATGTCCGAGAGCTCCTCGAAGTTCTCGTACAGGAACGACTCCTTGTGGTGCGCCAGGCACCAGGCGGCCATGATCGAGCCGCCGCGCGAGACGATCCCGGTCTTGCGGCGCGCGGTGAGCGGGACATACCTCAGCAGCACCCCGGCGTGCACCGTCATGTAGTCGACGCCCTGTTCCGCCTGCTCGATGACGGTGTCCTTGTAGATCTCCCAGGTCAGCTCCTCGGCCTGGCCGTCGACCTTCTCCAGGGCCTGGTAGAGCGGGACCGTGCCGATCGGGACGGGGGAGTTGCGCAGCACCCACTCGCGGGTGGTGTGGATATTGCGCCCGGTGGACAGGTCCATGACCGTGTCCGCGCCCCATTTGGTGGCCCAGGTCATCTTGTCCACCTCCTCCTCGATGGAGGAAGTGACCGCGGAGTTCCCGATGTTGGCGTTGACCTTCACCAGGAACCGCTTCCCGATGATCATCGGCTCGATCTCCGGGTGGTTCACGTTGGCCGGCAGGACCGCCCGGCCCGCGGCGATCTCCTCCCGTACGACCTCGGGAGAGACGTTCTCCCGGATCGCGACGTACTCCATCTCCGGGGTGATCTCCCCGCGCACGGCGTACGCGAGCTGGCTCACCGCACGCCCCTCACGCCCCCTTCTGGGCTGGCGGGGGCGGCCGGGGAAGACCGCGTCGAGGTTACGGAGCCCTCCGCGCGGTGAGGTGTGCTTGATCCCGTCGTCCTCGGGGCGGGCCGGGCGGCCCGCGTACTCCTCGGTGTCGCCGCGGCCGATGATCCAGTGCTCCCGGAGCGGGGCGAGCCCGCGCCGTACATCGGTCTCGACGGTGGGGTCGGTGTACGGGCCTGACGTGTCGTACAGCGTCACGTCCTGCCCATTGGTGAGGTGCACCTGCCTGACGGGCACCCGGAGATCGGCGCGCGAGCCCTCGGGGCCCGCGACATATCCCTTGTGCCAGCCCGGCTTGCGCTCGTCCTGGTCGGTGGCAGGCGTGCGTGCATCCACTGTGGTCATGAGACCTACTCCCTACGCCGGCATTACCCGGTAACAGGTTCGGCGGTCGGCGCAGCTCTCAGCAGATTGCTGGTCAGCGCCCTCTCAGCCCGGTGCTCCGAGCTCCCGCGTGTGCAAAGGTGCCCCCACGCTAACGCCAAGGACCGCGCACTGAACAGAGGGCCTCCCCCGTTCTTGCGATGATCTGGCGGTGACACCACTCCCGGAACCGCCTCCCGGCGGGCACAGCCATACGCACGGTCACGGCCCCGCCGCGCCCGTGTCCCGCCATCTGCGCAAGGTCATCGCATCGGTGCTGATTCCCTTCGCGGCGGCGGTTGTTGTCGGCCTGGCGGTCTTCTGGCCGGGTGGCGCGCCGCATCATGCCCGCAGTGGTGTCGGGTTCGACCGGCAGACGCAGCAGGGCGAAGTAGTGGCGATGACGGCGGTCGACTGCAAGGACGTGCAGGCCGGCCAGTCGTCGACGACCGGCGGGGGCGCGGATGGAGGCGCGGGTTCGAGCGGCGGTTCGGGCACGGCGGGGCAGCAGGCCGGTGCCGGTACGGCGGCCGCGCAGAACACCGGGTGCAAGAAGGCGAAGATCGAGGTGACCAGCGGCAAGGACAAGGGCCGCACCTTCACCGAGATCGTCCAGCCGGACTCCCCGCGCCAACTGCACCAGGGGCAGGGCGTGATCGTGGCGTACGCCCCGGACGCACCCCGTGATCTGCAGTACTCGGTGTCCGACGTGGACCGGAAGTTCCCGATGGCGCTGCTCGCCGGGATCTTCGCGCTGGTGGTCGTCGCCGTGGGCCGGCTGCGCGGGCTGATGGCACTGGTCGCGCTTGCCGTCAGCTTCGCGGTGCTGACGCTCTTCATTCTGCCCGCGATCCTGCACGGGTCGAATCCGCTGGTCGTGGCCGTGATCGGGGCCAGCGCCATCATGCTCATCGCGCTCTACACCTGCCACGGCCTGACGGCGCGGACGTCGGTCGCCGTCATCGGCACGCTGGTCTCACTGATGCTGATCGGGCTGCTCGGGTCCCTCTTCATCGGCTGGGCGAGCCTGACCGGGAACACCGATGACAGCACCGGGCTGATCCATGGCCTCTATCCGCACATCGACATGAGCGGGCTGCTGCTGGCGAGCGTCATCATCGGATCGCTCGGGGTGCTGGACGATGTGACGGTCACCCAGACATCGGCCGTCTGGGAACTGCACCAGGCGGACCCCACGATGGGGGCGCGCGGGCTCTACCGGGCCGGTATCCGGATCGGCCGCGACCACATCGCGTCCGTCGTCAACACGCTCGTTCTGGCCTACGCGGGTGCGGCGCTGCCCCTGCTGCTGCTCTTCTCCATCGCGCAGAGCAGCGTGGGGACGGTGGCCAACTCCGAGCTGGTCGCGGAGGAGATCGTACGGACCCTGGTGGGGTCGATCGGCCTGGTCGCATCGGTGCCGGTGACCACAGCGCTCGCCGCGCTCGTGGTCTCGGCCGACCGTACGGACCACGGGGCCGGCCGCCCGGCCCGTGGGACGGGGTGGGCGCTCCCCGGAGGGGGCATCGCGCGGGGCGGCGGGGGCCGCCGCCGCAAGCACTGAGAGGTCCGCTCTCCGCGTCCGCGCGGCTCATGGGCTCCGCGTCCGCGCGGCGCGTGGCACTCGACTCGTGGCCCGCAGCTCGTGGCCCGTATCTCGTGGCCCGTATCTCGCTTCGCGGCCCGTACCTCGCTCGTGGAGCGTACCTCGCGGGCCCTGCCCGCAGCCCGTGCGCGTGGCACCGGTTCGGCTCGGAGTCCTCAGCCCGCGTTCTCCTCCGCGAGGATCCGGCCGAGTGCCGCTTCCAGATGTCCGTCGAAGTCGCCCAGGCTGCGCTCCTCGCCGAGCGGGACGATCTTGTCGGTGCGGTCCAGGAAAGCGATCAGCGGGGCGCTGCCCGCCCGGAACAGCGCGCGGTCCGCCCCGACCTGGAGACGCAGATGGACATCGGCGAGACCCGACGGATCGCTGGGCGAGATGTGCACATCGCCGTCCCCCGTCGGGGCGTTGATCCCGTCGAGGAGCAGCTCGCGGCCGAACGTCCACGTCACCGGCTCGTCCCCGGGAAGGTGGAAGGTCATCCGCACCGCATACGGATCACCCACCTCGTAGCAGAGCTCCACCGGAATACGGAAGGAGAGCTCCTCGGAGACGAGGAAGCTCATCATGACCTCTGCCTGGACCGATTCGCGCATGTCCCTACCCCGCAGTAGACGCCGTGTTGGTTCCCAAGATGGCCGGGAATGTATCTCCAGGCCCTCTTGACGTAATCGTGCTGTAAGCGCAAACAGATCACAAGGAGTGATATTTCAGATACTGATAGAGAACGCAAGCGAATCGAGCAAAGCCCCAACCTCGGACCGTAACGTTTCAGCTGCAGAGAGCAACCGTACTTGCTGGTGGATGGGGCCGGAAACAGCCATCGCCGCGACCCCTGAGCCGGCCGTGATCGGGATGGCCGCGCAGACGGTGCCGAGCGCGTACTCCTGCCGCTCGACCACCGGTTGCATCCGTTCCGCCGCGGCCAGCCTTCGCAGCAGGACGCACCGGTCACGTACCGAATAGCGGGTCAGCGGGCGCACCGGATGGCGGTCCAGATGGTCGCTGCGGGAGGCTTCGTCGAGCTGGCTCAGCAGACACTGGCCGAGGGCGTGTGCATGACCGGTTTCCCGGAAGTCCGCCCATTCCTCGACGGCGGGCGCGGCGGGAGTGTCGGCGACCGCGACGAGCTCGATCTCGCCCTCGTGGTACGCCGCAAAATAAATCGGTACCCCGAGCGCGTCCCGCCAGGAGTTCAGCGATTCGAGCAGGGTGGCGCGCCGGTTCCGCACGGCGCAGCGGTCGGCCAGCCGCTCGGCGGCTGCTCCGGGGACGAACACGCCGTTCTCCCGGCGCACATAGCCCTCATGGGCGAGGGTGCGCAGCAGGTGGTAGGCGGTGGGGAGGGGGAGTCCCGCCTCCCTGGCGAGCTGCTTCGCGGGGGCTCCACCACTGTGGGAGCTGACCGCCTCCAGCAGCCTGAGCGCGCGCTGCACGGAGCCGATCAGTGTCGGCGCAGCGGTGTCAGGTGCTGTGGCCAAAGGGTCACCCCCAGCGTGCCGACGGCGGATCACATGCCCGCGAGGGCTTCTCCCTCATGGGTCCCGCCGCGCACAATCCGCTGGTCAGCGCCTTTTCAGACAGGTTTCCCAAGGAGGCGGCGGGGATTTCTCACTGTAGCCACAGCCTCCGTCCGGCCGTGCGGTTTTACCGGCCCCGTCCCTCAGCCGGGCTAACGACCGCACGTTCAGTCGCTCTGTTCAGCTTGCGGGTCGCTCTGTTCAGCCGGTCTGCTCAGCCGGTCTACTCAGCCGGTCTGCTCAGCCGGTCTACTCAGCCGGTCTGCTCAGCCGGTCTACTCAGCCGGTCTGCTCAGTCGCTCTGTTCAGTCGGTCTGCTCAGCTGCTCGCCGGGCAGTCTGTTCAGTCGGTCTGCCGGCCGTTCTACCAGTCGTTCCGCGAGGACGACGAAGAGGTGAACTTACGGACGACGTAGATCAGTCCGGCGACGAGCGCCACCAGCACCAGGGCCTTGAAGAGCAGCCCGATCACAAAGCCGATGACGGTCGCGATGAGACCGCCGAACACGATCAGCACGAGGACGGGCACCGCTACCCACTTCACCCACCACGGCATTCCCGCGAAAATCTCTCGGACCGCCATCGTCCCTACCTCTTCCTGGATGTTCCTGGACCACGCCGGCCACTCCGGGTGCTCTGCTGTCGATGCTAAAGGCGCCCGGGGGCCCGGCGGAGGCCGCGCAGCCCTTGGAATCCCCTGATCCGCCCCCTACGGGACAGCAGGGTTCCGGACCCCACGGGTCAGCTCCGGTCAGCTCCGGCCGGCCCCGGTCAGCTCTCCGGCGGTGAGAAGACCACAAGAACCCGCAGATCCTCGGAGATGTGGTGGAACTTGTGCGCCACCCCGGCCGGCACATAGACGACCCCGCCCCGTGCGACCTCGGTCGTCTCCGTACCGACGGTGATCGAGGCCCGGCCGCTCACCACGAAGTACACCTCGTCCTGCCCGTGCGGCTGCTGGCGGTCGGTCGCTCCCGCGTCCAGCGCGTAGAGCCCCACCGACATGTTCCGTTCGCGCAGGAACTGCAGGTATGCGCCGTCGTTGGCAGCACGCTCCGCCTCCAGTTCATCCAGCCGGAATGCCTTCATCGCTCGTCAGCCCCTGCACTCGTACCGATCGTGTCTGCCACGATCAGACACATGAAGAATTTTGTAGTCAAGACGGTTGCCAACGCGGCAGCACTCTTCGTAGCCATCTGGCTCCTCCAGGACATCACGCTCGGTGGCGACTCCACCGGCCGCAAGACGGTCACCCTGATCATCGTCGCGGTGGTTTTCGGCCTGGTGAACTTTGTCGTCAAGCCGGTTGTGAAGCTGATCGCCTTCCCTCTGTTCATCCTCACACTGGGGCTCATCACCCTGGTGATCAACGCCCTGATGCTGCTGCTGACGTCCTGGCTGTCCGGAAAGCTCGATCTCTCCTTCCATGTCCAGGGCTTCTGGACCGCTGTGCTCGGTGGCCTGATCATCTCGGTCGTCTCGTGGGCGATGAACGTCGTCCTGCCCGACGAGGACTGAGGCCCGGATGAGCACCTCTGCCATGGACACCCCCGCGAACACACCCACCACGGGCCCCGGAGACGGGACGCGAGCGGTACGGGCCGGGCTGCCCGAGCCGGTGAAGTACGAACCGACCCTGCCGGGACCGGTGTTCGCCGCCCATTACCACCTGCCGGGCGAGCCCACCGGGCCCTACACCTACGGCCGCGACACCAACCCGACCTGGACGCATCTCGAAGCGGCCATCAGCGAGCTGGAGTCGCCGGACAAGCCGGCCGAGACGGTCACTTTCGCGTCCGGCATGGCAGCCGTATCGGCCGTCCTGCTCTCCCAGGCGCGCGCCGGTGACACGGTGGTGCTCCCCGACGACGGATACCAGGCGCTGCCTCTCGTACGGGAACAGCTGGAGGCGTACGGCATCGAGGTGCGGACCGCGCCGACCGGGGGAGACGCCCAGCTGAACGCTCTGGCCGGCGCCCGGCTGCTGTGGATCGAGACCCCGTCCAATCCGGGGCTTGACGTCTGCGACGTACGGCGGCTCACCGCGGCCGCGCACGCGGGCGGCACACTGGTCGCCGTCGACAACACCCTGGCCACCCCGCTCGGGCAGCGGCCCCTCGATCTCGGCGCGGACTTCTCCGTGGCGAGCGGCACCAAGGGGCTGACCGGGCACGGCGACATCCTGCTCGGCTATGTCACCTGCCGGGACGCGGAACTCGCGGGGCGGGTACGGAAGTGGCGCAAGGTCGTCGGAGCCATCCCCGGGCCGATGGAGTCCTGGCTCGCGCACCGCTCGCTCGCCACGATCCAGCTGCGCGCCGACCGGCAGTCGGCGAACGCCCTGGCGCTCGCCGAGGCGCTCGCCGGGCGGGCGGAGGTCGAGGGTCTGCGCCATCCCGGGCTGCCGTCGGACCCCTCGCACACCACGGCGACGGGCCAGATGCGGCGCTTCGGCTGCGTGGTCTCCTTCGTGCTGCCCGGCCGCGATCACGCGGAGCGCTTCCTCGGCGCACTGCGGCTGGCCGACGACGCGACCAGTTTCGGCAGTGTCCGCTCCACCGCCGAACGGCGTGGCCGCTGGGGCGGTGACGCCGTGCCTGAGGGGTTCATCCGGTTCTCGGCCGGTGTCGAGGACACCCGGGACCTGGTGGCGGACGTCCTGAGGGCCCTGGACGAGGCGGCGCGGCCGTAGCAGCGCAGCAGTAGGGGCGCCGGAGCAACAGCCGCGGCGGTACCGCTGGTACCGCCGCGCACTGCGGACGGTCCGAGCCTCCCCCCTCATGGCTCGGACCGTCACCGGTTCCCCGTTCAACGCGCGAAGAACCGCCTCAACAAGGCTAGTTGACTCTGCGTCAGTGTCCAATCACAGTAGCGGCAGAGACCTATCGACTTATTTATAGTTCTGCCCGGGGGCCGGGACACCTTCGCCACAGTCAGAACGGGACGGTACGGACATGGATCTGGCCCTGCTCCGCACCTTCGTCACCGTGCACCGGGCCGGGTCCTTCACCCGCGCCGCCGCACTCCTCGGGCTCTCCCAGCCCGCGGTCACCAGCCAGATACGCACCCTGGAGCGGCAGCTGGGGCGTCCACTGTTCCTGCGCCGGGCCCGGGGCGTCACCCCGACCACCATCGGGGACGAGCTGGCGCACCGCGCGGCACCGCATCTGGACGCGCTCGTCGAGATCGCCGAGACCGGTCTCGACGAGGAGGCCGGGACGCGCACGCTGCATCTGGCGGGACCGCCCGAGTTCACCGCCGTTCGCGCGCTGCCCGCGCTCACCTCGCTGATACCGCAGGGCGTCGCGCTGCGCGCCTCGTTCGGCAACACCGAGGAAGCCCTGGACGGGCTCGGCGCCGGACACCACGACCTCGCCATCACGACGGCACGCCCGCGCGGTGAACTCCTGACCGCGACCGCGCTCTGCGACGAGGAACACGTCCTGGTCGCCTCGCCCCGCTGGGCTGCCCGGATCGGCCCGGGCACACTGCGGCGCCGGGGGCCGTCCGTACTGAAGGACCTGCCCGTGGTGGAGGTCCATGAGTCGCTGCCGTTCGTGTCCCGCTACTGGAGCGCCGTCTTCGACGCACGCCCCGCAGGCCCCGCCGGCACCGCATCGGTCATCGCGCCCGATCTGCGGGCCGTCCAGCAGGCGGTGGTGTCGGGCGCCGGGCTCGCCGTGCTGCCGCGCTATCTGTGCGAGGACGCCCTGGAGCGCGGCGAGGTGGTGGCGCTGCTGGATCCGCCGGTGCCACCGCTGCGCACCTACTTCCTCGCCGTACGCACCGGAACGCTGGCCCTCCCGCACATCGCACGGGCCCAGGAGTGGCTGCTGCGGGCGGCGGCCGACTGGTCCTGAGTGAGGGGCCCGGGGCAGCTGATGCGTTTCGGAACCCGTTTCCCGGGCCAATCTCCTTCCATGACCGAACGTCCAGTGGTCAAGCGCACCGCCCGCGCCGTGCTCCTCGACGGCGACCACCTGATCCTCATCAAGCGGACCAAGCCCGGCGTGGAACCGTACTGGGTCACCCCCGGCGGCGGAGTGGAGGCCGAGGACTCCACTGTGGTCGAAGCCCTGCACCGTGAGATCGACGAGGAACTCGGCGCCAAGATCACCGATGTGGTGCCCTGCTTCGTCGACACCGTCGAGCACATCCCCGAAGGCGGCGGGGTGGCGGGCGTGAAGGTGCAGCACTTCTTCGTCTGCCGGCTGGCGTCCATGGACCCTGCCCTGCGGCACGGGCCGGAGATCGAAGAGCCCTGCGGCGAGTACGAGATCGTCCGGGTGCCCTTCAGCCGGGTCGGGATCGCGGCCGTCCATCTGGTGCCGCTCTCGCTGCGGCACTATCTCGACGGGAACATCGAAGGAGTCAGGGCGCTCCAGGCCGCAGACCTGGGATGAGGCCCGAGCCGGTTCGTCGACCGGCTCCCGTCGGTCAGCCCACCCGGCCGGCTCCCGTCGGTCAGCCCGTCCGGTCGGCTCCCGTCGGTCAGCACGTCGGCCGGCTCCCCGTCGGTCAGTTCGTGTCGGTCGCGGCGACGAGTGCGTAGACCTCACGCAGATCGCCGCCCGCGTAGGTGTGTGTGGCCAGCCCGGCCAGATGGTTGTCCGCGTTCACGGCAACCGACCGCGTCACCGCGCCGAACAGTTCCACGTCCGACACCGAGTCGCCGTACGCGACACAGTCGGCCCGCCCGACACCGAACTCCGTGCAGAGCTGGTCCGCGATCCGGACCTTCGCAGCCGCACTGAGAATGCCCGCCGGGTCCACCGGCCGGTCGAACGGCACATCGGGGAAGCGCGAGCCGTGTGCCGCATGCGCGCCCCAGCCGAGGAGCCGCTCCACGAAGAACGACGGCGAGAGCGAGATGACCGCGCAGTAGTCGCCGCGCTCCCGGATGTCCCGCCAGACCTCCTTGATCCCGGCGAGCCACGGCGCCCCGGCGAAAGCGGCCGCCACATGGTCCGCGGTGAGTCCCGACCAGAGAGCGTGTACTTCCACCGCGTACTCGGGGGGACCGATCTGCCCCGAGACCAGAGCGCGCTCCAGCACACCGATCTCGTCCAGCAGGCCCAGCTGGCGGGATATCTCCACTGGCGCGGCCGAACCACGGATGAGGGTTCCGTCAAGGTCGAAGAGATGCAGGCGTGCCATGTACGCCGAGGTTAGTACAGCCACTTACTCCCCCTGTCAGACGCCCTGAGCCCGGATGCCCGGCACTGTGTTTCACGTGAAACCTCTGAGCCGCTCCGTACGCCGGGCTGTCCTCGTGGTCCATGTCGCCGTCTCGGTGGGCTGGCTGGGCCTGACCGTCGGGCTGCTCGCGCTGGGGATCACGGCGTACACCTGTGCCGACGCGTCCGTGACGGAGGCCGCGTACCGATCGATGAAGGTCTTCGGTGACTGGCTGGTCATCCCGATCGGCCTGCTCACTCTGATCAGCGGCGTGGTGCTCTCCCTCGGGACGCACTGGGGTCTGGCCCGCCACCGCTGGGTGTGGGTCAAGTTCTGGCTGACGCTCGTCACCCTCGCCGCGTCCGCCCTGGCGCTGCGGCCGCAGATCAACGGGGCTGCCGCATCCGGGCATCCCGATCTGAGCCTGGTCTCCGGCCCCACCGTCGCCTCCTCCGCGTACTTCTTCATGACAGCCATCTCGGTGCTGAAACCGTGGGGCCTGACGACACGCGGCCGGGAGTACCTGGACCAGCGGCGGACGGTGGACGGAGCACACACCCATCAGCGAGCCTGACCCTCATGCCCTCACCCCTCGACGAGCTGCCCATCCGCCGCCTGACCCACGGTGACCTCACCTCCTGTGCCGACCTTTCGGAGAACCGCGGCTGGCCGCGCGACGATCACAAGTGGGGGCTGCTGCTCGCCGCAGGGACGGGTTACGGAATCGACGACCCCGGGGGCAAGGGGCTGGCGACGGCCTGTGTGGTCACCGCGTACGGCTCGGGGCCGGCCGCCGTCGGCATGCTCCTGGTCGCCGACGCATACGCACGGCAAGGAGCCGGGCAGCGGATGATGCGCCATGTGATCGCCGAGTTCGACGGTGTCCCGCTCACCCTGTACGCGACCCCGCTCGGCCGGCCGCTCTACGAGAGGCTCGGCTTCCGGGACGTGGGCCGGGCCGAGATGGTCCGCGGCCACTTCGCTCCGCCGAGCCCGGCACCGGCTGTGGCCACCCGTCCGGCCACGGCCGGCGATCTGCCGGGGATCCTCCGTCTCGACCACGAGGTCTTCGGTGCGGACCGCACCCACCTGATCACGCGGCTGCCCGCCTTCGCCGACCAGCTGCGAGTAGCCGAGGACGTCGACGGCGTCACCGGCTACACGGCGGCCTGGCCCAGCACGGACAGCCAGGTGGTCGGCCCGCTGATCGCCCGCGACACCGCGACCGCGCAAGCGCTGATCGCCTCACTCACGGCTGGCACCGACCGTCCGTTGCGCGCCGACATCGACGTACGCCACACGGAACTCCTCGACTGGGTCAAGGCCGGCGGGATGGAGCCGGTCGCCTTCAACACCGTGATGGTGCGGGGCGTCCCGGATCTGCCGGGCGACTGGACCCGCCGCTTCACGCCCCTGACCGTCGCAGCGGGCTGACAGCTGGGCCGTGGGCGTCGCCAACGTTCAGCGATTCGCGGGTACTTCAGGGCCTGCCCCGAGTGACGGCGTCGATGCGGCTCCAGCTCCAGCTCCAGCCACGATCCGGCCTGCGGGTCCTGCCTGGCCCGCGGACCCGCTCCGCCGCTCCAGCGTGCTGGAGACAAGGGCGAGGACCAGCGCGGACGCGGCAAGCACGGCGCCCACCCAGTTGGGGGCGGTGTAGCCGAGACCCGCTGCGATGACGATCCCGCCGAGCCAGGCGGACAGCGCGTTACCCAGGTTGAAGGCGCCGATGTTGACGGCCGAAGCCAGCGTCGGCGCCCCCGACGCGTGGTCGAGCACCCGCTTCTGCAGAGGCGGAACGGTCGCGAACCCCAGTCCGCCGATCAGGAAGATCGTGACCGCCGAAGCGACCCGGTCGTGCGCGGTGAGGGTGAACAGCGCCAGGACCAGGGCCAGCCCGCCCAGCGACACGTACAGCATCGGCATCAGCGCACGGTCGGCGAAGCGGCCGCCGATCAGATTGCCGCTCACCATGCCGAGACCGAAGAGCACCAGCAGCCAGGTGACTCCGGCCTCGGAGAATCCGGCGACGGACGTCATCATCGGTGAGATGTAGGTGATCGCGGCAAAGACGCCGCCGAAGCCGAGAACCGTCATCGCCATCGCGAGCAGCACCTGCACATTGCGGAAGGCGGCGATCTCGTGCCGCAGCCGGACGCCCTCCGGCCTGGGCTGCTCCGGTACGAGCCGGGCGACGCCGAGGAGACCGAGGACGCCGAGCCCGGCGACGAGCAGGAACGTCAGCCGCCAGCCGATGTCCTGGCCGATGAGGGTGCCCAGGGGCACACCGATGACATTGGCCAGCGTCAGCCCGGTGAACATCATCGCGATGGCACCGGCCTTCTTCTGCGGTGCGACCAGACCCGCGGCCACGACCGACCCGATACCGAAGAACGCGCCGTGCGCGAACGAGGCGACGATGCGCCCGGCGAGCATCACGCCGAACACCGGGGCAGTCGCGGAGACCACGTTGCCGATGATGAACAGCCCCATCAGCAGCATCAGCATCGTCTTGCGGGGGACGCGGGTGCCGATGACGGTCATCAGCGGGGCCCCGGCGACCACCCCCAGCGCGTAACCCGTCACCAGATATCCGGCGGTGGGAATCGAGACCTGGAAGGAGTCCGCGACCTGCGGCAACAGCCCCATGATCACGAACTCGGTGGTGCCGATACCGAACGCCCCGATGGCTAGGGCGAGGAGCGCGAGTGGCATGGGGTTGCACCTTCCGGAACGGAGTACGAGGTTTGCTTGCACGAGCGCCTTACATGCACGGACAATACTTGCGTACGCCGATTAATTGCAAGCGCGGACTATTTCGGACCGTGCCCTACCCTGTTGCCAGGCGGCGGTGCAGGACGACGGAGGAGACCAGCCATGGCAGTGACAGCGACCGACCCGGCACTCACCGCGCTCTCCCAGGGCTGGTGCGCGCTGTCCCTGCTGCACGCCCGCATCGAGGCCCACCTCGAAAAAGCCCTGCAGCGCGGCCACGGGCTGAGCGTGCGTGAGTACTCACTGCTCGACATCCTCAGCCGTCAGCACGACGGCCCGGGCGGGCATCTCCAGATGAAGCAGGTCGCCGACGCCGTGGTCCTCAGCCAGAGCGCCACCACCCGCCTCGTCACGCGCCAGGAAGACCGGGGGCTGCTCACCCGCTACCTCTGTGTCACCGACCGCCGGGGCATCTACACCGATGTCACCGAAGCCGGCCGCTCGCTGCTCGACGAGGCCCGCCCCACCAACACCCGTGCGCTGCGCGAAGCTCTCGACGAAGCCGCGGCCCACCCGGAACTGGCCCCGCTGGTGCGCGCGGTCGAGGAGCTCAACCAGCCTTCCTGACCCGGCCGGTGGCCTGCCGCCACCCGTGTCCACGTACTCTGCGCACCATGAGCGACCTGGAGATCCGCCCCGCACAGGAGAACGACATCCCCGCGATCGTGGCGATGCTGGCCGACGACCCGCTCGGCGCCCAGCGCGAGTCCCCCGACGACCTCGCCCCGTACACCGCGGCGCACCGGCGGATCGCCGCCGACCCACAGCAGCACCTGGTCGTCGCGGTGCGCGAGGGCCGCGTCGTCGGCACCCTCCAGCTCACCGTGATCCCCGGGCTCTCCCGGCGCGGCGCCACCCGCTCCATCATCGAGGGCGTACGCATCCACGGCGACGAGCGCGGCAGCGGTCTCGGCACCCAGCTCATCGAGTGGGCCGTCGACACCTCACGCGACCAGGGCTGCCAGTTGGTCCAGCTGACATCGGACGCCACCCGGACCGACGCCCACCGCTTCTACGAGAGGCTCGGCTTCACCGCGAGCCACCTCGGCTTCAAGCTCCAGCTCTGACACCTCGGCCGCGCGCAACAGACCGCAGCCCACGACCCGAACGGGAAGGCACCGCCCATGCACCGCATCAGCGACGAGCAGCGCCGTATCCGGCTGGGCCGGCGCCACCGCCTCGCACCCTCCGCGCGGGCGGCCACCCCCGTCGAGGCGTCCGACGCCGTCGTCGCCCTGCACGCCACCGACGCGTCGACCGTCTATCTCTCCGTCTGCGCCCGGCTGGCCGAAGCGAGCACGGCCGCCGTCGAACACGCCCTGTACGAGGACGTCTCCCTGGTACGGCTGCTCTGCCTGCGCAACACGCTCTTCGCGATGTCCCGGGACGTGGCCCCCTGCGTCGACGCCTCCACGGCCCGCGCCATCGCGGCGAAGGAGCGCAGGACGTTCCTCAAACACCTCGATGAGGACGGCGGCGGCCTGGACGAACGCTGGCTGGCCGAGGCCGAATCGGCGACGCTGGCCGCGCTCGCCGACCGCGGCGCGGCCACCGGCAGCGAACTCTCCGCCGCGGTTCCCGCACTCCGCACGAAGATCACGGTGTTCCCCGGCAAGAAGTGGGAGGCCGTACAGGGCGTCGCCACCCGGGTCATCCGGCTGCTGGCCGCCGACGGCCGCATCCGCCGCGACCGGCCGCGCGGCTCGTGGACGTCGAGCCAGTTCCGCTGGACGGCCGGAACGTCCTGGCCGGCTCTCCCGGTCCCCGAGGCCAAGGCCGCGCTGGCCCGCCGCTGGCTGCTCTCCTACGGGCCCGCCACCGAGGCCGACCTCAAGTGGTGGACGGGGTGGACCCTGACGGACGCCCGCAGGGCGCTCATGGCGATCGGCGCGGAGGAGGTCGAACTGGACGACGGGGCGCGCGGATTCGTCGCACCGGGCGACACCGCCCCCGAGCCGCCCACCGAGCCGTGGGCGGCGCTGTTGCCCGGCCTCGACCCCAGCGCCATGGGCTGGGCCGACCGCACCTTCCACCTCGATGCCGGACACCGCCCGGCCCTCTTCGACCGCGCGGGCAACATCGGCCCGACCGTGTGGTGGAACGGCAGGATCATCGGCGGCTGGGCGCAGCGCGCGGACGGCGAAGTGGTGTGGCGGCTGCTGGCCGACGCCGGGCAGGCAGCCGCCGACGCGGTCGAGGCGGAGGCCGCCCGGCTCGCGGACTGGGTGGGGGACGCCCGGATCACACCGCGGTTCCGGACGCCCCTGGAGCGGGAACTGTCGAACTGACGCGGACGGCCGAGCTGACGCCGACTGCCGGGCCGGCACGAACCGCCGAGCGGATGCCAACTGCCGAGCGGACACGGACGGCCGAGCTGACGCCGGCTACCAGGCCGACGCGGACAGCCGACTGACACCGGCTACCGGGCCGACGCCGGCTGCCGGGGCCGGCGCGAAATATCGGGTCGGCCGAACCGCCGCGGCGGGAGGGCCGCCGCCGCAGTGGGAGGGCCGGTCAGTGGACTCGCGCAGGTGGGTCCGTACCGCTCCGCCCGCCCCCTGGGGCAGCCCCGCTACGGCAGCCCCCGCCAGCCGTCCTCGTCCACTCCGCCCGGAACCGGTGCCGCCGGGTCGTACGGCTGCCGGGTGAAGACAAACGAACCCAGATTCAGGTGGTTCACTTCGCCGTCACGCCGGACGGGCCGCAGCGTCTCGCCCGCGAAGTAGCCGTCCAGCCCGGTCCAGCTGCCGTCCGGCTCCGCGCGGAACCGGGAACTCCGCCCGCCGCCGGCCAGCGGGCCGAACTCCATCCCGCCGTCCGCCGTCAGCCGCAGGGCACTCACCGATGTACCCCAGTACCAGGGGCCGGCCAGTTCGAGCAGGCCGGGAGCGACCTCCGGCAGCGGGCGCCACGGCTTCGGAATGGCTGGTTCCGAGTCCGCCACGATCCGGATCAGATCGGCGGCGACCTGCGGCCCGACCCCCGACGTGCTGTTCGAGAGCGCCACAGCGGCCACTCCGTCCGCCGCGCTCACCCACAGCCCGGCCACGAACCCCGGCAGCGAACCGGTGTGCCCGGCCAGCGTCCGGCCGTCACGCTGGGCGAGCTGTACGCCGAGCCCGTACCCGCCGTCCCACTGGCCCGCCTCCGGCGGGGCCGCGGGCGCGCGCATCTCCCGAACGGTCTCCGCACCCAGCACCCGGTCATCGCCCTCCGCCAGGAAGGCGGCGAAACGGCAGAGGTCGGCGGCCGTCGACCACAGTTGCCCCGCGGGCGCCATCAGCCCCAGGTCCTCGGCCGGTTCCGGAAGCAGCGCGTCAGCCCACGGGTGCACCGCCCACGCCCCGGCATGGGGCTCCTGCGGCTGGGCGCTCGTACGGTCCATGCCCAGCGGTACGCAGATCTCGCGCCGCACCACCTCCGCCCATGGCGCGTCGCGCAGCGCCTCCACCACCGCGCCGAGCAGGGCGTATCCCGGGTTCGAGTAGTGGTGGCGCCGGCCGGCCGGATGCACCTGCGGCCGTTCACCGAGCAGATCCGCGAGCGTGGGACGCAGCGCTGCCGACGACCGCTCCCACCACTCGCCCGGCGTCTCCGCGGCCAGACCCGCTGTGTGGCTGAGCAGTTGAGCGATCGTCACTGCGCCGACCCCGGTGCCCGGAAGGTGCTTCTCCAGCGGGTCCGCCAGGTCGAGCAGGCCCTCGTCACGCAGGCGCATCACGGCGACCGCGGTGAAGGGCTTGGTGATCGAACCGATCCGGTACTGCGTGTCCGCGTCCGGAGCGTGACCGTCCACGCAGCTGCGCGCCCCGGACCACACCATCTGCCCGTCCCGCATCACCGCCGCCACCAGGGACGGCACTCGCCCCTCGGACTGTGCGACAGCGATGCGGTGCAGTAGCGCCCGCCGGGTGGTGGGGAGGAGTTCAGCGGAGGGGTCCGGTTGCACGGAGTCTGAAGAGGTCATGGCCCGAGACCTACCAGACGGGCTGCGGCCCGTCGACGGCCCGCAGCCGGCGCCTGGAACGGCAGGAGCAGTGGGGACGACAGGAACGGCGGGAGTCGATGGCATACGGCGGGCCGCCGCCCGGCCCGGAAAGCCTGTTACAGGACGGTGACACACCGCCAACAACGCATGCGGGCCACACATCGTCTTTTCATGTGAGACCCACACCAACAGTATTTGTCTCACCTTTGCGTGAAATCAGAGCTCCTCACCGAAAGGGACACTCATGATCGTCACCAAGCGGCACTCTCTGCGCATCGCTGCCGTCGGCGCGCTCGCCGCCGCAACCGTCGCTCTGGCCGGAACCGCCGCCATGGCCGACACCGCCGCGCCCGCACCCAGCGCGCCCGTCGCACAGACCGTCGCCGCCAAGGCCGCCATCACGGCGAAGCCGTCGGTGAACTCCGTGAAGGCGTGGCAGCTCTTCCGGGTCACCGGCACCACGACCGGCCTCAAGGCGGGTGCCAAGGTGACCCTCCAGCAGAAGCAGGGCAGCAAGTGGGTCACGCTGCCCGCATCCTCGCCCATCACCCACAGCGGCTCGTACTCGCTGGGCGTCAAGCTCGGCATCAAGGGCAAGAACCAGTTGCGCATCGTCAGCGGGAGCACGGCGTCCCCGGTCTTCAACGTCACCGTGCGCTGATCACCGGACCTCCCCGTCCGACAGTGCCCCGGCGCCCACGGCTCCGGGGCACTGCCATGCGCACGGGGCGCACCGGACTCACAGGACCCATGGGCTCCAGATGTCAGGGGCGCACTTCCGCAGCCGGGGGCACCGCCACAGTCCCCTCATGCCGGATCACCGGGGCGCCGGATCACCGGTTCTCGCCGGATAACCGAGCAGCCACAGCCCACAAGAAAAGCCCCTCCGCCTGGCGTTTGCACAGGTCAGAGGGGCTTCTGGTGTGGAGCCTAGGGGAGTCGAACCCGAAATTGTTACCTTTCTGACCTGCGGAAACGCCGGAGAATCGGACATTAGGCCCTGTTTCCGTCCTCCTGCGTCCCGCTCTATCCGCCTCGATCAGGTCCCCGTGCTGACACGTCAGCACGGAAAAGTGACATTGCCCGCGCAAATCGAAACGACCGGATCACTCCACTTCACCCAGCGGTGACGCCGTAGCACAAAGAACCTCGAGCCAGCCGTTGCAGTGCTCCTGTCGGTCCGCAGGATTACTTCCTTGCCTGGCTCACCCAAGGCGAATGACGTTGACAGCGATTCATTTCTGCGAAGAGCTGTCCTCCACGCCTCTGGCATCCTTATACGGGTCGTTCAGGAAGAGGCTGTCGAGTTGGTCGAGAATCCGTACGCCACAGGGGAGCGTGATGCCGCCGATCGTCCCCGGGTGGACAAGCATCTCTGTGGCGCCGATCACGGCAAGGAGGGCCTCCTTCGCACCGATGACCGGAGCGAGCCGCTTGTGAAGGCGATGAAGTTGGCCAGCTCCACGGGCCAGGTCTTGCCCTCGTGATGCCACTCAGGGGATTCCTCCCGCCTCTGCGAGGACCCTGAGACCTGCCGCGACGAGGTGGATCCCAAACTTCGGGGTGAGCACTCAGCCAATCGATCGTGGCAGTCAGCTCATCTCCGTAGTCAACGGAAGCGGGATCTTCGACTCGCGACTCGGCGACGGGCTTGGGCAGCGCCTCCCTCGCCTGCGGGAGACTCACCTCCATCGGGTTGCCGTCGAGGATGTTGTAGAACAGCGCCCGGGTCATGGCCGCGGGCCCCTGGCCCTGGATCGCGGTGAACGGCTTGAGTGTCCAGGCAGTGTCGGCGGCTGCCCGCTGAGCATCCGTTTCGAACCGGTTGAGGTCAAGTACCGAGATGCTCGACGAAGAGGCCGATCAGAATCCGACCGCCCTGTTCCGGGATAGGCAGGGAGAAGTGCACACGATCATGACTCCACAGCCGCTTACCATGCCACTCGCAGCGGTACGGCACATCCTTGTACGTGACCAGCCGCTGCGCCCAGGCTTTGCCATTTTTCTTCGTAGATGGGCTTTCGGGCGAGACGTTCAGACCTAGGGCGGAGAACCGCGCTATGACCTGGTTTTGATCGCCTGCATGCTCTGACAAGGCATCGGCGAAATGGTCGTTGATGGCACCAAGTAGCTGCACGAGCCAGGGCATGACCTCGGCGTAGGAACCCTTGAATCGGTGGAAACCCAAAGAACGCTCAAAGATCAGTTCAGGGAAGGCCGAGCCCGACAGTGTGAAGAACTGACCCTCAAGAATGTTTTCACGGGTGTACACCTCTCGCCAGAACCCTGTCGCATCCGCCGGGTCGCTCATGATGTGGATCTCTACCTGGTCCGTATCACGGTCGACTGTGGTCCATCCCGAGGGGCCCGGGACAACCGGCACAACGAGACACGACATCGCCCGACCGACAGCCGCGCGGGCCAAAGCATGGGACATGCCCCATGACACCTCCGTATGAGCGCCACCGCTCACCCGTACAGCCTGGGGAAGGTCTTCCTCCTGCGGCTCAAGAACACGGCACTTGTCCAGTAGCTTTGCCAGCCGAACGCGTTCGTCGCGGGGAACCGCAGGATGAGGCGTGCAGGCGAGTGCGAAGAGAGTGAGCTGTGACCAGCACTCGGTCTCATAGGCGACGTCCATGAACGCCGCCTGCCTGCCATCAGCCACCCCCTCCAGCAGTTCCAAGAAGGTGCCAAGAATGTCTCGTAGACCGGCATCTGTCAGATGACTCCAGCCGAGGCTGCCTTCATCCAGGACGACGCGGTAGTCGTCATCGGGCTCGCCGGGCACGGGCCAGCCTCCCGAGGTCACTCTCGATCTGATCGAAGAACCCAGCGGGCCAATGGTCCAGCTCGCCCTTGTCATTGACCTGGATCGGTAGGGCCTGGTCGTGGTCGAAGTAGTGCACGACCATGTCAGTTGCAGGCAGAGAGCGGTCCTGGGCGACAGCCAGCCGGGCACCGTTGAGTACGTGATCGCTGTGGGTCTCCACCACGACTTGGACCCCACTGCCCGCCACTTGGGCCAGGAACCGCCCGAGTTTGGACTGCCCTGCCGGGTGCAAGTGGGCCTCGGGGTTCTCCACGAGCAGCAAATCTCCAGGCTCAGTCAGCAGCCCCGCGACGATGATCGGCAAGGCGTAGGAGACACCAAAGCCGGTGTTCGTCGGTCTGACCTGCTCTCCACCTTGCTCGGCCTCTTCGAACCGAATCGTGCTTGCCATGATCCCCACGGCCAGCTGAGCAGTAATGCGGATGGGACGAATGATGTCCGATGCCCATGCCTGAGCCTGAAATCGGGGCTGTGGGCTGCTGGCCCTCGGGTGGTGGAGTGCCTCACGGACCACTCTGCGGGAGCTCACTGCCCGCGTTTCACGCAAAGCCAGCACCTGGGCCGTGTATTCACCTTGCACCCCCACTCCAATCTCGTCCGGTTCCTGTGCGGAGACCGACAGAGTGTCGCGAGGGCCAAGACGTTCGGCGCAGAGATACGTAAAGCCGGCGCCTGAGTTATCGATACCTGGCACCGAGCCGGACGGAGCCTGCTTCACTCCCAGGTGCAGTGCGTGCTCCTCTTCAGGCAGGCTGAACTGGTACTCCCATACCTGGCCTTCCGGACCGCTGAGCCGCAAACCGATCTCTCGTTCCGGTGCGGCCCAATGCAGCACGTCGCGGGCCTCACCGAGGGCTAGCCCCAGCGGCCCATTCAACCGAACCGCACGTCCTTGTGTAACGGCTGCCAACCGAGCCAGCAACAGGGACTGGAGCATGGTGCTCTTTCCACCACCGTTCACTCCGGTCAGAACAGTGAGTGGACGCATCGCGAACGACGCTGACTTGAAGCACTTGAAATGCGTGACTTCCAGGGACCGAATCACAGTCCGGCCCTCGCGTCATGGGCAGCTGCATCAAACCGATAGGCGACCCGCCGTCGGTCAGCTGTGGAGGAAGTGATGGCGTTGAGGTACTCAACATCAGTGGTCATCCGCGTACGTGCGGCCTCCACGATGCTCGCGCGACGCCGTTTGAGGTCATCTGCGTCGTAATCCGCCACCGCGATCGACCACGTCTCGAACAGCGCCCGGTTGATGGGACTCCGTCCACTGGCATCGATGGGCCACTTACGGAAGGTGTGCTCACCGAAGAGCAGGTACGCATTGGCCATCGCCCCTTCAAAGGACCGTTCCAGCTCGCGCACCCGTACGTCCGGCACCCCCTCCGGGTCGTCCAGCAGCCGAGTGGCCTCCATCAGGAAGGTCTCCATGACCGGATGCTCAAGGTAGGCGTCCATGCCAAGCAGCCAGAACGCCGCGAAGCGCAACGCCATCTCACGATCATTCATCCTGATGTGACCGGTCAGCCCGTTCGTTGCCTCGCTGAACGCCCCCGTGTGCGTCATGCGCTTGAGGATGTCGCGGCTCCGCGGCCGACTCATGCAGTGCCGGATCTCCTGCGCATTGAGCGGTGTGCCACCCGTATTGATCCGCTTGAAGATGTCGTACATGACACCTGCCGGCGTCGTCGGATCGATCACGTTGACCACCAGCTGCGTGTTGTTGATCCGACGCTGCAGCTGCACAGGCAGGTCCTGGAAGCGGGCCCCTTCTGCGTCTTCGAGGTACTCCACGCCCTTGAGGGGGAACCCGGTATCCGTCCCCCTCACGAAGGCATGCAAAGTGGAGAGCCGCTGAAGCCCGTCGACGACGTGGAACGCGCCATCACTGTCCTCGGCGAAGTAGAACGCCGGGAGCGGGATCTGCAAAAGCACGGACTCGATGAGCAGAGACTTCTGCTCCGTGCGCCAGACCCGGCCACGCTGGAAGTCCGGCGCGAGCTCGAGGGAGCCTTCGTCGATCTGGTCGAGGATGTTGCGCAAAGAGAACGCGCTCGTCGTCACACGGATCTGCTCGGGATTCCACGGCCTTTGGATCACCCCCGCGACGCTGCCGGAGTCCTCCACTTCGACGCCGGTGGCCTGGCCGTCGAATACATCCTCCACCACATCCGGTGCCGTCTGCGTTGCCTCCGTAGTCATGCAGTCATCCTATTTGGCTGGTACCCACTGCCACCGATCAGCGAGTACCAGAGTCACCGAGCCGCAGGAGACTCGAAGTGCCCCAGCGCCCCGGGCGTGCACGGCCTCGGTCTACCGAAACTTGATGACCATGACTGGACCTCAGCCGATTCGGCCTTCTGAGTTCGGCTCGATCCTGGGCGTGTGCTGACATGTCAGCACACGCCTCAGTTGCACGCGGAATACAAGCAGGTCAGGCGGGCGAGGCAGCTAGTCCAGGTCGAGTGTGTAGGTCCGCCCGGTGGCCAGCTCGATGAGAAACCTGTCGGAAGTGCACCTCTTACCCGGTGTCGCTCAGCATTCGAGCTGAGGGCGGGCAGCAGGCAGCTCCGCGGAACAGCGACGGCAGCTCCTCCCGTCAGCCCTCCTCCTACCTCCAAGGACAATGCCCAGCTGAGACAGGAAAGGCTGCCCCCGCGCGGACTGTCTCAAGACTCATTCGGCCAGGCACGAGGTGACGACCAGGGTCGTCCCCTCCAGCGGGCTCCCCACAGTCGTCTGAGCCCACTCCGTGAGTACTCCTGGCTCCGCAGAGACCCTGGACAACAACTGGGCGACATCTTCGGCACTCGGAGTCGCGGGCAGCACACACCGGAGTAGGTGTTCACCGGTGGCGCTGCTGTACTCCTCCTCCCCCTTCTCCTCAGGGTCATCGGGCTCCCACCGGCACACATCGACGTGCCAGGCGTCCACGCCCTCACCACCAGGATCCGGGACGGAGACCGTCAGGAAGTGGTGATCCGCGTCGTACGGCTCGGCAAAGATCTCGGGGTACTCAAGCGAGAACATCCCGTCGTCCGCCTGCGCGGCCGACCACTGGTCGAAGGCGGTGACCAGCAGTCGCAAGTCCGAAACTGCCGCCTCCCGCTTCTCGCGGGTGATGCCTTCCTCAAGACGGTCCAATTCCTTCCGCGCTTCACGCGTCAGGAGGTGCATACCGCCCTTGTACGGAACGAACGGGAACCCGGAATCCCAGGAACGCTGGTTCCCCTCAGGCACAGGGACTGCCTCCGAGTACTCGGCGAGCGCATCGCGCAGCTCACGTTCCTCTGTCTCCAGCTCCGCCTCGATCGCGATCCGGATCGGAGCGGGTGCGGCCGCGACCGCCTCGTCCAGGTCCACCAGCGCCTGGTGAAGATCCCAGCAGACCCACTCGTACCAGAGGCTGTGCGCTCCGCTAAGGAGCCCAGCACGCGCAGCCCGGTCGGTGAGCGCTGCCAGATGCTCAGTGGGATAACGTTCCACCCGCCTACCCCGCTCGTCAAAGAGGCCCAGGGGTACTGTGGCAAGGGCGGAGATCCGATTGAGTGCCTCAACGATCGGTGCCGCAAGCTCTGCAGAACCGAGGCTCGTCACGGTGGACGACACGGCATCGTCCTCACGCCGGTAGACCGCCAGAATCTGCGTCTTCCCACGGTTCGCGTGTTGACAGTAGATAGTCATGCAGACGCCTTTCGGCCGCCGGAGCGCTGACATCCCGGCGGCAACGGAAGAGAACACGGGAAGAGGCGGTAGCGAAGGCGCGTTCCGACGCTCCATGCCTCGAAGAGATCAGCGGTGGTTCAGGTCCTGTCCCGAACTCCTTACTCCCGGGCAGGCTATCCACGCCACCCCGCCCCCGACAACCCCCGATGCAGCAGAAACCCACGTCCTGAAGAGCGCCGCGGAGTCTCAAAGATCCGCAAGAGCGCCGGACGACTAGCCATCGTCCACGATCCATGACAAGCCGGCCTGTGCCCGGACTGCCATCGATCACCAGGTCCAGAGTCGCCAGCAGGAGACGCAAAGCGTCCTACTCACCTAGGAGCGCACCGCCTCGGTCGGCTGAGCATGATGACCACGATCAGGGCCGGACCCCAGTCCACCCATCGGTTCTAGGAGATCAGCAGGAGGGCACGGACACTGCCCACGCCCAAGGCAGCAGCCTGCCGAAGCCAAACGTCAGCACAGCCGTGCTGACACGTCAGCACGGGAAAACGGGACAAAAAGACCCCCCTTTCTGCATTCATGCAGGTCAGGGGGTCTGTCGATGTGGAGCCTAGGGGAGTCGAACCCAAAATTGTTACCGTCCTGACCTGCGGAAACGCCGAAGAATCAGACATTAGAGCCCGTTTCCACCCTCCTGCGCCCTGCTCGCCCCTCCTCGATCCAGCCCCCGTGCTGACACGTCAACACGGCGTCAAGGTGCGTTGCTGAAGAAAATTCAGAGGTCCAGTCGGCTTCTACTTACCCTGCCAGACCGCAGATAAGACGTCTCCGCACCGTACTCGCATGAGCAAAGGCATCGAAGACTCCGCAGACGAGGGTCGACTGCCGCGCCAGCCCGGTCCCCACCACGCGTGACCTGGAGGCTCGATCGGCGAAACAGCGTACCCAGTCCAGTCGGCTCCGTACGCCAAGCCATGTCGGCCTACCGGACCTGACTCGCCCGACTCGGGCCCCGCACCTGTACCGCCTACCCCTGACCGGACGCTTGAGTCGGCCATGAAGGGCCCAGGGCTGTGCCGATGCCTGCGATCCAGAGAGACGGATCTTCCTCAGTGTGGGGCGCGGGGTGGGGCAACAACTGGGTAAGGTGAGGCGTGAGTTGAGGGTTTTAAAAAAACCCTCGCGCAAGTTGATATTACTCCGTATCGCACCAGTTACTGTCCGTTAGGCACTCTGCCCACAGTCAGTAGTCGAGGGTCACCCACTCAACTTGGGGTCGGCACGAGACGTACGGCCGGCCCCTGAACCCAAAGGGCCTCGGTGAACCTGCATATCGCCCCCGAGAACGGGCTGATCTTCGTAATCGGCTGCCTCGTCGGCCTCCTCGTATATCGCCAAACCCGGCGCGCCTCTGGGAACACCCAGATGGGCGGAGACCTAGCCATGGCCATCACCGTCGTGGCAGCAGTCGTCGCAACGCTGGCGCTGGTTCTTGGCATTGGCGGAGACCATGACCCGCGTGGAGACAAGTCGCCGACCTCCCCGACATCGACCCCGTGAACTATGCCGCAGGGACTTGGGCCTCTCAGGGCCCGAGCCCCCGCGCGCACGATGCGGCTACGCCAAAGCACTTGAGGTCACGGGACGCGCCGAGAGCCTGGCCCATCGCTCGCTCCACCCGGATCAGAGTGACGACACAGATGGCCCAGGTAGGCCCGTATCGCTCTCCGCAGGGGGCAACTTCCCAATCTCGAAGTCAAGTCCTGAAGGCTGGTCCAGAGTCTCCGATTCGGCCTGAGAGGGCCCCTGCTGCGGTTGCGGGCCTTGAAGGGTTGCCACAGGGTGAATTCGAACCGGCTCCGCACCAGCGGGGTCACCGTTGTGGAATCAGGTGAATCTCATGGCGAACGAGGAATCGGCCAGGGCCCGAACCCAAGGCGTCAAGAATCCGGGCAACTTCGCGAATGACCGGGAAAGGGCAACTGGAGCAGGACGCAAGGGAGCGCAGTCAAGCACGGGAGCGCAGTCAAGCACGGGAGAGGCCGCGAGCGGCCGGAAGAGGGCGTCCGCATCTGACCAGCAGAAGGAACAGGCCGACGAGACGCAGGAAGGCTGATTCCTCTCGGTCGACCGCTGCATCAAGGGGCTGGGCTGGTCTGGAAGGGCATGTGGTCGCGGATCATCGCCCAGAGCACGTTGACAGGCGCCGCGTGAGGGCGATGACGGCTTGCTTGTGCCCCTTGCCTTCCTTCCGCTTCCGCGTAGTACGCCTTCGAGATCGGACACCAGAACACACTGACCTGGAAGGCGGACAGACGCGTTACAGGCCGCGGTGATACCGCCGCGGCCTGTGCAGGTTCCCGCTGACCTTCCCTGAGCCCCACAGGGCCGGGGCCAGGCCGGCGAACCCGGCGAGGCGGTCGGGGCCGGCGAAGGCGGCGAGGTCGCCGCCGGCCGTGAACTCGGCACCATCGACTTGAAACGCCGCAGTTCGGGGCCGCGAGAACGTTAGCGACATTCACGCTGGTTTGCTCGTGGCAACTTATGCCATTTCCTATATGGCATCGGCAGCCACACACACAAGCCGACCGTCACGACGCAGCATGCCAATACTCACTAACAGTGTCTGCATAATAGCTAAAAGTAGTCAACTATGGGCTCAATGTTCCGCTCGGCGTGACCCAAAAGCGTAGCTGCGAAGTTTGTCTGAAATGCCTTAGATAGCCATGATGACCCTTGCTGCAAGTAGGCAGCGTTGCCCCTTTTCTAATCCTTGTCGCCTCACAATCGAAGCCCAAAGTCACGAATTCATAACAGAGTCACCATTGGTAATTGCAATTTGAAGCGTTCACGACATGCGGCAAACTTGCAGCTCAGAGCATGATCAGGCGCCCAGTTAGGCGATTTGGTGCCTTTTTAGACGTTGCGGGGAGCGCTGGGCGAGACGGGACGATCATGGTTTTTAGGCCATGTCTTGTCCGAGGCGTCACGTACTGTCCAAGAAGGTTCCCGGAGGCTCTACTGACGCAGCTTGCGGGTGATTCACCGCGACTTCGCGTTAGCGAAATCAGCGTGCGAAAGCCATCAGGAGGCCCGGCATCAAAGTCTCCTGATGGGGACCTCGCAGGTCCCAGAGCTCTCCCGCCTGCCGTCGTGGAACGTCGTCGACACAGGGCGGTGTCGAGCAGCCGGGAGCCGTCACCGCCGGTTGAAGGAGTTACCCAATGTGGCCAGGAAAGAGCGGTCGCACCGTGGCTGAGTCAAGGGCTCCCGCCCTAGGCGCCGCGAACCGCGGGCGCCTCGGGCGCTGGCGCATAGCCACGAACCGAACGGTGGAGCGTGACTTGCATCGCCTGATCCGCCGCGAGCTGCGAGATCTCGGGATCAACCCACCGCTCGATGTCGACGTACTCTGCCGGGCTCTGAGCAGCAGGCGTGGACGGCCGTTGTACCTGCGGCCGGCGCCCCTGAAGAAGCCGGGCCACTCCGGGGCCTGGTGCGAGTACGAGAATTTTGACGTCATCCTGTACCAGCAGGAAACGACCCGCCTCCACCAGGAGCACATCATCCTTCATGAGGTGGGTCACATCCTCCTGGCCGACAGGGAAGAGGCCGCAGCAGAACCAGCGGCCGTGGGCGCTGAGGTCGCCTTTGATCCGGAACGGCAGGCTGCGGAGATCGCCGACTGGGCCAGCGTGCTTCCGCTGTTCGCCCCAGAGATGATCAAGCGCATGGCGCGGCGCTGTTCTTACGACGACGGCGAGGAGTGTGCAGCCGAACTGGCGGCGACCATCATTCTCGAATGGTCATCAGTGCTGGATACTGCGGCTCCGATGTCGGAGGATCCGTCGCTCCGACGCGTGCAGTCTGCTCTCGGTGACCGGCGGGGATGGCTGTAGGTCATGGCCCTGCTACTCCTGGGACTTTCGGCTGCGGCTGTCTGGAAGCTCATCCAGCTGAAGCGATCCCCACATGACGCCCCCTTGCGTTCCGTCGCCTTGTGTCTCCTCTGCGCGGCGGTGTCCAACCTCTTGGCGATGCCGGGGGGCGAGGCCGGTGTTGAGTCAGTCGCCGGAAGCGGGACCGCAAGGCTCATTCAGAATCTTCTTCTGCTCCTCACGGTCTACTTCCTGATGTGCTTCTACCTGTATTCGGCCGACGGGCAGGCAGGACGCCGCAGGGCCAGGATCGAGGCCGTCGTCGTGGCGGTTGTCGGCGTCGCGATCACCGTTTGCGCTGAAACGGTCCCGGCGCGGGAACTCGCAGGAACCTTCACGTCGGGGGACATGACGGTTTCGCAGGTCGCCCTCTTCTTCAACGTGGCAGGCCTCTACCTCATGTACGCCCTGGGCATGGCCGCGTACTGGACCCGCCGCTATGCCCGTATGTCGCGGCGCCCACACTCGACAGGTCTGTGGATGGCCGCCGCGGGCCTGAGCTTGATGGCCCTGGAGTGCGCGATACGCGCCGTCATTGTCACCGTCCGATGGGCGGGCGCAACGGTCCCGGAGCCGATCATCATCGCGGTGGCGTTCATGCTGATGGCCTCGATCTTGGTCTTCGTCGCGGGTATCACCTACTCAGGCGCGCGTGCCAGGATCGCTTCGCTACAGCTCTGGCTCCGGCACCGGCGGGACCACCGTCGGCTTTACCCGTTGTGGGCCTTGTTGTCGCAGGCGTATCCGCAGCATGTCCTGCCGCCGGCCTCTCAGGCAGCTCTCGACCGGTGGCGGGCCCGGAGCGTGCACAGGCGGTATCACCGCAGGATCGTGGAATGCCGCGACGGCCTGGTGGATATCAGCCCTTACCTGATCAACGAGGAAGACGACGCCACCGCAGTTCTCGACCTCGACTCCGTCCAGCTGGCGGCTCGGCTCCGCCGGGCCTCCACACTGGTGGGGCAAGGCACCTCCGCTCCCCGCACGGTTGTACCTCTCGCTATGGCGGCCGGGGGCGATCACCGGTCGGATGTGAGACAACTGATCGCGGTGTCAGACGCGTTGCGCGCGGAGCGCGGCCTGCAGTGAGCAAGGAGACGAGATGCTGATCAGTGGGCGGGTGCTGGTTGGATCCGGCGTATACCTGGAGGACGGCGCGGTTCTCATTACGGGCGACTCGATCACCGCCGTTGGGCCCCGGGCGCAGATCATCGAGCAGGCTGGCGCTGACACACCCCACGTCGAATTCTCGGGAGCCATCCTGCCGGGGCTGATCGACGCGCACGTGCACTTGGTCTTCGACGGCGGGGCCGAGCCTGTCTCCGGGCTTCAGGCGTCCACCGACGAAACCTTGCTCCGCGACATGCGCGATCGTGCCGAGCAGCTGCTGCTCAGCGGCGTCACCACGGCCCGGGATCTAGGTGACCGCGATGGCCTGGTGCTTCGCCTGGCCTCGGAGATCGCGGGAGGGCGTACTCCGGGACCACATATCGTGTCCGCGGGTACTCCCCTGACCACCGTGGGGGGTCATACCCACTTCCTCGGTGGCGAGGTCTCCGGGGAAGCCGAGATTCGCGAATTGGTCCGGCGTAACGTCTCGGCAGGCGCTGGAGTGATCAAGGCCATGGTCACCGGTGGCGGACTGACGAAGGGCGGCCCGAAGAGCTACGAGAGTCAGTTCTCTCCCGCCGAACTCGCGGCGATCGTGGACGAGGCTCACAAGGCGGGCGTGCCGGTAGCCGCCCACGCGCACGGAACCGACGGCATCGCCGCATCCGTCGAAGCAGGCGTCGATACGATCGAGCACTGCACGTGGATGACCAGCACCGGCCTGGATCTTCGGCAGGACGTGCTCATGCGGATCGTGGAGCAAGGAATCACGGTCTGTCCGGCAGTAAGCCCTCACTGGCGGATGCTTCCCCAATTTTTCGGTGAGGAACGAGCTGCGGCGATGTTCGGCCTCGTTCAGCAGATGGCCGAAGCCGGCGTTCATCTCGTCGCCGGCACCGACGCGGGAGTCCAGCGCGCTGGCTTCGACGGCTTGGTTCCGGCCTTGTCGTTCTACTCCCACCTGGGCCTGCCGACCAGCACGATCATCGACATGGCAACGACCCAAGCGGCAGCTGCACTTGGTCTCTCGGGTACGACGGGCCGGATCGCTCCCGGCTACCGAGCCGACCTCCTCCTGGTCGAGGGCGATCCGCTCAACGACCTCGGGACACTGGGCGCTATCAGGGCGGTCTACGCCGCGGGTGTACGCCACAACCCGGGCACTGTGAACGGTGAGGTTGTCCAATAGAGCCTGATCCCGGGCCACTTCGCAGCAGGCACACTATTCCCCGGTGTCGGGATCAGCTTCTTCGAGTTCAATAGCCAGGTCGTTCAACAGCGCCAAGACATCGGGCGACAGCCCTTCTGGGCCACTGCCCCGACCTCTGACCCGGCGCACCTGCCCCGTCCGCGCAGCCGACATGAGGCGAAGCCCCTCATAGACCTGGCGCGCCACGGCATCGTTCGGCTCGAAGTACAGAGCGGAGACGCCGAAGGTCTCAGCAAGACCTTGCAGGACAACCGGGGCGGGATCTTCCTCCATGCCGGTCCGAATGCGCTCAATGTCCTCCGCAGTGGCGACCTGTGCCCCCGCGTAGGCATTCACTGCGTCCGCGATCTCCCCATCCCCTGGTGCGGTCCCCTCGGGGTACGACCGCTCCAGGATCAGAGTGATCTTCTGGGAGAGCGTTTGAGGCGGTTCTCCGGTGGCCGCGTTGTCGGCAGCCTCCGCCATGGTTCCTTCGCCCTGGGCCTTCGCGAAAGAGCGCTCCTGCGCCTGCTTCAGCTCGTCTTCGGTGACGCTGTAGGCGCCGGCCAGGGAGCGGATGTACTTCTCCTTGAGCCGGCGTATCCCTTGTTCCGCACCGGCTACTGGGCCGTCGCTCTTGGTTCCGATGACCTTCGCGACCTCGTATCGGTAGAGGCCGGCGTCGCAGCGTAGATCGGTGAGATCGGGCAGGCCCCGTCGAGGGAAGAGCTTGTCCAGGTCCTGCTTGAGGACCCGCGCGAGGGCGGGCAGCTTTTCCTGGTCCGGCACCGAGGAGCCGAGTTCCCAACCTGCCACTGTCGAATCCGCGGCGGCGACGCCTGAAGCCACGTCGGCCTGCGGGATGTCGGCAGCTCGCCGCACAGAGCGCATACGGGCTCTATCGAAGCGTCGGGCTGGCATCAGACCTCGTTTTTTGTGCGAACCGAAGAAACATCGGACTGTTGACTTTTCGTACGAGCCAAGATAGCTTCAGTTTAGCGAAAAAAGAGGGAGTTCGCACCCCCTCAGCCTTCGCTCACGCGCCGAGCCCTCCCAGGCTCAGCCGCTGGTGGACAGGAGAAGCCGCGCACTGAGCGTGCGCATCACTTGCCCCCTCAAAATGCCATCGGCGTCCGAGAGTTCGCACCTCCCGGACGCCAGACAGCTCGTGATCAGCGGACCCCGACAGGGGGCACAAAGATCACTCACAAGCCGCCCCGTGTCCTGCACGGCACTACCGGAGCGGCGTACCACATAGAGGAGTGTCGCATGTCCCCCATTGCGGACTGCAACCCGAAGCAAGACATCGCTTCGGGGCCGGCTGAGCGGCTGGCCGCGCAGCTCACGTCCATGCTGCCCGGGGCCGCTGTAGTCCAGGTTCGCCTACAAGGCCCGCGGACCCTTTGGCCCCACCTGGGTCTCACGGCCCTCAATGAGCGTGGCCGTAAGCTTCGCGTCCCTCGGGCCAAGGCCCTGACCATCGCGCGGTGGATCATCCGTTCATTCCCTCACGCCGGGTGGGCAGCCACAGACGTTCATGCCTTCGACCTGCGAACCGCGGAGTTGCATACGGCACATGGGCTGGAAGCGTGATGTCCGCCGTGACGCCAGCGAGCCCGACCGCCCCCGGCCTCACAGAACTGCAAGGTCTCGCCGCCGTGATGAGCGCGCTCGCGCGGGTCAGCGACATCGATGCGCTCCTGAGCACCCGCCCGTCAGAACCGCGCAGTACACGTCTACACGTCGGATACGACGAAGCGGCCGAGCGCCTCAACATTCCGGAAAAATGGCTGCGCGAGCGAATCTCTAAGCTCCCTCACCGGAAATTCGGAAAGTTCGTGCAATTCGCGGAGGAAGATCTTCGCGCGATTTCCGACATGCACTTCGTGAATCCTGGTGTGGCGAACGACAAGGAGCACGAGTCGGCAGTCATGCCACTCCAGCCATCCAAACACGCACGCAAGCGTTTCTGACTCTCCTCTTGCGCTCAGGCGCGCAACCGCGCTCAGCGCCGTGAACATCGTGAGACGAAATGAGCACTGGTATAACCAGCCTTACCGAGGCTGCCTATCAAGGGGATTGGGCTCCTCTCCTCGCGGAGTCGAGGAAAGCCCCAGGGAAGCACTGGGCAGAAGAGGCCAGGTGCACCAACCAAGACATAAACATCTTCGTACCACTTTGCGATGGTCCGCACGAAGATCCCGAGATCGTGAAACAAAAGCTGGGCGCCTCCCTAAACCGGCCAAGGAATCTCTGTGCATCATGTCCTTTGGCTGTGGCGGCCCGGTGCCTGGTCGAATCGCTCAGGGACGACGACAAGTGGGGGATACGGGCTGGCCTCCTCGCCTCGGAGCGGTCCGCGTTGCGTACCGCCTGGCAAAAGCGTGTGAGTGAAGAAGTCGTCCAAGCGGCCTTGCGTGGCGCTACAGGGGCGCTCGGCAAGGACGAGCGAGACGCGGTGATCGCTCGATTCGCGGCAGACCCATCGCTGGATCCTGGCGCCGTAGCGCGGGGACTCGGTGTTACACACGAATACGTCTTGAAGCTCGCTAGGCGACACCGGCAGAAGTATCGGCCGACGTCGGCTCCCCAACCGTCTACTCACAGTGCTGACGCTGCCTGACGCACCTCAAAGAGGAAACGATTCTTCCGCAAGCCAGTACTTGCGTTTCAGGAGTTTCCCCAATGATTTCAAACGACCCCGCCGCTTCACGACGCATGAATATCAGTGACGCGATTCGGGAAATGGCCCCGACGGCAATTTTGGTCCGCGTCTACCCAAAGCGTCAAGGCGTTACCCTCCTCTTCGAATCGGACTTCTATCAAATGCTCATTGATCACCAGGTCGAGGAAAGAGTGGCGTGCCTGATCCGGCAGGAGTTCGGTGCCGCCGCTGACTGGCGCCGTGCGCATGATTTCTATCTGCCTTCAGGAGCGCTGTACCTGACGCCAGAGCCCTATCAGAACGGGTACGTGCCGGAGGACGATCGCTCCTTTGGTATTGCCCTCGCGCGACGTATAGCGATATCCGACGGGACAGAATGATGAGTGACATAGCCACCGAACTGGTCTGGTCAGATTCCAAGTCGTGTAGGGGCTCACGTCTCGTCATGCTCGCACTCGCCCGTGAGGCCGATGAGATGGGGAAAGCCACGCTGACTCTGGAAGAGATTTCCCGCCTGACGCGGCTTACTGCCCGCTCGATAACGAAGTGCTTGAGTGAGCTGGCGATGCTCGGTGAACTCACCCATGAGCGCGGTGGGGGTGCTTCCAACCCCAACAGCTACTCGATACTCCTCTTCAAGGGGACCACCAAAACTTCCGCTGATTCGCGGGCAGAACTTCCTACTTCACCTGAGGAAGTCCCGGAAGAGGGAATAAGTTTCCAGGAAGTCTCTTCTCGGAAGACTCCTTCGGCAGTCACAAGCGGGAACTTTCTACATAACGAGTCGGAAGTTTCTTCCTCGCATACGCGTGGTGGTAATACTCCCTTCGGGAGTATTACCACCATCAATAAGCAAGCTAGCTTGCTTGGGTCGAGCCCACAGAGCAATCCGGCCAGCCAGGATTCAGTCAAGGTTCCGAATGGTGCTAGAGAGCTGGTAACAGCGATAACCGATGCTGGGATGCTCGTCGGCTGGCGGCTTACGGAATCGGAGTGGGATCGGGTAACAGTTCTTGCGGCTCGCTGGGGACATGAACGACTGGTCGAGATGGTCGCGCGTCGGTGGAATGCCGACCGACCGCCCCAGTCGGCCCGTTACCTGCTCCGCATCTGGGCAGACCTCCCATCGCACACCCCGGCAGCAGCAGGCAACGTCGTTCCTCTGCGGCCTCATTCCGGGGGTTGGGTTCCATTTCAAGTCAGGGCCGAGCCCAGTGCTTACCAGAACGGATTTTGATCATGGCACAGCCGGAACGCGCGGGCGGCGCCGGATCGATGGGCGCCCTGGAACGGATACTCGCTGCGAAAAGGATTCAGGTCATGCCCGAAAACCTAGATGCCGAGTCGACGGGCGATAATCCCGGTGACCAGGAGTGGCACCGCCGCGCACGGGCCGAGTACGCCCTAAACCGCTGGAAGACGGCCACCCCGCCGAGGTTCCGTGACGCCGAGGCAACGATTCCTGAGGTGGCGGCTTGGGCCGACCATGCCCTGTCGGATAACGCGTCCGCTGGGGCTCTACTCCTCACCGGCCATACGGGGACGGGAAAGACCCATCAGGGATACGGAGCGCTGCGGAGGATCGCGGCCGGCGGTCCAGACCGATTCGAGTTGATCGCCGTGAACTCGGCGGACATGTACGGAAGCCTGCGACCTTCCCAGGTCATGGGTGCTGGGGAGCGTGAGTTGCGACGGCTCAGTGAGGTGCAGTACCTGCTGCTCGATGATCTCGGTACGGCGAAGGCGTCGGAGTGGACCGAGGAGGTGACGTATCGGCTGATCAATTACAGGTACAACCACTGCCTGCCGATGATCATCACGTCCAATCTTCCCGCCCGCAATGAGAACGGGCCGGATCTGAGCGGCTTCGTAGGCGCTCGGGTGGCCAGTCGGCTTGCCGAGATGGTGACCGGCCTCGTACCGATGGTCGGTGCTGACCGGCGGCGCAGCGGGAGGGCGGCCTGATGCCCGTCCGTCTTCGAGGAGCGCCCCAGGACGCCGCGGCCTTGTCCACAGCCTGTGTATATGTGGGGCCCCGCAGCCGGTACACGAATCTGTTCAGGGTAGGAGACCGCGGTCCGACCCCGCTCGGCACACCGATGGACGCGGCCGAGGCAGTAGACCTTTTCGTCGCCACGCTCCGGGGCCCGGTGGGCAGCTGCTACTCCGACCAGTTCGCCCGCGCGCTACGCGGCTTCGACCTGATGTGCACATGCCCTCTCGACGTGCCGTGCCACGCGGACGCTCTTCTTCACCTCGCCAACGAGTCGGGCGACGACACCCCGACCTGCACCCAATACTTCCCGAAAGGCCCCCGATGAGTCACCCGATCATGGTCGCTGCGGCCAAGCACCTCATGGTGGCTGAGGAGCGGCGCGCTGCCGCTCGGGAGACCGCCTTCCGAACCTGGGGGCCGAGGTCCATCACCGCAGCATCAAAGTACGCGCGCCACCTCCTGGGCGCCGACGCGGCCACGCTCGATTGGGAGATCTTGGGGCTGCTCTCCTTCGAGGAACATCTCCAGGCGTACGCATCGCTCGGTACCCGCGGGGGCCAGCACTTGGAGCTGTACTACACAGATCAAGGCGGGACTGAACGCCTCCTGCTGCGGGTGTCGTGCGTGACCTGCCCCAGTCAGCACGTGCACGAGGTGACGTCTATGGACCAGCTCGGCCAGATGCTTGCCCGAACACCGGCATGGCAGTCCATCGACCCGCACGCCGGAGGAATTCTCTGATGTCTCGTGCCGACATAGGCCCGGCGTCGACGGAAGCGCAGAGTGCATTCGGGCTTCGCGGAATGACTGCCTGGGACCGCACAGCGATCATCCTGCTCGGTGCGGCCGGCTTTGCATTCTCCTATGACGCACTGCGTCAGATCGCCACCGCGATCCACGCGCGGGAGTCACTCTCCTACCTCTTTCCGGTGTTCGTTGACGGGTTCATTGCGTACGGCGTGCGAGCGATCGTGCTCCTTCGTCACAGGCCCTTCGGCGCTCGGCTGTACGCCTGGTTTCTCTTCCTCTCAGCCACAACCGCGAGCCTCGGGGCGAACGCCCTGCACGCCATCACGCTGAACGACGATCCGCAGGCCGGACGGTCCGCGCTGCACCTGACCGACGGAGTCGTCGGGGCCCTGTCAACGCTCGCACCGCTGGCTCTGGCGGGCTCCGTGCACCTGTACATCCTGATGGCGCGGAGTGCCGAGCTTTCGGTCCGGGACCGTGAGGACATCCGTCCCGGACCGGTCCGCCGACCCATTCCAGGGCATAGCGGAAACGTACCTGTCGCGCCGATGTGCAGTTCGCACAGCTCCGCGACAGAGGCCGGAGAGCAAGTGATCGCGGCCGGTCCGTCCGCTGAGAATGACCCTATCGGCGGCTTTGTTGACCTGCGGAAACCCGGAACCTTCAAGGCCAGTCGGACTCAATCGGCTGCGCCGGACGGACCGATGGCCGGTCCGTCCGCACAATCGGAACCGCCGGACGGACCGGTCCCCGACCCCTCGGACTGCCGCGAAGGAACAGGGACCCACACGGCCGCCGGATGGAGGGATCCGGGGACGGTCCCCGACCCCACGGACGGGAAGAAATCGTCCGTCCTGGACGACGTTGACTCCCCGCAGGACCGGGAGGCCGATGAAGAGTGGCTGGACGAGCTGCTGCCGATCGCGCGCGCAGCCTCCGAACGAGCCGGACGGATCAGCCGTGAGGCGGTGAAGAATGCCGTTCGCGCCCGCCAGCCCATCGGCAACGACCGTCTGGGGGTCCTGCTCGTCCGACTCAAAGAGGAAGAGGAGGCGGCGGCCCAAAAGGCTCCCGCCGGCCCCTCCAGCTGCCTCTGGTGATCTCATCTTTTAAGTACCTCTGGGCTGCTTCCTGCACTCCGGCGAAGCGGCCCAGAGGCAGACGCTCGTCAGGAAGGAATGACCATGTGGCAAGGGCGACAGACCCGGACGGCAATTGCCGCCCAGCACGGTGCAGAGCAGGCAGCTTCCGCGCTCGTGCTCCACCTCCAGGGCGGCGGAGACCTTGCGCCGGTCCCGGTGACGGACCTCCCCCTGGCCGATGAGGAGAGCGCCTACGCCGATGTGCTGTGCTCAACTGCCCGGTTTTACGGAAGCGAGACTGTCTTGCCTCCGTCCCGCGCCGGGTATTACGAGAACCACCCGACGTTCGGGCGGCGCTGGGTGCCTAATCGCCGTCTCGACGCACGACGGCGCGAAGAGGCAGCGGCTGCCGCTGCGGAGCGCTGGCGCGACCAGACTCCTGCTCGTGTCGTTTTGACCTCAACTGGGCTGAGGCTCATGCCAGCAGGGTCGCCGAAGACCTGGTTGCCGTTCGACCACACGCTGCTTACTGGGGTGACCACAGGCAGCCTCGAAGTCGTGCTCACGTACAGCGTGTGCGCCCCGTTGCTTCTCGCCGGACCAGCTGCCCCGTGGCTCGGGGTGGCAATCGACTACCTGCACCGGATCGCTCTCTAGAAGGATCGGAAGGGTCCGGAACCGGTCGATCGCGTGGACGTAAGGCGGGCCCCCAGCAGACTGCCGAGGGCTTGCGGCTCACGCTCACCCAAACAGGGCAAACAGGGCCTTCATGCACATAGTGCGCCGAGTTAATATCGAATACATGAGCGAATTTTCGGCGGCCTCGGAGGTCGAGCTGCTTGAGTTCCATCGCCGAGTTCAGATGCAGGATCTGGCTCGGACGGACCAATGGCTAGCCGAGGCGCGGCAGCGACAGGCGGAGGAAGAGCTGCGCCGCGAGCGTGCGGCACAGCCCCCGCCAGAATGGGTCGCCGCTCGCGACCGGGCTCAAGGCGCGGTCACCGTTCACACGACGCTCGGAGACCGCGCGGACATCTGCTGGGGGATTAAGGTCGACCACCTGCGCACCAAGGCCATCAACCGTGCGCAGGCCCTTCAGGCGCTGACAACCGATGGCGCGACGCCTTGCGATAAGTGCCGGCCGGACACCGTCCTCGGGGTGCTGGAATGACAGAGTCAGAGCACGCTGGAGGCATGGCACCGCAGGTCACCGTGTATCCGCCGGACCCGTGTGGCGGCCGCCGTGTACGTGTCGGCGCCGAGGACCTCGGGGTTGCCCACAATCGGAAGGACGTCTCCGAGTTCTTGCGCCGGGCGGGCCTGGAGGACGTAGACGAAGATCTCGTTGCGACGAGCCCACTGATCAGATGGCATGGTGGCGGTCCGGATGCCTGGCCAGCGCCCCAGTGACCCGCACCCGGGCAGGATCGCTCCGATGCTCGCGAGTGCCAGCCCGGTTCCCGTCGATCTCAGCGGCTGGGCGGCGGAGGTGAAGTGGGACGGAATGCGTGCGCTCACATACCTCGACGCGCACGGCGGGGTGACCGCGTACAGCCGCTCCGGAAGAGACGCCACGGCCCGGTATCCGGAGCTGGGGGCGGCGGCCGACCTTGTATCTGACGCGCCCCTGATCCTGGATGGCGAAGTCGTAGCACTGGACGACCGCGGCCTGCCGTCCTTCGGCCTTCTCCAACAGCGGATGATGCTCGCCCGGCAGGGCAGCATCCGGGCCGCACGCGTGCAGACCCCGGTGGTCCTCATGGCCTTCGACGTCTTGGAGCACCGCGGCATCCCGGTGGCTGGCCGCCCGTACATGGAGAGGCGCCAGCTGCTGGAACAGCTACGGCTCCCCGACGACGCACCGATCACGGTACCGCCCGCGTGGATCGAAGACGCGTCTGCCGGAATCCAGTGGACCCGTGACCGGCAGATGGAGGGAGCCATCCTCAAGCGCCTGACGTCCCGCTACCAACCCGACCGCCGATCCCCGGACTGGATAAAGATCAAGTTCCGCCCCTCGGCCGACGTCGTGATCGGCGGCTGGTCTGCCGACGCCCGCGGTGAGCCCCGGTCCCTGCTCGTCGGCATCCCCGACGCCAACGGGCTCCGCTACGTCGGCGCTGTCGGCTCCGGCCTGTCTGGCGTCCAACGGCGCGTGCTGCGTCCTCTCCTCAACGCCGCCGCCGCTGAAACGCCCCCCTTCACAGGGCAGGTGCCCCGGACTCCGGCGGCGCATTGGGTGCTGCCGCTGCTGCAGGGCGAAGTGGAATATGCCGAGCTGACCCGCGACGGGATCCTCCGGCAGCCGTCCTGGAAGGGGCTGCGAGGGCTCGCCGGGGAATAGCGAGGGGGGAATACCGCCAACTCGGGCGGGGCCTTAAGGGAGATGTCAGCTGGTGCCGTTCACTTCTGACCTGCCCTCGGCCGCAGAGCCCTCAGCGGGGCAAAGGCGCCTCACGCCGGGGCGCGTTCGGATTTCGGTGTGCGAGACATCAGCTGAGTAGCGGCCTCAGCGACGCTGATCCGGCCTCGGACAACCTCGACCACGACCTCGGTAATGGGCATGTCCACTCCGTGCCGGCGGGCAAGCTCCAGGATGGATTCGGACGATTTGACGCCTTCGGCGGTCTGGCGGGTGGCGGCGGTGGCCTGTTCGAGGGTCAGGCCCCGGCCGAGGTGTTCGCCGAAGGTGCGGTTGCGGGACTGCGGTGAGGAGCAGGTGGCCGCGAGGTCGCCCAGACCAGCGAGGCCGGCCAGAGTCTGTGGATCGGCGCCCAGCGCCTGACCGAGGCGGATTGTCTCGGCGAGGCCACGGGTCATCAGCAGCGCGCTGGCGTTGTCGCCCAGTTCCATGCCGGAGGCGAGACCGATGGACAGGGCGATGACGTTCTTGACCGCGCCGCCGAGTTCGCACCCCACGATGTCGGTGTTGGTGTAGGGGCGGAAGGACGGCGTCATGCACGCGGCCTGGAAGGCAGCAGCGGTGTTTTCATCGCGGCTAGCGATGACGGAGGCAGCGGGCTGGCGGGCGGCTACTTCCTTGGCCAGGTTCGGGCCGGACACCACCACGATCCGCTCGGAGGGGACGCCGGTGACTTCGGTCATCACCTCGCTCATGCGCTGGCCGCTGCCGACTTCGATTCCCTTCATCAGGCTGACGACCACGGTCTGGGGTCCGATCAGCGGGGCCCATTGGGTGAGATTGGCGCGGAGCGACTGCGCGGGAATCGAGATGACCGCGTAGTCGGCACCCGCCATCGCGTCTTCCGCAGCAGTGGTCGCCGTCACCGAATCAGCCAGCCGGACGCCGGGCAAGTAGTCCGGATTCTCGTGGCACACGTTGATCGCGTCGGCGACTTCAGCCCTGCGAGCATGCAGAACGACCTCGTTGCCTGCATCGGCAAGGACCGTGGCGAAGGCTGTGCCCCACGAGCCGGCAGAGAGCACAGCCACCCGGTGCACAGGCTCAGACCCACGGTGGTGGTTCGTGGGGTGGTGGTGTTCGGCCATCATCGTCCCGCATCTCCCAAGCCCCCGTCCGGAGCGACGAGGCGCCCCGGCAGCCTACCGAGCATCCAGACACCGTCCGGGACAGTCCGTTGGGCGTCTCAAGGTGAGGGCGACGGCCCGACGGCCGGCCAGTGTGGGGAGCTTCCTGCGGGCCTCGGCCAGCATCCGGTCCGCAGCCTGATCGCCCAGCTCGCGCCGCAGGTCGGTTTCACGGGTGATCCAAAGACGGTACAGGCGGCCCCACATGAGGGGCTCGGTAGGGCGTTCATCGACGGCCTCGACCAGGAGGCCCGCCTGCTCGGCCTGCTCGGTCCACGGAGCGCGGGCGCCGTGGCGCAGGGCCTGGGTGAGGACAGCGCGTGCTCCGGGGCGCAGGATGCGCTGCATCTCGCGCAGCGTGGCAGCGCGATCGGGCGCACACCCGGCGGCGTCCACGCAGATGATCCCGTCAACGCTCTGATCCGCCAGGCCGGTGTTCGCCAGCGTGCCGACACGGAAGTCCGCCTGGCCGCGGGGAATGAAGCGAGTTCGGCGTGCGGTGGCCAGCTTCACTGCTGCCGGGGAGATGTCCACGCCGACGAGGTGGACCGCGAGTGCGCGAGCGACCCACAGTCCGACTCCGCCGCTGCCGCAGCCGAGGTCGGCCAGCGCGTGGCCGGGCGTCATGCGCAGCCGGGCGGACAGGATGGCGAGCAGCGGCCAGTCGCAGGAGCTGGATGCCCCGACTTCCACGGGGTGGTCGTCGCCCATGGCCTGTCCGTACAGCTGGGTGACGAGGCTGGTGCGGGAGCGTGCGGTGTGGAAGGCGTCGAAGCCGCTCTGAAGCTGTTGCTCGGTGGGTGACAGATGGTCTGTGTCGGTGGGGGTGTTCATCGCAGGATGGACCTCCGGACGCGGGAGCGGGTGCCGGGGCAGATCATCTTCACTGCCGCGTACGGCATGTCGGGTTTCGAGAGGTCTACGCAGATCGGCTGGTAGCCGGTGACGTGCTCGATGCGTGCCGCGACGGCCTGAGTCTGGTCGGCGAATGTGCCCTGCCACGGGGCATACGGAGCGACCTCGGTACTCCAGGGCCGCGCACCGGGAGTGTTTGTGGGCCGGGCTGGGGTGGTGTCGAAGACCTGCTCGTGTGAGGGGAGGTCGTCCCGGGTGCCCGCGATACGAGTCAGCCGGGACTGCGCCGCCTCCGTCAGAGCGCGCGAGAGAGCGATGTGAGGATCGGTGTGGCATCCGGCCCCGGCGAAGGTCACGGGGTAGTCCTCGGACCAGATGTACGCCACGCACGTGGGTAGCCGGTAGGCGTTGGCGACGATCGCCAGATCCAGATACATGCCGGCCGAGAGCAGCATGTCCACGAGCGTGCGGCAGTACGGGTCATCGACGGTTCCCGGATCGATGCGGGTACGCCGCTGCCCCACCATGTCCTCGTCGGTTGCCAGAGCATCGCGCTCTACGATCTCGTACATGCCGTGGAGCATCGCTTCGTCGCGGGTGTTGCCACAGGCCAGCCCGTTACTGGACGCGCGCAGGATGTCCGGCTGCCACGCAGGTCGTGCGCTCCGGCGGACCAGATCCAGCGGCACGGGCACCTCACGACCGCCGAGAGTCCGCCCCACACACCACTCCAAGGCCACCGAGGCGAACGCTTCCGCGTGCTGGGGGGTTTTGAGCGGGAGCGCGGAGAGCGGGTACGGGGTCTCGATCTGCGCTGCGGGCCCGTACTGGACGGCGTACATCGGCTGCTCGGTGTGCCACAGCTCGATGCCCTCCATGACCGCGGACAGGCGGGCGAGGAGGTCGGTGGCGCCCTTGCCCTGCGAGGCCGAGAGCGTGCGTGCGGCCGGCCGGATCGCGGTGAAGACCGGCAGGCCCAGGTAGTCCAGATCGGTCAGCCGGGCGACCCGTGTGATACCGAAGTGCGGCAGCAGCGGGACAAGAGCGGCCCAGGTGGTCTCCGGGCTGCGGGTGCGGACGGTCCCGTCGAGGATCACGTGGTCAGTGGGCATGGGCTCCCAGCTCCTCGGCGTTGGCGGACGGCTCGGTGAGGAACCCGACCATGAACGTCTTCATCTGCTCGACCGCTGCCTCCGCACCATTCAGCCCACGCGACCAGGCGGCATCATCCAGGCCGGCGGCCGGACAGCCCCAGATGGTGCGCAGGGTGTGACGGGTGTACTCGTCGCTGACCGCCGCCGGGGTGAAGCCCGGCTGGGCCTGGGCCATGATCTTGTTCTCGGCCGTGTAGCGCAGGACTGCGGCCCGATCAGCTGCGCTCTCGCGTCCGAGCAGCTGTCGGACGGTGGCCGCATCGCGCAGGTCCGGCACGGGATGGAACAGGGCGTACGCGGGCACCTCGCACCGTCCGGCCGTGAGCGCGGTGATCCGCTCGTCCAGCGGGGCCGGCCCCGATCGATGCTGGAGGTAGGCGAGCCACACGGCGGGGAAGTCGGGGTCGAAGAGCTGCTGGTAGGCCAGGCGTACCGCTGGCTGTTCCGGTTCACCGACGAAGGAGTTCGCCCACTTGAGAAGGTAACCGGAGGTGCTGCGTGCCCCGCTGGCGGTTCTGGCCGGTTCCGCAGGACGGCCGAGGGCGATGCGGAGAGCGTCCTGGGCATCACGCCGCTTGAGGTCTCCGAAGTGAGGATCCCGTTCGCGCTTGGCCTTCAGCCATTCCCAGAGCGCGCTGGCGTCGTGCTCGCGGCATACGGCCCGGACGGCGACCGCCGAGCGTTGCGAGTAGTGGACCGCGCTGAGCGCATAGAGCAGTGAGTCTCCCTGGCCGGTTTCCACCACGCTCTCGTTCTGGGCGAGTTCGATGATGTGCCGCAGGTTCACCATCGGCCAGGACAACGCCCGCAAGTCGCCGGTGGGCGCTTGAGCAACGGCCACTTCGCCGTCACCATCGAGGTCGCCGTTCGCGTACGCGCTGTAGATGCTGCCGACTCCGAGCATCCCGAAGACGCTGAGTTCGGCCGCACGCAGGGCTCCAATGCTCGCGGCGCCGATGACGCGCACGCCCCGGTCCAGGGCGTGCAGGATCTCCTTGTGCCGCAGCGCCGGAGCCTGGTGATAGACACCGTCGATGATGAGCAGCGTGTCCCGCTCACCGATCGCGGTGTCGAAGAGGGCGCCGTGGCGCACCGGCGGCAGCACCCGGATCTTCGGGTGCTGGAGCTGCGGGTCGTCGCGGTTCAGGGTCGGTCCGACGAAGACGTGGATCACTGCACACCTGCCTGCCGTGAGTGTCGGAGCGGAGAGTGCCCGCACCCAGGTCAGGTGCGGGCACTTCCGGTCAGGGTCCTGGGGAGGTCAGGACCGTCAGACGTCGCCCTCGTTCTCGACGTCCTCGATGTGGACCACGGTCGACGGGTCGATCAGGGCGGCGGGGTCAGCCGCATCGACGCGCTGTGCGGCGATCTGGGACTTGGCCTTCTGCTCCATGGGAGTTCACCAATCTCTCTCGTGACTCGACAAGGTGTGCCGCTCTGCGCGGCCACCGCCTGCACCCACATCACAGTGCGTACGAGGGGGAGCCCGGAAGAGGCCAGGCGTTGCCTCCGGTTGCCTCAGGTTGCCTCGGTTGCCTTCCGCGCTGTTCTCGCTCCGGGCCGGGCGCGGTGAGGACAGACTGAGGTGGGCCCCGGCGGGAGGACACGACATGGGCAGCAGCACCCTTCTTCAAGAACGCCACCCCCTCGGGCAGGTGCTGATGCTGTACGGCTGGACGTCGCCGGACTTCCTGCGGCGGGTCGCAGCCAAGCACCGCGCGCTGGGCTTCGGGTCGCTCGCCGCACGCAAGGAGCAGGTCAGCCGCTGGACCCGCCCGGTGAAGCCGCCGGTCCCGGACGAACACACCCAGCTGGCCATCGCCGCGGTACTGGGCATCCCCGCACGCATGGTCATCGCTCTGGGCTGGCCGCACTGGCTCCTTCTCGCCCTGCGAGACGACAGCGTCGTCTGGGAGTCGCCCTGGACCGCACAGGGCACCATCTATGCACTCGACGATGTCGGAGGACCTGTGGTCGATCGCCGCGGTTTCCTGGCCGCTACGACCAGCACGGTCGCCGCGGTACTCGCCCAGTGGGCCGCCGCCCACCCCGCCCCCGCCGCAACCACCGGACGCCGCATCGACATGGGCGTCCCCGACCGGCTCGACTCCCGCCTCCACGACCTGCGTCACCTGGACGACGAGCTGGGCGCCGACCACGTCTACGACGCGGCCCGTGCGGAGCTGCAACTCATCACCCGTCTCCTGCGCGAGAGGTCATACAGCGAGGAGACCGGCCGACGGCTGTTCGCCAGTGCCTCCGAGGCCGCGCGACTGGCCGGCTGGTGCTCGTACGACAGCGGCGACCTGGCCGCATCGGAGAAGTACTTCGCCACCTCCATGCGGGCGGCAGCCAGCTCCGGGACCAAGACCGCCGGCGTCATCGCGGCCGCATTCTGGGCCAACGCCCGATACGGCTCCCCGGCCTCGCCGGATCCCCGCGGGGCCCTGGACCTCCTCGACGTTGCACTGGCCCAACGAGCCGAGATTCCCTCTCCACGCGTGCTGACCATGCTGTACATCAGAACAGCCCGTGCCCACTCCATCGCCGGAGAACCAGCTGCGGCCTACCGAGCGATCGACACCGCGCTCGACGCTTACGGCAGCGGCGTCCCGGCGGGCGAGGACCTGCCGCAGATGTACTGGATCAACACGGGTGAAATCCTCCAGGCCGCAGGATCATCTGCACTCAGCCTCGGCGACCCGGCCCGGGCCTTGCGGTATTTCACCGAGGCCGCCACCCACAACGACCCGTACGACTCGACAAAGGAACCGCGGGGAACGGCCATCTACCTCGCGCGGAAGGCGGCAGCCTACCGGGAGTTGGGCGACCTCGACGGTGCCGTGCACACGGCCGAGGAGGCAGTGGCCCTGATGGGCGGTGTCAGTTCAGCGAGGGGCAACAGCACCCTGGGCGACCTCCGAGACGGTCTCGACCGGCACCGCACCGTCCCCGCAGTGGCAGCCTTCCTGGAAGCCACGGGCTGACCGAAACTGCGATAGAGGCCAAAGTCGGAACCTAATTCCAGGAATTAGGTTCCGATTTCTCTGTTGATTCGAGTTGTCCGCGAACCCCTGCGAAGGTTTAGGCACGGCCAACGCCACAAGGCATCCCTTGGTCGCGCGGATTCCGTTGGCTTGGATTCCGCCCTGTCCTGGAGGGGGTTGATCGACCTTGATATGAAGCAACGCATCCGTCGCGAGCATCCAGTTCAAGCGCGCAATGCCATGAACTGGAGAGGAGTACGGAAAGACAACCGCCATACGTCGCTGTGGAAGTTCGCCGAGTGACTCCCACTCAAGCATTAATCCGGCGAACGGGCCAAGCGACTAGGACTCCCTTCCTCGAATTATCCGGTAGTCGCCGGTAACAGCCCGCAGGAGAATCCCCCACTCCTGCGAAGGGGTGTTGCGGTCCCCGCCCCGCGGGACCGCAACACCCGCTCTCTCACAAGCTCTCCTGTGCCAAGGTTGTGGTTCCTGCATGCCTCGCTCCAGCCGCTTTCCACCCATATCTTCAGCAATATGCATTGCTGGCTCGCTTGCAGCGCTGACGGCCGGTTGTTCAAGCTCCGCCAGCAGTCCGTCAGACGCGGCGTCCACACGGCGGCCCCACTCCGTCTCATCCGGTATCACCGAGACGGCTGTGCCGAGCGCCGACGTTTCTTCCGCTGGGCCAAACACCCTGCCCCCAAAGAACGTTGACCGTATTGCGCGCCGCTTCACGACCGCATACGCACAACACGATGCCCGCGACGGCGCAGACAGGTCGTACGCGGATGCCGGCGCCCGAGCGGCCAAGCTGGCGTCGGGTGAGCTGGTGGGCATCCTCGCCCAGAAGCGGCCGAGCCAGGATGCGCCGTGGGCGACCCTTCGCGCCGAGGGGGCCCGGCAGACGGCGAAGATCACATCTGCCGTACTCCCCGACGGCGCTCCACCCGTAAGCAGGTCCTCCGCGCTGGTCCGGGTCGGCTACGTCCTCACGACAACACCGACGTCCGGTCAGCAGCGCCACAGCGACGAGCAGCTTGTCTTGCGTATGGAGCACACCGCCCAAGGCTGGCGTGTCACTGCCCTCCCCTGGGCGTGAGGTCGACGTGAACAGAGGTACACAGCTCGGCTTGGGGTTGTTCGCGGCCGTGGTCATTGCAGGTGTCGGCCTGCTGGTGACGTTCGGCGGTGCTGACAGCGCCTCTGCCCAAGAGGCCGGTCCTGGCGGCGGCATCACCACAGATGCACCTGTCCCCGGGTGGGTCCGCGGGCTCATCAACAAGCACGCAGGGGAGTGCCCGCAGGTCACAGCTTCACTTCTCGCCGCACAGCTCTACACGGAGTCGAACTTCAACCCCAAGGCGAAGTCCCCTGCGGGCGCCCTCGGCATCGCGCAGTTCATGCCGGCGACCTGGGCGGAGCGGGGTGTGGACGGCGACGGTGACGGGATCAAGGACATCCGCAACCCGGCGGATGCCATCGCCGCTCAGGCCAAGTACGACTGCACATTGGCCGAGGAGGTCAAGGCCGTTCCCGGGGATTCCACCGACAACATGCTCGCGGCGTACAACGCGGGCGGCGGTGTGGTGATCAAGTTCGGCGGCATTCCGCCCTACCCCGAAACCCGGAACTACGTGCGGAACATCCGCCAGTTGGCGTCGACGTGGGCCGATGCGGTCAATCCCGACGCCCCCGCTGGCAAGGGCCCCGCTCGCGCGATCTCCGCCGCGAAGACAGCTCTGGGCACCTGGTACCGGTGGGGCGGCGACTGCGTCTCGCCCTACAAAGGCCAGGGCGGGTGCGATTGCTCGTCCCTCACCAAGATGGCCTGGGCCGCCGCAGGCGTGAATTTGCCCCGGGTCACCTACGACCAGGTCCATGCGGGAACGGCGGTCAAAAGCGTCTCCCAACTGAGGCCGGGCGATCTCCTGTTCGCCATCCCCGGTAGCGCCGGCCCTGAACACGTCGGGATGTACATCGGTGACGACCAAGTCATCGAGGCTCCGCACACAGGCGCCCAAGTGCGGATCAAGCCACTCAGCTTCTGGACACCGCAGATCATCGCGATGCGACACGTCGGCTAATCCTGACAAAAAACCCATTCTACGCATTAAGCACTAAAGGACTTTCGATGTACGACCTCCTCTCTGCCGCGGCCGATCCATCCCTCCACACCACTCTCGCCTCAGGGGCTGACGTCGTGACCGGCGTCAAGCCGGACTGGGGCCCCTTCGGGAAGCTGGGAGGGACGGCGAAAGTACTCCTCGGGGTTCTGGCAGCCGTCGTGCTCGCCATCGGACTCGGCGCCTTCATCGCGGGGATCGGCAAATCCAAAGGGTGGTTCGGGGAGGGGCGATCCACGATGGAAAGCTCACACGGCAAGGGCCTGATGGTCGGCGGACTGGTGGTCATCTTCCTCGTGGCATCCCTCGGGACGATCACCACCATCACCTACGGCATGGGCGTGTGACCTGTGCGTACTGGAAAACGTTGCTCTGCAAGAGACGCCAGGTCGAGCAGATCGTCGGCGAGGCTCTGGGGCGTCGCGGCCGGCGCGGTGGCTGTCGTCACCGCTGCCGGGGTGATCGTCAGTCTCTCCACCGGTAGTACGTCTGCTCCCTCCCCCACCACTACTTCGCCCTCGCACGCGGCATCGGTACCGAGCAAGATGCGCGTACGCGTCCTGCACGGCGTGCCTGTGGGCTACCCGCACACCCAGGCCGGCGCGAAGGCGGCAGCCTCGAACTACACCACCGTCAGTGGCAGTGCCAAGTTCCTCACTGACAAGGGGGCGCGCCACCGCGCCGTGTCGGTGATGGCTGCTGACGGCACCACGGGCACGGCCATCGAGAAGGCCGACCACACTGCTGGTCAGGAAGTCGGCACGCTCCGCGGCGACAACACCAAAGTCCTTCCGAAGCAGGCCATCTCCCGTACCGGTGTGCTCTCTGCCCACGTACTGGGCTTCGACGCACATGACGCCATGGTCCGGCTGTGGACAACGACAGTCCGGGGCAGCACAGCCGGACACAAGACACCGAGAGACACCTTTCAGTCGGTAACAGTCACGCTCACCTGGCAGTCCAATGACTGGAAACTGAAAGACAGCTCGATCACGAGTGGGCTGGTCGCGCCGATCGACGAGCGACAGGCTTCGAACGTCACCGGCGACTTCTCCGACTACACACCTGCGGCTGCAGCAGATCCGGTCCTCAGTGGCACGGCAGGGAAGGACGGGTTCCCTGCCGCCTACGCACGGAGCAAGAGCGGCGCCTTCGCCGCCGCGACCAGCGCCACGATGCTTTACGGCGACCCGCGATTCTTCACGGATAGCAACTGGCGGCACCGGATGCTGGCCGCTACCGCCGCCCCGGGGATCCTCGACACCGCCTCGTCCGATGCGGATTCGACGGCGCATCTGGTCACGGAGAACCGCGGGGTCGGAGCCGATGGCAAGACCGCAGACGGCAGCGAGCTGATCACGCGGACGACAGCACTTGGGGTGCGGTCTGTGTCCTATTCGGACCAAGCCGCCAGCGTGGAGCTGTGGACCGCGTCCGTAGGCGGAATTGCCGGTAAGGACGAGACGCAGCGCCCACAGATCGCCTTCCTCCGTATGACCGTTGACCTCACCTGGGCCGACGGCACCTGGAAGACCACCGCAGTAGCGCCTTCCGAACCGCTCGTGCCCTCGCCGCCGAACGCGGAGGAGGCAGCCTCGGCTGGCAGCTTCGCGGAAGTGGGAGGTGTCAGCAATGCGCCTTCGTTTGCGTGAAGATGCCCCGGGGCTCCTGGTTGTCGAGCGGGGTACGCCAGGCCGCTGGGGGCGGCGTATCCAGGCCGTGGCGTGGGTCAACGTGATCATCGGCTTCATCCTCGTGCCGTCCGCGGTGGCCAACCCGTTCTGCTACATCCCGATGGTCTGTAAGGCGAAAGCGGCGATCGACTTCGTCAACGACCCCTTGGGCTTCCTGCTCCAGAAGCTCACCGAGGCCAACATCTGGTTTCTCCGCAAGATGCTGGACCTCATCCAGAACACGAGCAAGATCGACCTGACGAGCACTGGCTTCCTCAAGCAATACGCGATCATCTTCGCGGCCTCCAGCCTGCTCACGGTGGCCTTGTGGCTCATCGCTGTGGCTAAGCGCGCGGTCCGCGGCGTCGCGCTGACGACTGCCGTCTCCGAGGCTGTCGGGTTCCTGGTCCTCCAGTTCGTCGTCAACGCCTTGACCCCCGGAGCAATTGCTCTTCTCATGAGGGCAATTGACGAAGTCACGGCCATATTCGAGCCGTATGCGATCCGGAACTTCAAGCCCTTCCTGGAGAACCTCCTCAAGATCATGGCGGGGGACCCCACGCAGGGCGTGGGGCAGCTGCTGGTCGTCAACCTGATCATGCTGTTCGGTGCTCTGCTGATGTGGATCGAGCTTCTGATCCGCAGTGCCGCCATCTACGTGGCCGTTGCGCTCGGCCCCCTCGTGAACGGGGGCCTCGTGGATAGGGACTTGTGGGGCAAGAGCAAGAAGTGGGCCGGAGCGATCTTCGCGATCGGCTTGAGCAAACCAGTACTCTTCGCACTGCTCGGCCTGGGCGGGGCGGTTCTCAGCGACTCGTCGGGGAAGATGTCCGACTCGGTCTCCAAGACGCTGGTGGGCGCGCTGATCCTGCTCCTGGCGGTGTTCGCGTCCGGCACCCTCTACCGGTGGGTGCCAGCTTTCGGCGACGAAATGGCCCGGCTCCACCACGACCGCAAGAACGCACAGTCCTCGGGTCCTGCCTCGGTTATTGACGGCCCCGGCCAGCACGCGAACCGGGCGATCAACTCCCGTGTACAGGACTCGTTGGTCGGCGGCACCTCGAAGGCGACAGCGTCGAAGATGGGCGGCGGCACAGCCGCGGCCGGTCCGATCGGTGTGGCAGCGGCTGTGACGAAGGCCGGCGTCGACATGGCGAAGAACAAGGCCATGAACTCCCCCGGCATGCAGGGCGCTGACTCCGCCCAGGGCGGCTCCGGGCAGAGCCAGGACCAGCAAGGCGGCGACGATGCAGGGTCCTCCGGTGCGCCGGCAGCTGCCCGCCCAGAAGGGGCGACCTCCGACCCGGTCGCCAGCTCGCCTCCGGACTGGTCCTCAGCGGGCAGCCACGCAGCTTCAGGACGTTCCCCGGCCACCAACGGGACACCGAGTACGGCACAGCCGCTCTCGCCGCAGGCTCCCACCCCGGCGACGCCGCCTCCGGCACCAGCCCCTCCTGCCTCCACATCAGGAACCACTTCGGGCTCCGGGCCCTCGATCACGCCCACGCCGCCGCCGCGGCCGTCGGGCGGCCAGGCTCCCGACAAGCAGACCCCCAGCAAGGATCAGTGACGCATGTCGACTCGTACGTATCAGTTCGGAAAGCACCGCCCGACGGGCCTGGTAGGACACCGCGACCTCGGCGAGCAGGTGGTACTGGGCGGCGGAGCGGCCACCGGCATCCTGCTCGGCTACCTCTTCAGCGGCGCTACCGCGGTTGCCGCGATCGGACTGGTGCTCCCGATCCTGATTGCCCTCGTCATCGTCTACGCCCCGTATCGGCCGACGGGCACCTCTCAGCGGCGCACGCTCTACCGCTGGTGGAGGATCAACCGTTATCACCGTAAGGCGATCCGCCGAACGGGCGGTGTGTGGACGTCGCCGGCCTTCGAGGCCGGTGTGGGTCGCGACGGCACTCCTCCAGATGCTGCTCTGGCCGAGCCGGAAGGCGTTGCGGGCATGACGTGGGTGCCGGTCACGGTCCGTGGCCAGAAGGCAGTCGTTGTTCTCCAACCGGAGGCCGGCTGTGTGACGGCCACACTGGAGGTTGCCTCCCCTGGCCTGGGTGGCAAGGAGGTCGCGGAACAGGTCGTCGCCTTGGAGCGCTGGGGTGAACTCCTCGACGCCTTCGGCAACGTGGAGGAGCACCCGGTCAAGAGGATTCAGGTCCTCGCCCGGCAGATGAAGTCGGACCCCTACGCCCACCAGCGGTTCATCGCACAGCGCGACGAGTCGGCGGCGACGGCCGACGCTCCGCAGTGGCTGAAGGACTCGTACGACGTGCTGGCCAATGCCGTATCCACCTCGGCGGAGGAACATCGGTATTACATCACCATCCACGCGCGGTTCACCCGCGATCTGGCAGCCGAAGGAGCCGCCCGCGGATCCGGTGACGAGGGGGTCGCTGCTGCGCTGGCCTCGTACTTGGAAGAACTGTGGTCTCGCGCGGAGGACGCCGACCTCTCGGTGATCGCGCCTCTGGACGAAGGCCGGATGACCGCGTTCATCCGCAATTCCTACGACCCGGACCACGCCATTTGGGACACGGACCTCCCGCAGGCACACGCCTTCCCCCGCAATGTCGACGTCCGTAACGGCGCGCACGTCGCCACCCGCGCCGCAGGGTCCACCGACACCTGGGTCCACGCCACAGCGGCTGTCGTCGGATGGCCCACTACCCCAGTCGGCCCGGACTTCCTGTCGCCCCTGCTGATTGGGATGCCCGACGTGATCCGCACCATCTCGATCACTCAGCAGCTGGAGCCGAACGACAAGGCCGTGGAACGCATGCTCGCGGAAGACACGAACAACCAGGCGGAGATGCACCGCGACCGCCAGCGAGGCAAGAACATCGACCCCCGCGACCAGATCGCAGCGAACGCCACAGGTTCGCGGGGCATGTCCCTGGCCTCGTCGGGCGCGGCCGGGTCCGCCACCGTCGGGTACATCACCATCTCCGCGCGTAGCGCCGAAGAGCTAGAGCGCACGAAGCGCACGACCCGCTCCCGTGCCCGCAACGCCCACCTCCAGATCGAGTGGCTCGACCTCGAACACGCTCGCGCCTTCGCGACCACACTCCCCCTCGCGGGAGGCATCAAGTGACTGCCCTGCTCGACCTCGCCCCGCTGTCCCCGATGCACGAGACGGTGCGCCGCCCGCTCTACACGGAGACGACCACCAGCCAAGCCCTGTACCTTCCGATCGCCCCGCCGACCCTCGGGACCTCGGGAGCGATCATCGGCCGGGAGCTGTACTCGGGCAAGGCATTCATCTACTGCCCCTTCTCGGCGTTCGGTGACGGCTTGCCCGGCGGGAACATGATGATTATGGGCGAATCCGGCCGGGGGAAATCGACGCTCGCCAAGACCTACACCGCCCGCCAGATCCGCCTCGGCCGCCAGGTGGTCGTACTCGACACCAAGGAACAGAAGGAGCGTGAGGAAGGCGAGTGGGCGGCGCTCGGCCGCTCGCTGACCGGCAAGGCCCCGGTGAAGTTCGCTCCGGGCGGCGGCTCCGGCGCCTCCTGCATCAACCCGATGGACCCCGCCATCGCGGGCAAACGGCAGATCGAGCTGGTCCGCACGATCGTCGAACTCGGCCTGGGAAAGCCGCTGGACGAGTTCGCCGGCTCCGCACTGCGTATCGCGATCCGCCGGGCCCACCAGCGGACAGGCAGCCTCGGGCGCACGCCGGTCCTGACTGACGTCGCCGCCGCGCTCCGGTCCCCGGAGGAAGCCGACGCCACGGCCAAGCAACGGAGCTGGGACGAACTCCTGGGTGACGGCCTGGAAGTGTCCTATGTGCTGGACCGGCTCTGCGGGAGCGAACAGGACGCGACCGGCGACCTCACCGGCATGCTCGACGGCCCGACCAGCCTTGGCGTGGACCTCGACGCCAACATGATCGTCTTCGACCTGACGAAGGTCCCCAGCGGCGGCGTGGCCATGACGATCCTCGTCGCCGTGATCTCGGTCTTCCTCGAAGAGGTCTGGCTGCGTCCGCTGTGCGAGTGCGGAACGGAGCCGAATCAGCACGAGCGCGTCGTGGTCGACGCTAACTCGGGTGCCTGGGAACTCGGCTCGAACACGGAATCAGGCTGCCGCCGCTACACCCAGCGCAAGCGCATCCTTGTCTGCGAAGAAGCGTGGCACATCCTCGGAACGCCTCAACTGGCCTCGCTCTTGGAAAAGTTCCTCAAATTCGCGAGGGGCTACGGACTTTCCTGCATCTTCATCGTCCACCACCTCTCTGACATTGACGACAGCCCGGAGACCCAAGCCGCTCTGAAAATGGCGGACACCGTCGTCATCTACTCGCAGAAGAAATCCGAGGCCGAGGCGACGATGTCCCGGCTGGGCCTGCCGTCCTGGACGGCGGAGCACATCATGCGCCTGCGCCGCGGTATCGCGCTGTGGAAGGTCGGAGAGGTCATCTACCCCGGCGTCCAACACCTCTTGGTCGAAGCCGAACAGCACCTGTGCTTCTCCTCAGGCGCGATGACCGACCTCACCAGCACCTCCCCGGACGCCGAATGAACAGGTACCACTACCTCCCCGCCACTGACCCTTTCCACACTGATTCGGAGCGCGCACCCTCCATGACTATCGCCGCCACCGAGACCACGTTTCCGGCTGACGAGCACGCGGTACGCCAGGACATCGACCAGCTGCACGCCGATGCCCTCCAACTCGCTCGCCGCACGAAGGCACTGGCCACGGCACTCGACCACGGCGACTACTCCGCCGCCGGTGGCCGCGTCCGTACGGCCGTCGCCCACTTCTGGCGAGCGGCGGAAGATCTCCACAGCGCCTTCCACACCGCTCCACCGCGCTGTGCTGGCCCTGAAGCTTCGCTGTCCCGGCTCTGCGGCCGACGGATGCGCTACCTCGCCACCCGGGCCGCTAGGAGGACCGAGTAGTGGGGTTCATACCGAGCGCGATTCCCCTGGCCCTCTACGCCATGACCGCCGTATGCGCGGTGGCTCTGGTGACGCTCTGGCTCCTGACGAACCGCCGTCGACGCAACGCCGGATTCGCGGACAGGGGGCGGCTCAAACGTCAGATGTCGGCGAAGGCGATCTTGAAAGCCACGGAGATCCGCCCCTCCCTTACGCGCGGCCATGCCGCCCCAACATCCGCTGTGAGCCTCGCGAAGAGCCCATCCGCCGGTTCTTGACCCATCCCCTTCAGCACCCCTCGCTCCGGAGCACGTTATGCGCCACACCCTCGATCCTCACGACTTCGGCTACTCGCTCGGCACCTCGCAGCGCCCGAAGGGCGTCGATCTCTGGTCCCGCGCCGACAAGGCATGCCGGGTCATCGGCCCGATGGGCAGCGGAAAGACGCTGAGGTTCTTCGCCCCGCTGATCCGCAAGTGGGCCGGGCCGGTCCTGGCCACCTCGACCAAGCCCGATCTGGTCGAACTGACCCTCGACGCCCGGCGGCAGGGCGGCCGCCCCGTCGCGGTCTTCGACCCGCAGAACATCGCTCCGAGCCTCCCGCGCTTCCGGTGGACGCCTATTAATGGGGCAGCCGACACGGAGGTGGCGATGATGCGCGGGAAGTCGTTCGTCGCGGGCTCGCGCACCCCCAACAGCGCAGCACAATCCAGCGAGGGCAGCACCTTCTACAAAGGGCAGGCTGCCAAGATCCTGGCTGCCTTCCTCCACGCCGCAGCCCTCGACGGCGCCTCCCTCGAATGGGTACTGCGGTGGGCCCGCAAGCTCACCGACCCGGCGCCCCTCGGCATCCTCGACGCTCACCCCGGCGCCGGCCCCGGATGGGCGGACATGCTTCGCACGGCCACTACCGGTGACAGCCGCACCGTCGGCAACACCGCCACGTCCCTCGATGCGGCTCTCGAACCCTTCATGCACCAGTCGGTGATCGACTCCCTCCAGGGAGACGGCGAGGACCCCACGGACTTCGACGCCTTCCTCGACGCCGGAGGCACTCTCTACCTTCTAGGCAAGGACTCGGAGGTGAACAGCGTCGCACCGCTGACCACCGCGATAGCCGAAGATCTTCTGGACCTCGCGGAGGAACACGCCCTCGTCTCCCCGGCCGGGCGGCTGGACCCCCCTCTCCTCGCAGCCCTGGACGAGGCACCAAACATCGCGCCCATCCCCAGCCTCCGTCAGCGCGTGGCCGACGGCCGGGGCCGTGGCATCACGGTCATCTACGGCCTCCAGGCATGGGCGTCTGCTCGTGCCCGCTTCGGTGAGGACACCGCCAAGGAGCTGGCAGCCTTCACCAACAACGTCATCGTCCTGCCCGGGGACAAGGATCCTGACTTCCTCAAGGACATGTCCGACCTGTGCGGTCAGGTCGAACGAGAGCGCACGACGAAGACAACGTCCGGCGGGGACAGGGGCGGTCACTCGACAGCCACGCATATGGCGCTCGAACCCGTCCTTCGAGGAGACGAGATCAGGGGCCTGCCCGAGGGAAACGCCCTTGTCCTCGCGGACAACCTCCCGTCGATCGTCACCCGGCTTGACGGCATGTGGACCTGGGATTCCTGGTCCGAGATCGAGGGTCACGTCCGAGACCTGCGAGCTGCCAACGAAGCCGAGCGGACCCGGCGGGCCACGGAGAAGATGAACCAGGCCAATGCCCACGCGACAGCGTGGGCCAGCCGTCAAGGAGCGGCTGCCGCATGACCGAGACCTTGACCCAGTTCGAGCCCTTCCCTGAGCTTCCTGCACTGATCTTGGACTACATCGCCGAGCGGAGCACAGAGGACTCCGTGGTGGAGGGCCCCGCTCCCTGGGACCTCGGAGCCCTGCCAGCGGAATTGCTTGATCAGATGCCCACATGGCTCGACTCCGTGTGCCGCTGGCTGAACGGGCGGTACGCCTGGCAACCCCAGGACGTCATCCCGCCTTGCTGGACGGAGCATGAGGGCCTTGGGTATGAGATCGCGGCCCTGGCCTTCGCCAGAACCGAGGCGTACGCGGTCGCTGGATCGTCGGTTGTCTGGCACGAGCAGTACGACCGATTCCTCACCAGGATGAACAAGGCCCTCGGACAGGCCGGAGACGAATGCAGAGTCGGGCGACACGTAGACAGGCCGGCGCGCTTTCAGCTCGCGGCCTGGCCTCCACGAGCCGGTAATGAGTCCGAGGAGTCGCAGGTCCCCGAGCGCCGTGGGGAGACCGGTCGATGATGACGGACCCCGCCGTGGTCTTCTCGACAGAGCATGATCACGCCCTGGTCGCACAAAGCGGTTGGGAGCAGGAGGAAGCCCGATCCGTTCTCCGCGATCTCGGCTGGGAGTGGGCAGAAGAACTGCATGCTCTCGTTCCCCCGGACGACGTGTCGGACGTTGACGCTGGTGTTCAAGCGGTGGAGGAACTACACCTGCACGGGCATCGCATCGGATACACCGTGGGGCCGTACGGCGCGACGCGCCTGACCCCGGGAAGTGCGGAGCAGGTCATCACGAAGTTGCTGGCAGGGCCCAGGTCCCAGCCACCGAAAGGCGAGGGCGACGGTGCTCACGCAACTCCGATCCAACGGCCCGCAGCCTACGGTGAAATCACCACGGCAGAAGGCCCCTTCTCTACAGAGCCCTTCGACGGCCCTGCGATTTAGCGGCCGTTCGCATGCTCTGTGCCGGGGGCGCCGGCGGCTGCTGCTGCTGAAAACTGGCTCCGGACGCCTGAAACAGCTCGATGAGGGAGCTGCTCGATGAGCAGTCCCAAGTGACCTACTCACGTGAGTAGGTGGCCTGGACGGCGCGTTGGGACGCCCCCGTATACGTGGCTAAGTTGAGGCAGCGACAGGTTTCTACGGCTATGCTCGAAGTTGCCAAGAGGCCAGCGACAAGATCGCAGGCAGTGCGAGATACGGGCACCGACCGCCGAAGATGGCCATCCCAACGGCCGGCGCCCTGTCGGCTACTGGCTGCCGAAGCGGTCGCTCATCCAGATCACAATCTGGATGAGTAACCAGATTCGGCGGCCGGTCAGCCGCTTGGTCCGCGGCTTTCCGTGTGCTCCCATCTCACCCTCCCCTCACCGTCGTAGGACGCGCCCGAACAAATGAACGGGCAGGCGAGGTGGGTGCCGGTAGCCGTGGCATTCTCACTCTATGTGCCGAAGAACCCTGCCATGACGGGTTCAGGCAACCAGCGAGGCATATCGGTCGTGATCCACCCCGTTGGTTGCCTCAGGCGCATTCGACAATGCCCAATCGGCTCGTGATTTGGCACTGCGCGGAAGAAGTATCGTCGCGCACCACGGATTTAGTGATCAGTGGCGTCAAGAGATTCAAAACCGGAGACGGTCTCGGAGCTCTGCCAGCAGCGGCCGCAGCCCGGATTCTCCCGCGTGGCCGACGCGGTACGTGCTGGCGTCGGGATTGTCTGGATCGGGCTCGGGATACTCAAGGGACAGGGCGCGCCAGCGGACCATGACCGGGTCGTCTGGGTCGTCCATCCGATGCCCGAGCGCTTCGAGTCGGCGAGTCCACCGGTCCTGCATCCGGGGCTGGCTGAAGTCCGTCCAGTTCCCAGCCAGTTCCTCCACGTCATCGCGCGTCAGGGCTGCGACGGGGGCTTTGCGCTCACACGCCAGGAGGTAAAAAGCGATGGCCAGCGCACTGCTGCCGTCCACGTCCGAGGCCCCATTGTGGGGGATCTCCTGGGACCCAAGACCTGGCGTGACGATGGCACAGACCCTTTCCCACGCGGCTTGCCACCGCTCGTCGCCCTCTCTGCTGGCTTGGGCTGCCAACTCGGCGAGTCGTTCGCCGACCGTGAGCTTCGGCGTGCCACACAGCGTGAGCGCCGCAAGGTGATTCCAGGTGTAGTAACCGCGGTCGACATCCTGACGCATGTACACGGCGTGTAGGCGATCGATCGTAATCTCGAAGCGGTCGGGGCGACTGTCACGAACTTGCCGGTTAAACGCGGCATCGTGTACGTCCTCGGAGCGGTAATACGCCACGGTGGAGTGCGGCCAGGCCCGCGGTCCAGCTGGCCGGAGCCTGATGCCTTCCACTGCCGATACCGCCGTGCGGACCCTCGCGGTGAGCGCGGCCAGCTTGTTCTCCGGGTACATAGCTACCGTCAGCGCGCTCGGCCCCGGCCATACTGGGCCCATCTGCACGGTCGCAGAAGTGCCGTTCCAGGCCAGGTCCTTTCGGACGCTCTCGACTACCCGTTCCACTTGGTCCCGGGTAAGGCCGTGGTGGACCCCCTGCACGGTCCAATGCAGCCACTTGGGCGGGACCGTACCGACCCGCTCTCCGTACGTCGACAACAGCCCCTCGTACGCCTTCGCGAACTCCACGTACTTCGGATCATCCAGTTGCGCGATGAAGTGTAGATATGAGCCGCCGCCCGACCATGTCCTCTTCGAGGAGAAGAACCTCTCCACGCCCCCGCCCTTCAGCTGCCGGGCCACCTCATGTGACCGTCTCCGCCCTCCACCGTAAGGGCTAGGTCGGACATAGTAAGCGCCCCTCAGGGGCGTGCAGTTGCTCCGGCATGGAACCCGCCCCCGGCATGTACCAGGGGCGGTTCGCGGCGGGTGCGCCCCGTGGGTCAGTCCGTGGCGTCCAGCATTGCTGCTGCGATGTGGTCGGCTGCATTTCGGTGGCCGCGGACGTTGGGGTGCACGAGGGCCGGTTGGTCGGGGAAGCGGGTGAAGATGCCATCCACCCACCTGCCGGCGTCGCAGACGCTGTGGCTGTGAGAGGAGCCGTAGAGGTCGACGAAGCGGGCCGCGTCATGAGTGCCAGCCGATTTCCCGATGGCCTTGTTGAGGGGTTCCAGCACGTCGGTGCGCAGCCAGTCCAGGTCGCCCTGGGTGATGGAGCCGAACTGTTCCAGGTCGTTGTAGCGGCACTTGGAGGTGTCCTGGGGGATGACCGTGGGGTAGCCGACGGCCAGGACCTTCGCGTGCGGGGCACGCTCATGGAGCACGGTGAGCATCTCGTTGTACTGGCGGCTCACCTTGTTCAGCCGGGCGGCGATGCCTCCGGCCAGATCATCCTTGCACGGGGTGCCCACACCGCCGCTGCCCGAGCCCAGCTCCTGGCACTTGAGGAGGATGTCGGCAAAACCGAGGGTGTTGCCGCCCACGCCGACGGTGACCACGTCGGTGCCGGGACCCACGGCCTCGGACTGGGGCGGCACCGCGGGGAAGGGGTAGTCCGGGTCCGAGGAGATGGGCGGCAGATGACGGCCGACCGGCTCCTGGGGCTGGGACGTGACGTTCTCGATGGTGGCGGCCCCGCAGCTGACATTGGTCAGGTCGAAGAGTGAGCCGAGTTCACGTTCGATGACCTGGGGGTATGACTGGTCGGTGCGGTCGCAGCCGTCGCGGGGGTATTCGAAGGTGTCCCCGGCGGCTTGGATGACCCCGGCGGTGTAGGAGTCACCCAGGGCGACCCACTGATATCCCGCCGCAGCGGCGGGTTGCGCCCCGGCAAGTTGAACGGGCGCCAAGGCGGCTGCGGTGAAAGCCGCAGCCGAGCAGAGCAGGGCCAGACGAGCGCGGAAAAGTGCCACGAAATCTCCAAGGAGCGGGAGTTGATCTCCCGTCGACCATAGAAGATTGATCACAAAGGGCACTGCATTGCATACGTACAGTAACTTGTGGCGCTCGGTCATACACCTGTTGGGGGACGCGATATCGGCGCACTCGCAGGTCGGACTGATTCCCGAACGCCTCGGCGCCACATCTGGTCATTGCGGGATACATCTTTGACTGGCCGAGCGGCCCAAAGGCGGAGCGCGGGTCCGGGCTGGTTGTCTTGTTCTCGATCTTCACCTATAGGCCAGCGCACTGCCACGGCAACCCAGTTGCTGCATGCGGTGCTGGAGCAGTGGCGGCTCAGGCACGCGGTGCGGGTCGCAGAACCAACTCACCCTATGAGAAAGCACGCCTAGGGGGAGTTCCAGCCACATAACCGAAAGCAGTACCCCAGTGCCGTGACCGGTCGATACCGTTCCCCAGGAAGCCGTTCGAGTTGGAGGCTGGGCGACCAGCCCTGGCGGAGCGGGACTCCCCTGCACTGGTAGGCCGCAGTGGATTGGAGCGACCCCGGCACCAGCCACTCGCGGCCGTCAACAGTCCTGTTAGGAGACCCAAAGTGACCACGATCAGAGTCGTCACATTCAACACGCTGTTCGGCGGTCACGATGACTTCGGACTCGGCGCCGACGACCGATGGCACGGACAGGTCGAGTACCTCAGAGGGCTTGAGGCGGACATCCTCGCGTTGCAGGAGTGCAATTTCTGGGACCTTCTCGGCAAGCGGCGCATGTACCAAACCCTCAACGCCCTCGGCATGGGCAGCGCCCATCTCGCGTATGCCAACGAGACCACCAGCGGTCACCGGTTCCACACCGTGATCATGCTGAGCCGCCGCGTGCAGGTCGCCGCGCAGGACGCTGACCGGAATCGGTATCACCACGTCATGGGCTGGGCGAACCTGATCCTGCCGGGCTTGGAAGGTCTGCTGGAGTTGCGAAACCTGCATCTGGACCCCTTCGACCCGCGTAACAGGGCGCGCGAGGTGTCGCCCCTCGGGGTCCTTGCCGCTCCCGGCCGCCGATCGTTGATCGTCGGTGACGTCAACTGCATCGGCCTCGAATTTCCGGAGCCTGACTGGGGCCAGCTACCAGCGCATGCCGTTAACGGACAGCTGCGCCTGCCCCGCGAGGAGGAGGTCTCCGATCGGGACGCGACCGAACTCCTCGCCCGCGCCGGCTTCAAGGACGCCAGCCATCCCTTCAAACAGGAAATGGCCGCGACGGCAGCGTTCGGCGACGGCGACGTCCCCCGGCGCCAGGACCTCATCCTCATGAGTCCCGACCTGGCCCCGGCTCTTGACGACTACCGGGTGGACCTGGAGCCAGTGGACAAGGAGCTGTCAGATCACGGCGCCGTGAGCGCTGACTTCGACCTGAGCCGCCTCCCCTGAGCCGCAGCCGGTCAGCGGGGGCGGGCGGAGAAGCCCCTGACCCGCCTCGTGATCCGCTCGACAATCCCGGTTCGCATGCCGACGCTCGTCCGGTTCACCGCTGCCCGCAGGAACACATTGGTCTCCGCCGGGTCGAGGTGCCGGGGCAGGTCCGGCGTCGCAATCAGCAGCTCTCCAAGTTGGTGCGTCCCCGGGGCAGAGGGGCGGGAGCCCGTAGCCCGGGCGACAGCCATCCGTACGTGTGCAGCGTCCAGCCGCGCCCGGAGTGGATGGACGTGCCCCTTGCTGCATTCCAGGGTGGCCACCGGACCGTCGACGTGCACCTCAAGCACATCGTCACCGTATATACAGCGCAGTGGAACGATGCTGTCGGTGCTCACAAGCTTGAACTGGTGGGCCTTGATGACGAGAGGGCTAGAAGCGACCCGTGGTGCGACGGCCCGCTCACGGTCCTCCGCGTACTCAGCGAAGAGCTGGCCCAGGCGATCGGTAGCGCCCCTCATAGGGGAAGGGCCCGGGCTGGGAGGTTCGATGTCGTCAGCCAGTCCACTCGCGTTGAGGCGGCCAGCGTACTGATCACGGGCCGAATTGAACAAGCTCCACAGAGCAGTATCCGGATCTGTAATGGTGGTTCTCTGCCCAGTCTCGGCCAGAGCCTGAGTCATCTCGTCGATGATCTTTGGCTCACAGTCCGCCGGCCCGGCCAGGGCCTCGCGCAGCTCGGCGACTGGGACATCGTGGGGCACGCGGTCGCCGGAGTACGTGCGGGCGAACAGAAGTAGGCTCAACGTGAGCAGATCGGTGGGCGACGAATCACCCCGCTCCCAGGGCTGGCCAGCGAGCAGACGAGCCGCCTCATGGACTGCAGGGCTCCAAGAAGCCGGTGCCGAGGAGGGAAGCAGCAGGCTCATCTCCAGGCCGAGAACTCGCGCGCTCGGGTCGACGGCCTCCGTAGCAGGAGTGACAGACATGCGGCCATCCTTCCGGACCAACGCCCAGGACGAGGGCGAATGCTCAATTTCGACTGCGGTACGGCAGGCAGAGCAGGAACCCCGTCGGCAGCCGGTAGGTGGTGAGGTGACTTGATAGCGAGGACAGCCGGGAGTCGTCGCCAAGGTCGTGCTGTCGCTCCGCCGGGCCGTCGCGGATCGCGTCTTCGAGGAGCGACGCCACGCCCACGTCAGCCCGGTGAGGGGCGAGCGCCGTCATGATGTCTTCCGCCAGCGCGCGCTGCAGGGCATCGACCAGGGGCCGCGTTCAGGAACCGTGCGATGCTCGGCAGAGGGAAGGCGACCCCGAACTTAGGGGCGCCGAACTGCCATGTCCTCACCTTCCAAAACTCCTCGAAGGCTGCCCTCATCCCTCTTTCGCAGCCCAGGGTGTCGCCTTCCCACTGTCGATCACGCAGGGGTACGCTCCACTGACCCATGGGTACGGCTGTACGACAGCGGCCCGTTTCCCCCCGCATCTGCCGTGGGGGGAAACGGACCGCTCTTGCAGCAATCAGATGTCGAAGCGCCCAGCGGCTGCGCCGTCCACGAAACCGACGAACGCCGAGGGGTCGAAGGTGAGGACCGGTCCGTTAGGGTCCTTAGAGTCCCGGACAGCGACCCGGTTTCGGGTATGCCGGAGGTCAGCGACCTCAAGGCAAGCGCCTCCCTGGTCGTTGCTGTACGAGGACTTGAACCAGGCTGCTTCGGTCAGGGCAGGGGCCGTGCTCTTGATATTGATGGCTACTTCCACTCTCTTGCTAGTCGGTGCAGGAACCCGGCAGTCTCTGCCGGAGCCAGGGCGCTTTCACGCATAGCGTCAAAGCGGCGGATGTAGTTCTGAACAGTATTCGCCGAGTCGGTGACACTGATCGTGTCGGGCATGTCCACCTGCGCGATCGGATCCAGAGCATCAGGGAAGTCAAGAAGGATGAAGTTGCTCTGCGCTCGGTAGCTGACCACTGAGTTTTGAAGGATCTGGATGATCACGTTGTCGAGTTGATTCAGCTCCGCGATCAAGTCGTACTGTGCCCGCATCACATCTGGCCCGGCCACCATGCGCCGTACGGAAGCCTCATCCATGATGACGCGCAGCTGCAGCGGGTTGTCATCGCGAGTGATCAGCTCCCGGCGTTCCATCCGGAGCCGAACGTTCGTCTCGACGAACTCGGTCCTCGTCTCGTCCACAGGCTTCGCCAGCAAGAACAGGGCTCGTGCGTAGGCTTCGGTCTGCAGAAGGCCGAAGACAACCGCCGGCTCGAAGGCGCGCATCGCCTTCGCATCCTGCTCCAGCCCGCGGTAGGTCGGCATCTTGGACGGCATGACGTGGCGGTAGGGAGTCCAGGGTTCCTTGCTCAACGACTCTCGGTGAAGCTGCAGAAGCGTCTCCCTGTCGTCCTTGCTGTCCAGCTCGTACAGGACCATGAGGGCTTCCAGGTCCGCTACCCGGGGCAGATCGTTCTCTCCGAGCTCGACACGTGCGAGCTTCGTGTGGGAGAACTTCAAGCTCTTACCCACGTCCTGGAGCGTGAGGTCCTTCTTCTCGCGGAGCTTCCGTAGCTCCTTTCCCAGTTCCCTGCGTCGGAACGTCGCTCCCCGTTTCGCTGCCATTGCGTAGCCCTCCCCAGCCCTGTCGGTGCCCAACGTGCCCTATGAATGCTGCCGTTGCGGGTCGTGCCCACGAGTCTGCCACCCCCTGTGCCCCCTTGAACAACCCCTTGCCTGTGCTTGGGCATTTGCCAATTTCTGAATCACCGCGAATGCCCTTGCACAGTAAATCGCACATGCAGCACGGTAGTTGTGCGGCTGATCGTGAACCTCGTTCGCTCCAGCCCATGGTGGCGTGCGCCCCCGAAGCCCGCGCGGCCCAGCTCCTGCGAGGCCCGCCAGGGAACTTCGGGGGCCGGGCTGCGCGACCAAGTCCTTCACCCCGACGAGCCGAGGCCAGCAATGCGCCAGAGCACCGCCCGCACAAACCAGTCCTGGATGGAACAGGAGCGCGCGTTCGATGCGCTCTGCCACCCCGAGACGGTCCGCGTTGAGCCCGACTCGTACGCGCAGCTTGCGGCGGCACGGCGCGGCCACCTCGGGCGTATAGTCGCGCAGCTCCACGCCAGGAGTCGGGTGCCGCGGGTATGCCTGTACTCGCTGTCCGTTGGCGGGCACGAGCCGCGGCACTCCTTGGACGCGACCGGGGCCTTCGCCGCCCGTCAGTCCTGGAAGGTCGGGGCCGGGCAGTCCTACACCGATCACCACGGTGCGACGGACCCGGAGGGGCGGCCGGGGTGGTGCCGTGTGCGCCGGCAGATCCGGGGCGGGTACGCGGACGGGGTCGTGGTGGTCACGCACTCCGTCATCAGCCCGCGCCCTGATGAGTACAGGCGGCAACTCGACTGGTTCCAGGAGCACTCGGCGTTCGTCGCCGTGGTCGTGCCAGAAGTCCAAGAGGTGCAGAGGTGAGCACCCGGGCTACCGAGTCCAGGTGTGCCGGCACCGGGTCAGGGTGGGCTGACGCAGCGGAATCCGGTGTCGTTGTCCAGCATGCCGACGCTCGCCGCATTTTCCATGGACGGCGCTGCGCGCTGGAAGGGGCTGCTGAATGCACTGCCCTTCAACTGGAACCGGTTCGTTCCGTCCGTTCCGGGTGTGGAGCACCACTCCCACACGTTGCCGCACAGGTCCTGGACGCCGTACGGGCTGACGCCGGACTGGTAGCGGGTGACGGGTGTGGTGGAGCCGATCCCGGACTCGGCTGTGTTGCACTTCGCGGCCGTGGGCGAGCTGCCCCACGGGTACGCGTGCCCCTTTGGGCCTCGGGCGGCCTTCTCCCACTGACGGGCGGTGGGCAGCTGCTTGCCGCACCACCGGGCGTAGGCGGTGGCGTCGCTCCAGGTCACCCACACCACGGGGTGGTCGTAGAGGGAGTTCGGGCAACTGCCGCCGAGCCAGTGTTGTGGTGCCCGGTGTCCGGTGGAGCGCACGAACCGGTCGTAGTCGACATTGGTCGTGGGGTACACGTCGATACGGAACGCATCGAGCCACACGGCCGCGTCTTTGGGGCCGGAGAGGTAGATGCCCTCCTCGACGAGGGTCATGATCTTGCCGTCGACGGGGTGGCGGAGGGTGTGGGGGTCGCGGCGCAGCAGTTCCTCGGCGCGCTCGTCGGATCCTGCGGCGGCCCGCTCGGTGAGGAGCTGTGCGAAGCGCTGCTGGACGGGCTCGGGGGATCTGGAGAGCAGGGTGTCCAGCGCGGCCTGGTTGCCGGGGTGAGGCTTGATCGATTCACCCCGGCCCTCCCAGTTGACGAGCTGGCGGTGGCTGATGCCGACTGTCGCGGCGAAGTCCTTGCCGTTCATGCGCATCGCCTCGCGGAGCAGGGCGACTTCTCGGCCGGTCCACCGTGTGACCCCCGTTGTCACGTGCTTCGCCTGCCGTTACAGGGTCTCGCCGGGGATGGACAGGTACGCCTCGCGCAGCTCGGTCAGCACCGGGTGGTCGGTGGGCAGGTCGGTCTCATCGATGGCTGCCAGCGCCCTTACGCCGATGGAGGTGTTCGTGGCGAATGCGGCCACCATGGTCTTGGCCTGGTCGAGGGTGACGGTGGCCGTGCGGTGTGCGGTGCCGGCGTGCTGCTGGACCAGGGCCATGGTCACGCCGGGCAGCACCGGGGCCTTCGGCCATACCACGGTCCCGGTGCTTTCGATGAAGCCGACGTTCCAGGTGCCGCCCTCGCTCACGAAGCCGTCGCGGCCGACGAACAGCGCGTCGTCAAATCCGTTCAGCTGCGCCGTACGCCGGGCATGCAAAGCACCGAACAGGCCCGAATGCTTCACCTGCGGAAGGTCCCGTTCGTACTCAACGCTCTGCGCGCGGAGCGGTGGCGGGGGCATGGCCCCGCTCGGGCGGACGGTGACCAGGACTCCGGGCTGGTTCGCGTCGGCCGGGTGTGCCATCTCCACGGTGGGGTCGTAGACGGTGACGCGGACGACGCACGGGCCGTCGCGGCCCTCCAGCGCGGCGCGTACGTGGTCGCGGACACGTCCGGTGTCCAGCTGGGCTCCCCAGACGATCTTGCAGTCCCGCACCAGGCGCTCCATGTGCAGGGAGAGGCCGCGAATCGTGCGGTCGGCGTCCACACGCATGGACGTGAAATGCCCCAGGCCGGTCAGCGCCAGGGGGAGCAAGTCATCGCTGGTTACGGGTTTTTCATCGAGTGTGGCCATGCCGCTCAGCATGGCAGGACGGCCTGTCTCCCCGACACCCCGACCAGTGTTACTGACGGGTCAACTTCGTTGATACTTCCTTCCCTCTTCCTCACCTTCACGTGTTCGCTAGTTACCGTCCGGACACGTCTGGTGATCACCGAGACGAGGTGTGCCCGGAGATGCCGCGCCACACCCCGACGTCTTTCGTGCACCGTCCACCTGGGAGGCTCCCGATGACCCCCGCCGCAGCCGTCACCCCGCTCACAGCGCGGGCGTCGGCACCGGCCGCCCGATCGTTCTCGGTGGCCTTCGTCCCGGAGCATTCCAGCGTGGCCCGCATGCGTCGGGTCACCAGAGCTTGCATGCGCCACTGGCGGGTGGACGAGTGCCTGGCGGGAGACGTGGTGCTCGCCGTCTCGGAACTGGTCACCAATTCTGTCCAGCACGGTCACGGTGACGTCGGACTGCGAGTGCGGTACGACGGTGACGAACTATGCGTTGAGGTCACTGACGGGAACCCGGCTCCGGCCGAACTTCGCTCTGCTGGCGACGATGACGTGTCAGGCCGCGGTCTCTTCCTCGTGGCCGTTCTCGCGAAGGACTGGGGCGTCAGCAACGACGGCAAAACCACCTGGTGCACGTTCCGCGTCCCCACGGGGAGGTCCTGATGGTCGCCGTCGACCACGCCACCGCCACAGGACTGCTGCGCCGGCCGTTCTCCTCCGACCACAAGGCGATGCGCATGCTCGCCGCAGCCCTGTCCCGCTCGCTCGCCACCGAAGGGATCCCTGGCGATCTGATCGACGCCCTGGAGGACGCGCTTCGCGTCGACCCCGACCCCAGGCCAGCGCCTGCTCGCAAACTCGACGGTCTGTTACACCGCCTCGGCCTCCCGCTTCCCCGGCCGCGTCGGCCCCCGAGGCCCGCCCTTCCGTTGACCCAGGAGGAGACAGCTCGGATCACCGCCAGATTCCACAGGGCAACAGGCCAGCTCATTCACGTCGTTCAGTGGCGCACCGAGGTCTATCCGACCGAGGAGCTACGTCTCCTGCGGCTCCTGCGCAATGAACAACCGGCCCAGGAGGAATCCCGCGCGTACCTGCGCCGGTACGCCCTCGCCATCCTCGCCATCCTTGACCTGATGGGAGACGACGCGTGACGCGCACTCTCACCCCCGACGTCGGGCCTGCTTTCTGGAATGTGACGCCACAGCAGCAGTCCCGACCCGCCCGGCGCCGAGAAAACGAGACCTCACACACTCTGGGAGGCCGCCGCGCCTCGGCGCCGGGCACCTACCTCTACATGGTGGTCCCCGCACTTCTCACCGCGCTGGCCCTCGCCCACATACGCAGGACGCGCTGCCGCAGGCCAACACCCGTTATGCACCGCCTCGTAGATGAAGAGGCGCGACGTTTCGCCGATTTGTGCAGCCTGTTGATCAACACTTCCGCAGAGGGTCCTCCATGATCTGCCGGGCGCTCTTCGAGTTCGGCGTCCTGCCAGCATTCCTTTGCGCCCTCGCACGGCACGTCCTCGCGAGGCACCGAGCTCTCAGCGGCGCCGCTCCGCCGAAGCCACAGCGCGAACCCAGCTTCACGCGGGCGTACTTGCTCGGATGCGCCGCCTTTCCACTGGCCTGCCTTGCCCTGCTTTCTCTGGCCATACTGCCCGGCCGTATTCCCTAGGCCCCCATACACGCCCACTCACTAACAACGGAGAACTCGTGCTTTTGCTACTCGCACTGACCCTGTGTACAGCCCCGAAGCCCATCCCCACCCCCGGCTCCGCGCTGCTGCCATTTGATCCCACCCGACAGACAACTCGCCGCCCGGCCGGGCACGTCGTTCCCGCCACCATGTCCGACGTAGGTGGGTCCCCGAACGAAACGGATAACTCCGGTCGCTTGTGGTAATCAACTCCGCCCGCTCATCGCATTTCTGCGTCCCGTTTCCGTTGGGAGGTTTTGTGTCCCTGCCCCTGGCTCTGACACTGTGCACCGCCCCGAAGCCCTTTCCTGTCCGGGAATCGAGACCGGAGTTCGACCCGGTCCGTCAGATCACTTCCCGCACGGCCGAAGCCCGGCCGGTCACGATGATTCCGGGCGAGAAGGACGACGGGTCCAGCGGCCTGTGGTGATGGCCAGCCAGCTTCTGTTGATCTCGTTGATGTACGGAGACCTTTCATGTCTTTATCACCAGAGGGACCCAGACCCACCTGCGTCATCGTCACCACCCAGGAAGACGTCACGGCAGACCTCGTCATCCCTGAGATCGAGCGCCTCGGCACACGGGTGGTCCGTCTGGACCTCGCTGACTTCCCACACGACGTCCGGCTGAGCGCTGTCGGCCCGTCCGACTGGACCGGCATGCTCAGCGTGCGCGATCACCATGTCCGGCTGAATGAGATCCGAACGGTGTGGTGGTGGCACCCGCAGCCTGCTCGCTTCGCTAAGGGCGACGGCATGACAGAGGAGGAGGTCCAGTGGGCCGGCCGTGAGGCGACCGCAGGAGTGGCCGGTGTCCTGGCCGCTCTGCCGGACTGCCTGCACGTGAACCACCCCACGGCCACGCACGCCGCGCAGTCGAAGGCCGACGTCCTGGTGCAGGGGCCTCGCCACGGCCTCGCGGTCCCGCCCACCTGGATCGGTAACCATCTGGATGGCGCCCTCCGGTTCTCGCGCCAGCAGGACGGGTTGATGTGCAAATCGATCTCCAGGCCCGCCATTCAGTATGCGAATTCGATGGCTGTCTTCTACACAACCCCGTTGGACTCAGATGACCTTGACGAGAGCATCGCGGGATGCGCTCACCAGCTCCAGCGGAGGGTGCCCAAAGCGTTTGAGGTGAGGGTGACCTCGGTCGAAGGCAGGCTTTTCGCTGCACGGATCGACGCCCATTCCGCAGCGGCGAAGGCTGATTTCCGCGCTGATTATGGGGCCCTGACCTATACCCCGATCGCGGTTCCCTGCGCGGTGCGTTCTGGTGTATCGCGTTTGCTGACCCACTACCGCCTTCACTATGCAGCCCTCGATTTCCTGGTCGATGCGGAAGGCTGTTGGTGGTTCGTGGATCTCAACCCGGCCGGTCAGTACGGCTGGATTGAGCGGGCGCTGCCCGAATTGAAGATCACCGCGGAACTCGCCGGGCTTCTCGCCTCGTCGGGGGAGGCCGCGTGAACACCACCACCAGGGCCCTCAACCAGGCAGAGATCCTGGTGCTTATCGACGCAGTGCTTGGCTGGGACCTGAACGGACCGGGCCTGCCGGAACCCGAGATCGCGTTGGGCATGGTCGAGGACCTGACCGCCTACGGACGGATCGCGGCCGGCACGCTGTGCACCCTGTGTCTCAGTATCCCTGCCCACTCCGCCGCCGGACACGGAGCGCAGGCCACGCTCAGCGAGGCCAGCCGGCGCCTGTACCTGCCACCCCCGCACGTCACCCGGCGGGCAGTCGCGCACCGCGCCCAGAACCTTGCCCGCCTCTGCCGAGCCCTGTTCCGGGCGACCGCGCAGGTCGAGGAGCAGGCGCGCATCGCGCGCCACACATCACAGCACGTAGCTCAGGAAGGCACCCCAGGATGAAGACATCGCACGCCGTACTCGCCGCCACCGGGGCCGCAGCTGTCGGGCTCGTGATGTGCGAGAGACACCACCGGCAGCGCCTGGCTCTGCACGCTGCTGAGATCCACCAGACATGGATCACCGAGCTGATTACGAACGCCGAGCTGCGAGCCGTCTGGACACCGTCAGGGGGAGGGGTGACGGATGAGGAGCACCTGCACGCCATCGTGGTCAACCGGATGATCAGCATGCTCTCCGTGCGATACCGCGTGGGGCTGCTCACCAAGCGGGCGTTGCGCATTCAGGCAGAGCGGCTGATGGACGCCGAAGTCGGCCGTCAGTACTGGAAACGGTACGGCAGTACGCGCGAGGCGGAGGCACCCGACCGGATCGACCGACAGGTCCTCGATGTGCTTGCCGACGCGTACGAGGACACCTTGGACATGGCAGTGTCCGTCGGCTGACCCACCCCGGGCTGGGGCCTCCTTCCAGCTTGAGCGGCGTGGGAGGAGGAGGCGCCTCGCGCCCGGTCACGCTCTCCGTACGGCGGAGTCAACGGCCGGCCCCCTGCTCGTCCGCCGCCCGGTGCGAGAGTCCCGTCCGGCGGACGAGTGCATGACCCGGTGCAGGGCCTGCAACAGGGCTCCGCAGCGGAAGAGCCGTGTGGGGAAGAGACCCCTCCCACCCCCGGAACCTCTTCCCCACACACGCTACCGCTCAGAGCAAAGCGGCTCTGTAATCCGCCGAGGCCGCCCCTTCCACAATGACATGAGAGAGGACGATCGAAATGTGTGGGCACGAATCCCCCTGCCCCGCGGCAATGTCCCCCGACCGGGAACGCGCCGAGGTTCTTGGCCGGGACAGCCTCTTGGGCTGGGCGCTGCTCTGCAACGGTGTGATCGTTTTCGATGACACAGGCTGCCTCCTGGCCACCGGCCAGATCATCGCGCCGCACCGGCCCGCGCTTGCGGGAGCACCGTCATGACCACGGCCGCGGTGGCACCTGAGCAGTTCTACCAGGCAGGTCTCCACGTCCCGTTCATTGCCCCTTGGAGCAACGAGACGCCGCTCCCGGGCGAGATCGTCAAGATCACGGGGCGAGGTGGCTCGGGCATCGGGTACGCCGACGAGCTCAGCCAGGCTGACCGCCGGCGTGGCACCCTCTGGGTCCGGCAGGCGGTCCAGCGCGGCAGGGGAACCTCCAACCTGGCCGCCGTGCACCCTTTGCGTCAGCGGCAGGCCATGTCGCACATGTTGTGCCAGGTCTGCGGCAGGACCACGTATGACGACTCATTCGCGCGCTGGGGCGAACGCCACCTGGTGATCACCCGTGCGGTGGGCGGTCGGCCGATCAGCGACGGAGAGAAGACCACCTCACCCCCGGTATGCGAGCCGTGCGCCGTCGAGTCCATTGGCGCCTGCCCGCACCTGCGGAAGGGGTATGCGGCTGCCCTGGTGGAGTGGACACAGTTCTGGGGAGTCGCGGGCATCGTCTACGACCCGACGACCCTCCAGCCGATCGACCCCGGTGGGACTGGCGCTGAGGCCGAGGACGGTCTTGCCATGGTGCCATACGAGAGCCCCCTGATCCGGTGGACGCTCGCGGCCCGCGATGTCTCAACCCTGCACGGCTGCACCCCTATTGACCTGGCCGACCTCGCAACCTACAGCGTCGCGAACCAGAACCCCCGTCCGGCAGGTGCTCCTGGCCATGGATGCCGGCGCCCTGTGAGAGGAGAAGAACATGTCTCACGCTGACACCAGCCCCCTCGCCCCGCCGCCCATCCGCATCGGCGGCCTCGGACTCATCCAGGACCCCGTGGGGCGGATCCTGATGGTCCGGCCCACCTACACGAATCCGAAGGGCCTCTTCCAGCTTCCTGGTGGTGGGGCAGGCGAAGGCGAGCCGGACTGGGAGGCCGCGGTTCGGGAGGTCCGTGAGGAGACCGGCTTGCTGGTCACCCCGCGGCGCCTCCTGGTCAAGGACTGGATGCCGCCACGGCTCCATCGTGCTGCCGGGCTGAACTTCGTCTACGACTGCGGCACGGCGCCAGCCGGCACCCCGATCACCCTGCCGCCCGGGGAACCGCCCGAGCTGGACAAATACCGGTGGATCGCACCCGCCGATCTCGACCTGCACTGCGCCGGCTACCAGGCCCTGCGTGTCCGCGCCGCACTCCATGCCCGAGAGACCGGGACCCTGGCCGAGCTGAAACGCGGCCTCCCCATCTACACCGCGGCCTAGAACCACAGGACTCCATCGCCCTGAGCAGGACCCGGAACAAAGCTCGATGCCAGACGAACGACGGTGGAGTCGGCCCGGCCGCCCTTCTCGCCCGCGCTACCGCTCAGCCCCGCAGCACAGCGCATTGCCCACCAGCCGCGCTCGCGGCGTGCACCGACTTGGAGGAGCCATGCTCACTGCCCCGACCTATCGCAGTGTTGAAGGCGCATACCTTGCGTTGCTTCAACTGGTCTCGAACAACGCAGAGCAGCACATCGACGCCCGTGGAAACGAAGCCCGCGAAGTGATCGGCGTTGGCTTCCGACTGCCCGACCCCCGCCAGAGGCTCCCTTACCTGGCGACGCGGAAGGCCAACCCGATCTTCCAGTTCGCCGAAGCGCTCTGGTACCTGGGCGGCCGCCGAGATCTGGAGATGATCGGCTACTACGCGCCGTCCATGCGCTCCAGCTCCGCCGACGGAATCAACCTCGGCGGATCCGCCTACGGCTACACCCTCTTCAACCCGGCCGATGGCGACACGGTCTCACCGTTCGACCGGGTTCTGGAGCTGCTGCGCACGGAGTCCGACAGCAAGCGCGGGTACCTTCCGGTCTTCTCCGCAGCCGAGCTGGCCGTCGACGACAACGTCGACATGGCTTGTCTGGCCGGGCTGCACCTGCTCGTGCGTGGAGGACGGTTACACATGGTGTGCCAGATGCGGGCCAACGACCTGGACTGTGGCCTGCTCAGCGACGTCTTCAGCTTCACGATGATCCAGGAGTACGCGGCTGTGCAGCTCGGTCTGGAGCTGGGGACGTACACGCACGTCATCGGCTCGGCACACGTGAACGACTGCAACACGGACCGGGTAAGGAAGGTGCTGGCCGAAGCGGATGTACGGCGCAGCCCGCAGCACTTCCCGTTCCCGGCCATGTCACCGGAGACCGCCCCGGCCACCATCATGCGGGTCCTCGGCCATGAGGAGCTGCTGCGGACGAACAAGGTGCAGTACAGCGCGGACGATGTCGTGGGCCTCGACGTGGATGCGTACTGGCAGCAGGCCATCCTGCTGTTCGAGATCTACCGGCAGCTCGTGCACGACCCGAGCGACACCGTGAGCCGCGATGTACTGGACGCCCTCCACCCGGGTCTGCGCTGGCTCGTCGGACACAAATGGGTCGCCTGCGCGACCGCCGGCGGCCAGCTGTGAGCCGGAAGCCGCCGAGCGGCACCGTCGTGGAGGGGATCGACTTCGACCGGTGGGCGGTGGTCTTGTGCAAGCCGGACGCCGTGGCGAGGGGCCTGGTGGACACGGTGCTGCAGCGGATCGCTGCCACGGGAGTTGTCATCACCGGCCGCCGCGACGTCACCGCACAGGCATGGCAGGCCCACGTCGCCTATCACGATCTCCTCACCGACCCCCGCAGGGTTTCCCACCCGCTGCTGCCCGAGCGGATCGACGCCACGTACGTGGGCCGGCCCGTCGTCGTTGCCCTCGCGCACGGTGAACCTGGCGTGCACGCTCGCCTGCGGCAGCTGATCGGCCGTACCGATCCCGCGCACGCAGTACCCGGGACGATCCGCCGGGATCTTGGCGACGACAGCATCACCGCTGCGAACGCGGAGAAGCGCCTCGTCCGCAACCTCGTGCACACCAGCGACGATCCGGGCGCCGCACGAAGGGAGTTCGGTACGTGGTTCGGCTCCTGCCACGCACCCGGCACCCCTGACTTCGAGCGCTGCTCAGTGATCCTGTGCAAGCCGGACGCCGTGGAACGGAACATGGTGGATGCGGTCCTGGGACGGATCGCGGCCGCCGGGATCGCCGTCACGGGCCGCCGCGACATCACGGTGGAGGCGTGGCAGGCCCACGTCCACTACTGGGACCTGCTCGTAGACGCGGACTGGTTCCCCGACCGGGACATCCCCGCCTGCCTGGACGCCATGTACGCGGACCAGACCGTCGTCGTCGCCCTGGCCCACGGTGAGCCGGGGTTCCATGAACGGCTGAGGCAGCTCCTCGGGCATTTCGACCCGACGCACGCCGCCGCCGGCACGATCCGCGGCGACCTCGGTGACGACAGCCTCGACGCCGCGCTCGCTCAGAAGCGCCTCGTCCGCAACCTCGTGCACACCTCGGACGACCCCGGTGCAGCCCGACGCGACTTCGGCACCTGGTTCGGCGCCGGCCACCGCGAACTCCTCGTGCCTCAAGGGCCGTTCGAACCCGCATCCGCTGATGCCTGATCCCTTTCCCTGCGTCCGGAGGTCCCCATGAACGTGCCCACAGCCGCTCCGCGCCGCGCTCTGCCGATTCTGTCGGCCGAGAAGATCGGCGGTCTGAAGCCGGAGCTGGCCGACGTGATCGAGTACCGCAAATCGGGCCTGTCGCTGAACTGGATCGTGGGCTGCCCGCTGGAGTGCGGGTACTGCGTCCGCCACCTCTTCGACAACTTCGAGATGAAGGTCCCACGGCGTCTGATGAGCGACGAGGAGGCCGTCACCCGGCTGGTCGGCCACCCGTACTTCCGGGCGCACAGGACGCCCATTCAGCTCCTGAACCGGGCCACGGATCCCATGCTGCCCATCGTCAAGCCGCATGTGTTCAACGTACTGCGGCGCCTGGACGAGCAGGGCCTGACGAACCACGTCCTGATCATTACCCGCTGGAGGGTGAATCCCGAGGACTGCGCGGTCCTCAACTCCTTCAAGCACCTGCGCCTGACCGTGCTGGTCACGCACTCCAACATTGCGAACCCTGCCATCGAGCCCGTGGACTCCACCATCGCCGCGCAGAGCCTGCGCACCCTGTACGAGCACGCCGAGCGGTACCGGACGGTTCTGTACTGGCGGCCGATCGTGCCGGGCCTCAACGACTCCGACACCGATATCGAGCAGGCCCGCGAGCTGTCCCAGCACGCGCACGCCACCGTCTTCACCGGACTGTTCTTCCGTGAGGAGATCGCCTCCTACTACGAGGCACACGGCCTGCCCATGCCGTACGGGGAGACGGCCCGGCGGAAGATCATGCCCGAGGCCGCCGAGGAGCGGATACTCGCCGCCTTCCAACAAGGCTCCTGGGGAGCCCTGTTCCGCAAGACGAGCTGCGGCGTCGCCTACGCGCACGGTGAGGCCGACTACAACGGCCACTACGGGGTCCGCGAACTGTGCGACATCTGCCCCGAGGAGCAGATAGCGCGCTGTCACGCAGCCTGGGTCAAGCCGGAACTCACGGCCGTCACCCAAGAAGCCCGTGTTCTCGGCGCGACCGGCGAGGTCGAGGTCAACGACCGTGCCATCGTCGTGGAGGGACTGGACGAGCCGCCGCGCTACTACCTCCAGCACGGCTTCGGCTACCAGTGCCACGACCGAGCCAAGCCGCACCACCACCGCCAGCACGGCCGAGCCCCCATCGGCTGGAAGGCGGGGAACGGAACCCGATCCGCATGAACTTCGCCTCCTGGCCCCCGCTCCTCGTTGTCGACGTCGAGGGCAACGGCGCCAACCCGCCCGACCTGGTCGAGGTCGCCGCCCTCCCCGTCGGCGGCGGACAGCCCGACACGAGCACAGCGGGAGCATGGCTGACCAAACCCCTGCACCCCGTCACCCCGTTCGCTGCCCGCGTCCACGGCCTGACCAACGAGCGGCTGGCTGCCGAGCCGAGCTGGGAGGAGATCGCCGACCAGGTCCACACGCTCCTGGGCGCCTCGTGGATCTGCGCCCACAACGCACACGTCGACTACCGGGTCCTGAAGGCGCACCTGCCGAAGTGGGAGCCGGCCGGCGTCCTCGACACGCTCCGCCTCGCCAAGGCCACCTACTCCGGCCTGGCGAAATATTCCCTCGACGCCCTGATCAAGCACGTACAGCCGGACCTGAGCGCGGCCCCAGCACAGCGGCACCGCGCCACGTACGACGCCTACGCCACGGCGCAGATCCTCATCGCCATGGCCGCCCACTACGACACATGGGACCAGCTCGTCGCGGCGGCCGTACCGCCCGGCCTGCCCGGCGCCCCCATTCCAGAAGAGGACCCAACCCTGTGGTGACGAAGACTCCGCCCGTTCGTATCGGCGTACTCGGTGCTCACTCCACCGGCAAGACCATGCTGCTCAAGCGCATAGAGATGGAGCTGCGCGCCAACGGCGCCACCCCGGTACGCACCGGACGCATCGGGAAGCGCGCCGCCCTCAACGGGCTGCCCAAGATGCAGCACCACACCGCCGCGTCCACCGAGTGGATCATCGCCCAGGGCATCGCGGACGAGATCGCTGCCGCTGCCCAGGGCGCGGATGTCGTCCTCGCGGACCGCGCCCCCCATGACGCCATCGCCTACCTCAACGCCGCCCTGGAATTCCGCGGCGAGCAGATCCACCGCCTGGAGCGGAACCGGCTGCTGTTGCTCGCCTCGACGCAGCTGCCGAAGTACGACCTGCTCCTGGCGACGGTTCTCGATGCGACGGTGCCGGTCGAGAAGAAGCACGACTACGACCCCCGCTACCGGGCGCTGGTCGACCAGCACACCCACGCGCTCCTCACCGGTGAAGCGATTCCCCACCTGCGCGTCACCAACGACCCCGACAGCCAGGCGCACGCCGTCGCCCAGGCACTGGAACTGTGCCTGCGGGAGGCCGCCGTATGAGTACCGCACGGCCTGCGGGCCCGATCGAAATCGCCGGAAAGACCGTCTCCCGCCTCGGGTTCGGCACGATGCGCCTGACCGGCCCCGGCACCTGGGGCGACCCCGTCGACCGCGACACCGCGCTCAGCGTGCTCCGGCAAGCCGTCCACACCCACGGCATCACCCACATCGACACCGCGGACGCCTACGGCCCCCACACCGTCGAGCACCTGATCCGCGAAGCCCTGTACCCGTACCCCGAAGACGTACTGATCGCGACAAAGGTCGGCATGCTCCGCCCGGCCCCCGACGTCTGGGCCCCGCACGGCCACCCGGCATACCTCCGGGCCTGCGTCGAAGCGAGCCTGCGCCGTCTCGGTGTCGAACGGCTGGACCTCTGCTACCTCCACCGCATCGACCCCGAGGTTCCCCTGACCGACCAGATCGCCGTGCTGAAGGCGCTGCAGGACGAGGGCAAGATCGGGCACATCGGCCTGTCCAAGGCCACTCCCGAAGACATCCGCCTGGTGGGCAAAGAGATCACCGTCGCGGCCGTGCAGAACGTCCTCAACATGAGCGACCGACATGATCCCGCCCTGGAACTCTGCCGGTCCCAGGGAATCCCGTACATCCCATACCGCCCGCTCGATGCCGGCACGCTTGCCCGTGAGAGCGGAGTCGCCTCCCCGCTGCACTGGCTGCTCGGCCTCGGCGATTACGTCGCCCCCATTCCCAGCACCAGCCGGCCGCAGCACCTCCATCAGATCGTGGCCGCCGTGGCGGACGACTCCTGATGCCCATGACGATGGCGCCCGTGATTCCCACCGGGCGCGGATCAGCTCCGTACGAGAACTGGCGCCCCCCGATCACCGGGGTCTCTCTACTCGTCCCTGTGGGAGCGGATGCGCTGGTGGTCGCCAGCCTTCTCGGCGTCGTCATGATGCCCAGCGGGCCCGTGGACGAGGGACAGACGCCAGAGCAAGCCGCCCGCAATGTCCTTCGCGCCGCTCCGGACGGCCTGCCCAGCCTGCGCCGTGTAGCCCTGGCCTGGACCCAGACGCGCCGTAGGAAGGTCTTCACACACGTGCTGGCGACGGCCCCGATTCCCCGAGACGCCGTCGGCCACCTGAACTACCGCGACCCCCGAGCACACCTTCGCGTACTGCCGACGATGCGCGTCATCAACGACCTTCCGGTCAACGGGCGGCTGCGAGTCGTAGTCGGACTCCAAGCCCTCGCCACCGGCGAGACCACAGTCATCGAAGGAGGTGTCATACGCTCCTCCGCTCCTCCAGGACTGGTTCAAGGATGACGGGCAGAGGTCCTTGGCCCGCACCCGCCGGCCCCGGACCTCTACCACCGCTCCGCTCAGCAACCGGCCTGTCACGACACGCACGCGTCCAAGACTGGCCGATCCGGCCCACCGAAAACTCACACGCCACATGCGGCGCAGGCACCGGCGTTTCGGCCAACCACCAGCACCTCACGACGGCTCCAGCGCGGCGATTACATGTTCGACCCCTTGCGGCTCAAGGGGCCAAGCACGTCCGGAATCGAGCACGTTCGAATCCGTCGCAGCGTCGTTATGCCGTGCACTGCCGAGCCCTCCAGGTTCGGCACCGACCCCCAGGAGGGATGCAGGGTGACTGTGAATGACGCCTCGACTGCACACACGGAGATGCCGCCCCCTCCGCCCCCGGCCGACCTCTCCTTCGAGGGGCAGTACGCCAAGAACCCCCTGGCAGAAGCCAGTTTCACGAAAATGTGCGGCAGGCTCCCCACCGTACTGAGGCACACCGCACGCCTGGCATGGGCCGTGGACCGGACCGCCGTCGTACTGCTGCTCGCCTGCCAAGCACTCACCGGAGCCTCGGCCACTCTGCTCCTCGCGTACACCGCGAAAGCCATGACGCACCTCCTCGGAACCGGACCGGTATCCGAACGCCTGCACGCCGCTCTGCCCGCGCTCATCGTCGTCACGGCTGCCGCGGGCGTAGGCCGCATCAGCAGCGCCCTGTCCTCCTACGCCGACGGGCGGATCACACCGCTCCTGATGACGGAGGCCGACGTCGCCCTCGTCTCCGCGGTGTGCCGGGTCGAAGCCTCCACGTACGGAGAGGACGGGTTCTCCGACCGGCAGGAGGCCGCGGAGGTCGGCGTCACCCGGACGCGGATGCTGGTCCAGGACGCTCAGCGGTTCATGGCCTCCCTGGTGCGCATGATCGCCGCGGGCGGTGTCATCACGGCGCTGCACTGGATGATGCTGCCCCTCCTGCTGCTCGCGGTACTGCCGGCCGGCATGGGTGCCGTCCTGTCCGCGCGCGTCGACTACGAGACGCATTACGCCAACGTCGGCGACCGTAACGTCCGCGGCACCATGCGCTGGTGGGCCACCTACTCCCGATACGGCGACGAGGTCCGCGCCAACGGGATGACCGGTTACCTCATCTACTGGTACCGCGCCCTGTCCGAGCGCATCGACGAGCGCACCCTGACCGCGGCCCCGCGCATGCTCCGTATCGTGCTTGCGACCAGCGCGCTGGGCGGTGTGTTCCTCCTCGGCACCTGGGCCACCCTCGCCTGGCTGGCCGCCACCGGCCGCGTCGCACTCCCGATCGCGGCCACCGCCGTGGTCGCCGTCCAGACCACGCTGGCCGCGCTGTCGCAGTTCGTCATCTACGGCGCCGCCCTGTTCCACACCTCGCTGTACCTCGCCGACATGCAGTCCTTCCTCGACACAGCCACCGAACGCGCCCCCAAACGCGGGAAGCTGACCATCCCCGGGCAGGTGGAGGAGATCCGCCTCGACGAGGTCGTGTATCAGTACCCCGGCAAAGACCAACCCGCCGTCAACGGCGTCTCGCTCACCCTGCGCCGGGGCGAGATCGTGGCCATCGTGGGCGAGAACGGCTCCGGCAAATCGACCCTGGCCAAACTGATCACCGGAATCCTGCTCGCTGACAAGGGCCGAGTCCGGTGGGACGGCGCGGACCTGGCCGACGCCGATCCCGACTCCGTATGGTCACGGACCTCACTCGTCCCGCAGAACTTCGCCTGCTGGCCGCTGCGCGTCCGCGAGAACGTCACCCTCGGGCAGCCCAAGACCTTCGATGACGATCTGGTGTGGGCAGCGGTCGACGCGGTCGGGATGCGAGAAGAAGTCGAGAAGCTGCCCAAGCAGCTCAACACTCTGCTCGCCCGCGAGCTGTTCGGCGGCGCCGAACTGTCCGGAGGGCAGTGGCAGCGCCTCGTGTGCGCCAGAGCCCTGTACCGCAAGACCCCGCTATTGATCTTGGATGAGCCGACGTCGCAGATGGATCCGCGGGGTGAGCATCAGATCTTCCTGGAGATCAAGCGCATCGCAGCAGAGCGTATGACGATCGTCGTCACACACCAGCTGGAGAACGCCCGCCTCGCGGACCGAATCCTCGTCATGCGTGACGGCCGAGTGATCGAACAGGGCGGATACGAAGACCTGGCCCACGCCGGCGGACTGTTCGCCGAACTCGTGGCCCTGGCGAAGGACCGGTAGACAGCCGTCGCTACTGCCCCCGCCGCGGGGAAACCCCGCTCCCTGCCCGCTTGAAATCCACCCGTACAAGATGAATCGAGACACACATGACCGAGACCTGGCAGACCATTGCCCACCTTGCCGGCCGCCTGGAAGACCACTCCACACTCCCTCGCGACCAGCGCATTCTCCTGCAACTGCTGAAGATCCAAGAGGAGGCCGGTGAGGTAGCGGAGGCCGTCATCGGTGCCACGGGGCAGAACCCCCGCAAAGGCCACTCCCACAGCTGGGCGGACGTTGAAGCCGAGGTCTGCGACGTAATCGTCACGGGCATGGTCGCCCTTCTCCGGATGAACCCCCAAGCCGAGTCGGTCTTCGCAACTCATATGGAGGGCATCGTCGCCCGGGACCTGAGTACGGTTGAGGGCACCGCCGCTCAGTGACGAGTACGCCTGTAGAAGGAGGCGCACGGCTCATGCTCTGAGGTCGTGCGCCCTCCTGCATCCCAGCGTGGGACAGACAGGGGGCGACGTCCAAGGCAGCTACAGCAGCGGCTCGGCCGGCGGTGAGCCCGGGTCGTCATACGGCTGCTGGGAGTCCGGGTGGGTATTGACCGCGTACGGGGACACAGGCCAAAGCGAAACAGAGGTGGGTTCTTCGTCATCGGGACGTTGTGCGTTCGGCCGGGTCCGCGCGGACATCTCGTCTCGAAGACCAGCCTCTCGGTATGCAGAGCCTCGGGCAGTACTGCGAGCACCGACCGCCTCAGCGCGTAGCTGCTGAGCACGTTGGTTGTCCCGTTCCTGGGCAAGACGCAGGAGGGAGCGCAATTCCTGCTCAGGTAGTTCCGCGAAGGTGAGCACATCCTCGTATTCAGCGACTGGTCCGGCCTGCTGGACAACCTGGTGGAGCCTCGTGTTCATTACCTCCAATCCCCTCCCGGCCTCCTGGCACGTACGCAGCAGTTCCTCACGATCGGTCTCGGCCGCAGCCCGCTCGTCCCCACGGAGTACCGGACGCCCGAAGAGGCCCGTCGCGGCCAGCTGCTGTTCGAGTCCTTGGATACGTGCCTCAGCGTCATGCAGTTGGGCAGTGCGTCCGGCGATCGTGGTTTCCAGCCCTCGGAGTTCACGGATTGCCCCGACACGGTCGGCAGCGTCCTGGTGCCGGCGGTTGAGCGCGAGGGCATTCGGCCCTGTTCCGGCGGCGACCTGCTGTTCGGCGCGGTCGGCGGCGGCCTCCGCCTTCACTGCCGCCGTCCTGGTGGCACGGGCCGCCGTGGCTGCTCTGCTCGCGGCGTTGCGTAGAGCCGCATTACTGAGGTGAGTGTAGGGACGATCAGCCGTCGACGCGGATCCCGAGGGCGTGGCCGCGGTGCGCCGGTGCTCAGACTCCGGCGTGTCCTCGGGGCCGTCCGTCTCGTACGGTTCCCCGGCGGCGGGAGCGCGCGGGATCGGCAGATCTGCTACGGCCTGACGAACGTGGGCAGGCACCGCGTTCTTCGGAAGCTCGGTGAGGATCATGCGTTCCTCGGTGCCGTTCTCGATCTCGCGGATGAGGCCCGCGACGGCGCGGTCAAGCTGTTCCTGGTCGGTGAGTGCGTCGCCGTGGCGGGCGCGGTCGGCGTCGGTCTCGTAGACGGAGAGCGGCAGGAAAAGGTGGGACTCAGCCTTGTCCCTCGACATCATGGTGTAGAGGGCGTTCGCCTGGGCGCCGGGTCCGTAGACCAGAGCCTCTTGGACGGTCAGGCCCTGGGACTTGTGGCCGGTGATCGCGTATCCGAGGCTGAGTCCGCCCTGTGCGATGTAGTCGGCGTCGACCCATTCGGCAACGTCACGGGGGCCGTCGGCGGTCTTCTCTCGCCACTCGACCAGCACTCGGCGTTCCTCGTCCACAGCGCGCACGATTCCGCGGTAGCCGTTCAGGACGTCTTCGTTCTGCCCTCGGCTCTTTTTGCCCCGGTAGTCGTTGACCCGAAGGAGCACCTGGTCACCGACGGACAGGGTCAGCTCGCCGCCGCCGGGCAGCGCGTATGCGTGCTCAGGGCCGGTGAGGTCGCCATTCTCCTTGCGCAGTGCGCGGGCGCCGGTGTTCAGCTCCTCCACGATCTCGTTGGTGGCCGCGAGCATGAGGAGCTGCTGCACGGCGGTGTGGTCGTCGGTGTGCGCGGCCCGCTTGTCGGCCCAGACGGTGAGCATCGCGGCGAGGGTGGTGTCCTTGTCCGCGAGAGCGTGCACGCGGCCGGTCCCGGCGAAGGCACGGAGCGATTCCACGCGGTTGTCGTCGCGCCACAGCTCCAGTGCCCGGCGCTCGACCAAGTCCTTCTGGCGGAAATTCTGGCTGAGGGTAAGCCCGCCCACGAGGTGGTGCACGGCAGCGAAGCTGCCACCGATGCCGGGCGAGTGGAGCTGCTTGGGGTCACCGATACCGACAACCTTCGTGCCGGTTTCCGCGGCGTGGGTGAGGAGTTCGGCGACGTCGCGGTCATCGCACATCGCGGCTTCGTCTACGACCAACACGTCCACGCCGGTGAGGCCGGAGCCTCCGTTGCGGATGCCGGTCAACCAGGACGCGAGGGTGCGGGACTCGATGCCCGCCTCGGCCTTCAGGTTCGCGGCGGCGACGGCGGCCGTACTCGTGCCGGCAATGACGAGACCGTGCGCCTCCCATGCCTGGCGTGCGGTGTCCATGATCGTGGTCTTGCCCGATCCGGCGATGCCCACGACGGCGTCGATTCCGTGCCCGGCCGTGAGCAGCCGTTCGAGGACGGCACGCTGTTCGTCGGAGAACGTGAAGCTGCCGCCGTGCTGGGCCTCGACGGTGGACAGCGTCATGTCGACCGTGTCGCTGCTGACGACGGCGGCCTGAGTCCCGAGCCGGTTCGTGGCCTCGGAGACGATCAGCGCTTCGGCTGCCACGACATCAGCCGTGGTGTACCGGTCGGCGTGTGCGAAGTGCTGGGCGCCCTTCGGGTTGAGCCGGACCGCGTATCCGGCGTGCCGCAGTACGGAGTTGGTGAGCTGTTCGGCCTCGGCGGCGTCCGCGACGCCGTACGGGAGGGCGTCCAGCACGGCGGCGATGGCGGCGGCGTGGGTGAACTCCTTGGCGTGCGCAGTTAGGCCGGTCTTGGGGTCGAAAACCTGGGCGCACAGCTCGCCCAGAGTGGGGTTCTGGTCTGCTCGGGCCTGTTCCATCGCGCTGGCAGCGATGGCGTCGGGGTCGTCACCGGCCGCGCGGCCTTCGGCCTGCCAGTAGGCGCGGAGGACATCGTCCCCGACCCCGGCAGCCTCACCGTTCTTCGCGGCCTTGGACGCGGTGGAGGCGGCGGTGCGCTCGCGGGTCGTGGCGCTGTCGTAGTCGATGCCGAGTTTCGTCAGCAGGTCCCGGACCTGGCTGTCGCGCTTGCTGAACAGCCGGATCGTAGCCTCGGGGATCGCTGCGATCTCCCAGGCGCCGGTCCGTTCCTCTCGGCGGAAGCTGATGCCGAAGGTGTCGGTCAGCTCACGGCGGATGCGGGCGTTCATGAGGGACTGGGTCGCGCGGGTGTGACGGTGGAGGTCGCGGCCCCCGCTGGCCATCGTGGACCACTTGCCGTCGGTGCCCTTGACCATGTTGGCGAGGGTGAAGTGCAGGTGGAAGTGGGGGTCACCGTACGGGGCGCCGTCCACGGGGCGGGCGGCGCGGTGGACCATCATCCAGCCGGAGAACCCGCTCGTCTTCACGGTCTCGGCTTCGTCGCCGTCGCCGTGGTGGCCGCGCATAGCGTACGCGGTCCACCGTTCCAAGGCGCCGATGGACTCGCGGCCGGCAGCGGTGTAGATGCCCTCGACCTGAGCGGCGATCTCCTCGGGCGCGTACGCGAGGAACGCGGACTTCGACTTCGCCAAGTCCAAGGTGACGTCCGCGCCGAAGTTGCCGACTTGCACGCGGCCTTCGAGGAGGGCGGCCTTGATGTCCTCGGCGTCCCACACGTCCTCCGGCGCGAGTCCTGCCGCCTTGGCCAACGCGACGGCTTCCCGCACGTCCATCGGCAAATCCCGGAGACGGCGCCCGCCTTCGCCTTGGGTCTGGGCGTATCGGCGCTTCATCGACGTGGCGTCGAACAGGTCGGCGGGCTCCTGGCCGGTCTCGGTGGCGCGGACTTCGACCGCGCGCAGAAGTGCACGGGCGTCCAGGTGGCCGCCCGCCTCGACGGTGACAGCCTTCTCCACCGTGTCCTCACCGTAGAGGTCGACGGCGTCGATGCTGACGGCGTCGGCGAGCTTCAGCACCGTCGAGACAGGGACGCGGTGCGACTCCCCGAACCGCTTGAGCTGGCTCTCCATCCGGCGGAAGGCGTCCTGCTTGCGCTTGGAGTCGAGCAGGGAGGTCGGGTTCACGCTGCGTTCGGCGGCGGCGCGGCGGATGGCGCGGGCCAGTGGGGCGGCGGGCAGCTTAGCGGCCGGCGCGATGGCCAGCTTGGGTTCCACGAGGGTCTGCCCGGTCCGCGGGTCTTCCCCGAGCATGAGGCGCCGGGCGGCCGGGAACTGCTCGGGGGAGAGGACGCTGCCGGGCGTGATGTCGAACTCGGCGAGCCCGCCGCCGATCCAGACCAGGGGCCGTTCGCTGGCATCCAGGTGGTAGTCCACCTGTCCGTCGGCGGTACGTGGGGGAAGGGCGTGTTCACCGTAGAGGTCGCGGGCGTCGAGCCCGGCTGCGGCGGCGACTTCGACGGCGTCGAACCCGCTGATGCGCGCCGTGCCCGTGCTGCGGATAACCCCGCGGGCGCGAAAGAAGGCGCGCTTGGCCTCGCGGGAGCCGAGTAGGGACGCGACGGGGGCACCGGCCGCTTCGGCTTTGGCCTCGATGGCGGCGACGAGGGGGGCGGCGTCGACGGCGGCGGACTTCCCGCAGCCGTGCCCGCCGGTTAGGCGGTACTCAACTTGTTCGTCGGACGGGCCGATCATGGTCACCCATCCCACCGGCCCGCTCACCCCCCTTGCTGCTACATCCAGTTCCAGCCATCTTGGCCGATTGTATCGTCACGGAGTGACGATACCTTGGTCCTCTAAATTCAGGATGGCTGCTTGATCATCGGCTTGTTGCTCGGGAACAGCGGGATGGTCGTCCTGGTTCCGGAGGCTGTTACCTCCGCGTGTACTTGGGTGCGGACATCTGCCGAGTCGTTCGACTCTGAGCTGTGGGCGGCCAGCTGGTGAGGGTGGGGCACCGTCTCGCTGCCCCGAAATCCCGTTGTCAGAGGGGGTGCCTACGGTGGGTGCAACCAATGCAACGGAGGCGACCGTGACGATGATCCGCTACATACGTGCCGTCGAGCGCTTGCCGACTCCGCAGCGAGCCGTTGTGGGAGGAGCCGTTTTCCTGGCTGGCACGGTGGCCCTGTCCTCGGCGATGGTCCACGGCGGCATCTGGCCTCCGCTCGCTCTGGCTCTGGTCGTGGCGCCGGTCCTGTGGGGCGGATGGCTGATGAACGGCTGGTTCCGGTCGCTCCCGCCGCTCTGGCAGAAGAGGGGCACCGCGGTCCCTCTCCTCCTGTACACGCTGTGGGTGGTTGCCATGAGCGTCTACGCCGTGGCGTCCACCAACACGGACCGAACTTCGGCCAGCTTGGTGCTCCTCATCCTGTGGGGCACGCACTCCGTGTACGCCGCGAGCTTCGAGCCGGAGGAGTTCCCCTGGGAGCGCTTGCGATGGCGTTTGGGGAGAGCTATCCACCTGCGCGTGTTGATGTTGTGGTTCGGCATCGTGGGGCTGACTCTTCTGGTCCGCACGACGTTCGACGCGGATACGTACCGAGTGTTCGTCAACGGGACCACCTTCACCCTGCTTGTAGGCGGGGTGGCTGCTTCGTTGAAGACCTACGCCCGCTTCCGGAAGGTCTGCACAGGGGTCAACCGGCACACTCAGGGCATGGTTCGCTCCCTGGAAGAACTCCGTGAAGCGACAGATGCCGAGGCAAAGAAGCTCCAGCAGGCAGCCCGCAGGGCATGGGATGCACTGGCAGAAAACCTCGTGACGCGGGTGGACACCGGCTTCAGCGTCCCTGGGGTGTCCGTGCTGCCAACAGCAGCAATAGCCGCGCTTGAGGATTTGATGGAAAGGGCGCTGTCGGCTGGCCCGGCTGCCAGTGACTCAGCAGAGGCGGTTGGGGTCCGTCTCACTCAGCTCAAGGCAGCTGTCCAGGGCCGAATCGATACAGCAGCATGATGAAGCCCCGATGGTGATCAGCTGATGGTGACTGTTACCCGGAGGGGACGGAGGTTCACGTCGGCCCCGGTCTCCTGCCCCAGGTACGCCTGACGGTATCCGCCCAATTTCGCGGCACCGCCGCCCAGGACGATGGTGTACTCACCGGGTAGCAAGTCGATCCAGCTGGAGCCGTGCGAGCTGGTCCAGTCATCAGTACGTGTGCTGTCGAAGTCGGAGACTCGTGAGGCTCCGTCCTCCTGCACCAAATGGAGTGCACCGCGGACACGGAAGTCAGTGTCCGGCAACCAGACGGAATGCAAGGCGTAAGAGGCAGTTCCTGACCACACGGCGCGGATGCTGTGCTGGCCCTTGTCGTTCGTGCAGATCTGCGCGCCGAGCAGATGCTCGACTCGGCTCCACCCGTCGTTGCTGAAGTCGGTACCACCGACGAATACGCGCTCTCCATCGGGGCGGCCGACCTCGAAGGCGGCGCGGTACGCGTCCGCCGCTGCTCCCGCTCTTCCTTCGGCTTCGGCCACAGCACTTTCCCATTCATCCACCGGGATGGTGGTGGCGCGTTCCACTTCCACGGCGTGGGAGAGACCGGTCCAGGTCAGCAGGAGCCGCTTCTGCGGCGACCGATTGGGAGCGAAGCTGATGTAGGTAGCCAAGCTGGGGAGCATCGGTGACCAAGGGTCACCTCGGAAGATGAGGTCCGAGCGCTCCGTCCAGGACGCCTGCGGGGCGGTTCCCGGCCCCATTGGGGCGAGCGTTCCGTCATGAGTGGCGATCCGCACGAGGGGAGTGTCTTCGTCGGTGAAGACGATGGAGAAGGCGATGTGCAACTCGCCGTCGTAGACCGCCGTAGCCACGCGCTCCCCCCGCACAACATCGAGAAGAGGCGAACTGACCTGCCGCCCGGAGGCGTCGAACTCCAGACCATCAACTGCCCGGTAGTGCATCACAGCGCCGTCGTTGACGAACAGGTGGAGCACGTCTCCGTAGGAGACGAGGGAAAGGGTTCGTCCGAGTTCCTGAGGAAGATGGGGTGCGTCTGTCCAGCCCGACCCGTCGAATAGACGGTGCACGCCGATCTCTCCGCTTGCGGCTTCTGCATCGGTGGGCTTGTCCTGGTAGACGGCGTGCAGCCGGTCCTTATGCACCGCGAGGGCAGGGGTGGACACTCCCCTGCCCAGCCCGTGGCCGGCAGGTGTCCAGGTCTCTGCTTCCTCGTCGAGGATCACGAGCCCGAGTTCACGGCGGCCGTACTCGTCTTCTACCGCGTTGGCGTCGGCCTGGTATGCGAGGAACAGCTGCCCGCGAAACGAGGCAAGGGAGGGCAGCTGTGCCACCTCCACACCATCGACCTGCCGCTTGGGCGCCCAGTCGGCGCCAGCACCGGTTCCGTCACCGCCGACGGGGTCGAAGACCGTCCACCAGAGGGTGGGACGCTCCTCCTCTGATCCGGCATCGGCCATGCTCTGGCGGCCTACTTGCACGCAGTACAGCTTGCCGTCGTGTTCGGCGACCACTGCGGCATCTGCGGCCAGCTCAGTCAGGGAGGCCACATCGGCGCTCCAGTCCGCCGCGGTGCTGAACGATGCCCACCGGAGCTGGGTCCTACCGGCTTGTGCGGCCACGGGAAATTCCTCTCACATACGGCTGGGCCGGGCAGGGCGCTCAGAGCGTCCTGCCCGGCCCTGATGATTCACCGTACCGAATTCGCCGCTTCCGGTTCGAAAGAGGAGCGGTCTCTCAATCAGCGCTGTTACCCGGCTTCCACTGCGGGTCCCTTTTATTGCTGAGCAGAGTGTGACTCTGACGATGTCGGTCCGCGACGCAGGAAGTACTGCGTGATGTGAAGGAGGGGAGTGACACGATCCGGCCCGATGGTGGTCCTGCCCGCTTCATTGACTATTTCATCGGCCAGTCGCCGAATGGGACCGGTGGCTGGTGAGTAGCTTCTCGCACGGCTTCGTCCGTCCCGCACGTAGTGCAGATCCGTACGTCACGGTCGGCCGTGAGACGAGTCCGGGCCGGGCTTTCACCGATCGGCCCTCCACAGCGCGGGCAGCAGTTTTCGAGCACGGGTCACTCCTCGGGATGCTCGCGGGCGGACTTGAGGATCAGGTTCCAGACAGGCCGAGAGTAGGTCTTCTCTGTCTGCTGCTGAAGTCGAGGGATCAGGGTCGCGTTCGTGGCGCCGGGGTTCGCCGCGATGGCCTCTCGTGCGAGAGCGAGCCGCTCGTCCCCCTGGTACGGGTAGGCCAGGCCCCGGCGGCCCTTGGGCCGCCCGCCGGCGTGGCCACGACCTTTCCGGTTCGCGAGGTACTGCCACAGCCTCCAGCGCTTCCACTTCGGACGCCGCCGGGTCGGGAGCTCGTCCCAGTCGTCCGGTGCCGGCCACCCGTCGGGCGGGTTCTTGACGTAGTGGGAGACGGTGGCGGAGTCGGCGAACCCGCAGACTTTCGCCGCTTCGGCCGGGCCGACCATCTCTTCGGGGTCGCCGTCGAGCTTCGGCGAGTTCGTGGTGTTCGCGGCTGCGCGCTGTCGCTGAAGCTCATGGTGCCACGATGCCCAGACGTCGTCGTCCCAGTGCATGACGCCGTCGATGGTCTCCGCGACAGGCGGGTGACCGTTGTTCTCCCGGTCGGTCCAGAGGTTCTGAAGCGTGGACTCGCTGAGGCCGTGAGCTTGGCGCAGGTCCGCTCGTGAGTAGAGCGTGCGGCTGGTTTTTCTGGGCACGGTCGTCTCCTGTGTACTCGGGGTCGTGACCGCTCGGTGGGGGTCACTGGGTGTCGTCCGGATCCGGGGCCGGCGCCCATGTACGGCTGCCCGCCTTGTCGAGCCGGGTGAGGGTGGCGATGTCGGCCAGGGGAACGGCCGCGGCCCAGTCGGCGCGGCCGAGGTGACCGGTGGGGAGGTTGAGCACGACGTGCCGTCCGGTCGGGGGGAAGTCCTCAACAACCACGAAGCTGTCAGTGTGATCAGCACCGATGCTGTTACCCCTCTTGAGCTGGGCGATGTCGCCAGGCTGGGGACAGTCTGGGTGTCGGTCGCATATCATGATGTGGTCTTTCTGGTGAGAGAGACACCGACGGCCAGCGCCTTGTTGCCCTTGTGCGCTGGCCGTCATCTGTTGTCTGGGATGGTGCGGCGTCCGTGGGACGCGCTGCCGCCCGGAGGTTGCCCGCTCCGCTAACGGCGGAGTAATTAAACCACCTTTGCGTTGAGTGGGGGTGGGGCCCTGATCCGGAGGACCGCGGTCATCAGAAGAGGGCCCCCTGATCCGGGGGGCGGCGGCTCCTGCCGCTCGGTGGCCGGGCGACGTGAAGTTCATAGCGGGGGTGTCCCGCGTTCGGTGGAGCGTGAGCTTCGCGGCGGTACCGGCTCCAAGCCAGGACTGGGGCGCCCTGGTCGATCCAGCCTTCCGGGTACTGGGAGGTGAGCTGAGCCCAGCGGCTCCGGCTCTGCTTAACGGCCCATCGGTCCTCGACGATGGTGATCGGTGGCAGCGTCCGCCAGCCGGGGAATGCGTGGTCGTGGGCGTCCTCCACTGCCTCGTTGTCGCCGTCGCCGTATCCGCTACCGCGGTGAACGGGGCCTTCCCAGTCGCAGGCGAGACACCCGCCCCGGAACTGCTGCTCTTCCCGGCGGCCGGTCCATCGGCTGCGGGAGATCAGGGTCGGGGTGTGGTGTGCGGGCGGGTCCAGCTCGTGACCGAGGTCGCAGTAGGCGCCGCCGGGGTGTCCGGGCTGGATGTGCCACGCCTGCGCCGCGGTCTCGGGCCGGTGGCGGGTCCGCGCGTTGCGCACTCGCCAGTAGTACGTCTGCCGCGCCCGTGCCCCGCTCGGCTCGGCGACGGTGGCCGTCACGGTGTCCTGCTTCCGGCGGCGAGCACTTCGCGGAGGGGGTCCGCGAGCACGGCCTGTTCGTCGGGGGCATCGAGGAATCGCGGCCCGTACGCACGGCGCACGGCTCGGCGGGCGTCCTGGTGGCGATCAAGCTCCGGGTAGTACGGCGACCGGTCGAGCACTCCATAGCCGTGCTGGGTGAGCACATCGGCGATCACCGAGCGGACCCGTACGGGGTCGAGGGTGGAGAGGTCGGTTTCCCCGGGGGCCGCGAGGAGTACGCGGATCAGCTCGGTCGCGCTGAGCCGGGGGTGGAGGGGAACGCTGAGCCGGTGGACGCCGTCCCTGCTGGGGGTGGCAGCTCCTCGGCGGCTCGGCGTCCTGGTGGTGCTGCGGTCTTCTGTCGTCTCATCCATCGTGCTGGCCTTCGATGACTCGGGATGCTGGCGGGCGGTGAGGGTCAGAACGGGGCGCGTTCGGCGCGGGTGGCGGCGGTGCGGAACGCGCGGGCGGCGTCGGCGGCAGTATGTCCGGGCTCGGCGCTCCACCGGTCGAGGACCCGGCGGTGCAGGACCTTGGCGGCTGCCGGGTCGTCGGCGTCCACGGGGTGACCGGTGAGGGCTTCCGCGAGGAGGGCGAACGCCTCATCGCGTGCGCGGTCGATGCGGTCCCAGTCGTACGTCCGGCCGGCGGCTCCCCGCCCGTGTCCGGCGGCGACTTGGAGGGCGCCGCGCGGCCAGCACGGCAACGTGGCGGTGCGGCCGGGACCGTCGAACAGGCGCGGGCCCTGGTGGATGCCGACGTGTTCGATGTGGCGGGCGGCCCATTCCAGGATCGCGGTGGGGGCGTCAGCGATGACGATGCTCTCGGGGGTGTGGCGGGTCGGCACGGTGCTGTCCTTCGGGAGAGCCGGGGGCGGCGGCACGCTGCCGCCGCCTCCGGTCGGGCTGCTAGTGGTAGGCGGGGATCAGTCGGCGGACCTTGTCCTCCCCGATGCACCCGCCCTTGTGGCGGCGCGCGCTCGGCGGCTCCCCGTTGCGCCCGCGCAAGTGCGACCAGAACTTCAGGCCCTCCCAGCCACACAATTCACAGTGCAGGTACCAGTGGTTATCGCTGCCAGGGAACCCGGTGAGGACCGCCCGCCAGAAGTGGTCCCCCAGTCCCGCGAACGCGATCTCGGCGCCCTCGGTATTGCGGTAATTGACCGGCATCCGCGGGTGCAGGAGGGGCACCGGCCCGACCAGCGGCGTGGGGGCCTCGGCGAGGACCTGTCCCATAGGGACCGCGCCGATCCGACCGGCGGCGTACTCCTCGGCGAGATGCGCGGCGGCCATCTCGGTGCCCGGGGTCCCCTTGGCCGGGCGGCGAAGGTTGTGTTCGCCTGCGGTGGTGAGGACGAGCCAATCCCGGTGCCACCGGAAGGCGCGGCCGATGACCTGGTCTTCGCCGACGATCACGGGGTATCGGCACTGGATGTCGGGGGTGCCGACGCGGTACGTCGGGACGGTGGTGCCGCCGCCGGTCGCGGGGACGATGAGCCTGCCCATTTCGGTGTCGGGGACGGTGATGGTCGCGGGTCGTTCGAGGAGTTGCGTAGTCATGGTGGGGCCCTGTTCTGGTGAGAGAGGGGCCCGCCCCGGCGTGCTCGGCCGCCGGGGCGGGCGGGAGCGCGATTACGCGGCCTCGGCGTCCTGGGCCTGCGGGGCGGCGGTCCACTTACGGCGCGGGGTAATGCCCAACTCGGCGAGGAGGGGGGCGTGGCTGCCGTTGTCCGCCACCCATTCCCAGTCGGCGCCCTCGGTGCCCGGCCGGTCGGTCCAGGTGAGCATGTAGGAGCGGCCGGAGGTGCGGGGGTCGCCACACACGGCCTGCGCTTCGCGGCGGGTCATCGCCCACAAGGCGCGCTTGCGACGGCGCGGGGAGTTCTTCGAGGCAATCAGCACCAGCGCCATGCCGTCCAACCAGCTCGCCCCCACGGCGGGGGCCGCTGCTGCGGTCGGCTCCCCGACCGGTACAGGTTCCTCGACCGCCGGGGACTGCTCGGCGATCTCCTGCGGTTCGGCGCCCGGGGCCTGGGGCGGCTGCTGCATCTCGTCGGCGCTCTTACGCCCGGATACGTCGTCGTAGGCGGCGGTCCATGTCCAGTCGTCGTACTGGTTGCCGGTGGCGCGGACGATGCTCCTGCCGGGGCTGTTGTGGATGTGCGGGATGGTCACGGACTTCGGGTTGACCCGCAGGACCTCGTACCAGGTTCCGCGGTAGAGAACGAAGTCCCCGCGCTTGAAGTCGGCCCGCGACCAGATCTTGAAGCCCTCGGCTTCGGCGTCCTTGATGACCTTCTCCCAGTGGGCGATCTCCTCAGTCAGCTCCTGGTGCTCGATCTCCAGCTCCGGGTCTGCCGGGTTCCGGGAGAACCCCTTGGCGGACTGGCCGCGCTGCCACTTCTCGACCGCGCGGAGGTCGGCCCGCAGCTTGTCGAGACGGCGGAGCGTGCGGCCTGGGTCCTTCCTGAACTGCTGGTAGTTCGCGGCGGCCTGCGCCCGGCCGGTCCAGTGGGAGGCGCGGTCGCTGCCGCTGATGCTCTTGTGCATCGCGTCGTCCATCCGTGCGTGATCGCGGCGGGCGCGGCCCTCGGAATGGTGACCGACGAGGATCGGCTGACCGAAGGCGAACCGCTCGGATATGTCGTGGCTCTGCTTCCACGCAGCCTCGGAGGACTGGGCGGCGTTGGCGGCGTACTCCCCGAACCGTTCGGCGCGGCCTTCGGCCTCCTCCTTTCGCTCCTGTTCGGCCTCGCTGAAGCTCCGGCGGTCGGAGTTGTCGATGGTCAACGTGACCTCGAAGCCTGCGTCTCGGAGTCGCTGGGCGAGGCGTTCGAGCGAGGGGGTGTAGGTGGCGTGGTCGCGGCTGTGGGGGAGGTACCAGCAGTCGAGGTTCCTGCTCCAGCGGAAGGGCTGGCGCTGGGTGCGGCCGTACTCACGGAGTCGCAGGATCTCGGCCGATCCGTCGCCTCGGCTGGTCCCCTCGATCAGGGTTCCTTCTCGGCGGGTGTGGGTGATCTCGATAGTCATTGAACTGGTCTTTTCTGGTGAGAGTTTGTGGTCCGCAGGGCGGACCGTGCGTTGGCAGCGGTGCTGCACCACCGGCGTGGGCCGTGAGGGACGATCGGCTCGCGGGTCGTCGCGCCTGCGCGGCGACAGGGGCAGTCGCGCCCCCGCGGGGCGCGTCCGCTGCGGTCCGGTGCCCGTCGTCGGTCGGCGGAGCCGCCTGCGGCGGAGTCGGCCGGCGGCGGTGAACGCACCGGACCTGTCCTGCCGCCCCGAAGGGGTGTCCGCTGGGGGTGCTCGGGGGCCTGCCGGTCCGGAGGGTTGCCCTCCCCCGGACCGGCGGGCCTGGTTGTCAGCTGCGGTGGAGCGTGTGGCGGGCGGCCGGGTCGGCGTCGGCAAGGCCGGTCCGCTCGCGCCATGCCTGGCGGACGGCGGTGCGGAGCGCGTCCCCGTCGTCGTAGGCGAACCGGCCCCGGCGCAGACCGCACACGATGTCGCGGAAGACGTCCGGGTTCATCGTGGTGAGCGTGTCGTCCAGCGGGGTCAGCTCGTGCGGGTGCATCGCCTGGACGCTGTCGCCGGGCTCCGGGGCACCGAGGGTGAAGAACCAGACCACGGACATGGTGGCCTCGTCCGCGAACTCCGGACCGCCGAAGGGACCGACGACGACGGCGGGGCGGGTGTCCTGCTGGTGGCCCCGGTGCCACGGTCCGGCGATCACGAGCGTGGCGGTGGGGAAGTCGCGGACGGTGGGCTTCTGGTCGGTGGTGAGCATGTCGAATCCCTGTCTGGTGAGAGGTTCCGCCGGGGCCGGTCGGCCCCGGCGGGGGGGTCGGTCGGGGGGTTGCCCTCCCCCTTCCGACACCATTAATTAAACCATGTTCTTGGGTTCGGGTCAACCGGTCACGGCAAGTTCGCGGCGGCGCTCGGCGGCGGCCCGGACTGTGCTTGCGATGGCGCGGCCGGTCTCGATGGCCCGTACGGCGGCCTCATGAACCGGGGGCTTCTTGCCATCAGTGATGATGCCCGCGAGCGGCGGCATGACGGCGGGGCCGGGAGCGATTCCGAGGATGAGCGCGGCGACGTGGGCGGCGGACGCAACTTCCGCTTCGCGCTGCCCGTACACGGGTGCGTCAAGTTCGCTGATGCGCCGAAGCGCGGAGTTGTAGAGGTGGAGGCGGACGGCGTAGTCGCACTCCCCGTCGGCGTCGGGCACGCCGTCGGCTCCGGAGATGGCGGCCCAGACTTCTTCGACGGTGAACCGCGCGGGCGTGGGCGGCTCGTAGTCGTCCCCGTCGGTCTGGCTGATGTCGAAAACCGGTCCGGCCTTAAAGCCGGACACCTTGCGCGACTCGCCCTCGGCGGTCTCGGCGGCGGTCTCCCGATGCCCGCCGTCGGCGGGTGCGGCCGTGGCCTCCTGGCCACCCTCGGGCCGCCGCTTGATGGGCGTCCAGATGCGGAGCGAGGTGGAGCCCTTGGTCGGGAAGCGTCCGACCTTCCGCCAGTCGCCGGAGCTGAGTATGTGGGTGGCGTTGGGATGCTGAGCGGCGACGGCAATGCAGTTGGTGGGGCTGCGGTCGTCGCGGTCAGTGTGGGTGAGGTTCGCGGCCGTGCGCATGACGGCGGCCCAGAAGTCTTCGCTGCTGACCATCGCGCCGTACGCACGATCCATGACGGCTTCTAGTTCGCCGCGCATCTTGACGGAGTAGGCCCGGCGCTCTTCGTCGGTCATCTTCGGCTTACGGGGCATGTCGCGGTCCTCCTGGTGAGATGGACGTCCGGGGCCGGCTGGCCCTCGGGGCGTCGATCGGGGGGTTGCCCTCCCCCTTCCGACACCATTAATTAAACCATGTTCTAGGGTGATCGGCAACCCCCTAAATCCAGTACAACCCTGCTTCGTTGCTCACGGCGCGGTATGCGGCTATGACCTCGTCCTCTATTCGCGTCCAGCGTTCGAGGATATCGGGGGCGGTCTTCTTGTCGCTGGCCGCGCGCGTGGCCCTGCGCCATTCAATGGCGATTTTGAGCGTGCGGAGTTGGGAGCGGGTGAGTTCCCATCGGCCGGAATCTGGCAGCTCGTTACCGTAGGCCATCCCAACGGCGTTGTTGATGTGCTCGGTACCGGACCACACAATGTGTGTGGACTGGAGCGCAAGGGCGCGCTTAAGGGTGCACCTGAGGTGCGGGGCCTGCACGATCCATTGCGGTTCGATGACGAATATGTCGGCGCTCATCCTGGGCCTTTCTGGGGAGGGCAGCGCGCTGGGTCGCGCGCCGCCGTAACGCACGGGGAGTTAGAGGGCGTATCCGTCGACGTATTGGCCGCGCTCCCCCTCGGGGGTCTGGACGTGGGGAAGGAATCGGCTCACCGCGAATACGACGGCGTCGGCAATGATTCGGGGTGCGTCGTTGAGTACGAGACTCACGGTGTCGCCGTCGAGCCCGATACGGACTTCGCCCGGTTCAAGATTCATGTAGACATGGGCGGTTGTGCCGTCGATTCGGGTTCGCGCTCCGGGGAGTCGGGCGGAGAGTTCGCGGGCGGCTTCCTCGACGTCCCGGCGCATTGCGGCCTGCGCGCGGTTGTGTTCCTTCACGCGCTCGTGAACGTCACGGTGCACGGGGATGAGATCGGCGGCGATCTGGGCCGCGATGTCCGCCGGGTCCTCGGTCATGGCGACTCGGACCGTGTCGCGCTCGCCCCTGCGGAAACCGTAGTCGGTGGCGGGGAATGCGCCCCGGATGTGCAGGTGTCCGGGGTCATCGAACCGCTCGGAGAGGTGGAGCTGTCGGCCGTCCAGGTGCGTGAACGTGGCGGCGTGGTCCAGCTCCTGGAGGCCGTGGCGCGCGGGCTGCGGTCGCCAGTTCCCGCCGAGTTCGAGGGCGATCGGGTGGGACAGTTCTGCGACGGTGAGAGGCATATTCATTGGTCGTTCTCCTGGCGGAAGAGTTGGCGGCGGCCGGTCGGCCTGCCTGGTAGATGACGGGGCGTTGCCCTCCCCGCCCGACTATTCTGATTCGACCGTTACTGAGCACTGGTGCCCGAAAATGACCTTGAGCATGGAATCGACGTAGGGCACATCGCCACTTATTCGGGCCTTCAGCCCACATCGACCGCACTCGTAATTGACACTCAGAGCGTTAGGCCGGATCGCGTCAGCGAACCGAGTAAAAGCTGCTTTAACCGTCTTCATTTCCAACACCTTCTGGTGAGAGTGAGTGTCGGCGGCCGGTCGGCCTGCCGTGTGCCGGTCGGGGGTTGCCCTCCCCTTCCGACATCACTAATTAAACCACGTTCTAGCGGGTGGCGCAACCCGGACATGGGCCCTGACCTGCTCTTTCCTCGTTCCGCCGACCCGCACTCACCCGGCCGGGCCGCGCCCACCACGAGCCTGGGCGGGGTTCCCTCCTCGGTCGGACAGCTCCGCCGTATCAGGGTTCCGGGCGCGGTGTCCTGGCTCGCGCAGCGACCGCGAAGCGGCTCGGCCTGGACTCCGCGCCCGGGTTCCTGATACGCCCCCCGGGTGTCCGGCCGAGGAGGGAACCCCGCCTCCACCACCCGCACCACAACGAACCCGCACCCAACCAACCAGCCCCCACCCCCTCCGAGTAGGACCCGCCGGAGGCAGCCCTTCCACCCCGCCGGCACCCACCGAATCGGCGGGCATCAACTCCGAGCGGATCAGGAGGCGGTTCGCCCTGGCCGTCCACCATGCAGAGCAGCCCAGCCCGCGGACCGCTGACCTTGCCAGTGGGAGTGGAACACCACGGTCGCCGACAGGTGAATGAGCCTTCTGCGGAGCGCGGTGGACGGATGCACGGCGAGCTGCCGGTAGGTGGCGTGCCAGTCGTCTCGGGCACGGTCGAGATCAGGAGGAGTCGTCCGTTGCATGGCCCTAATTCCATCATGTGTTCGATTTAGTGGGCACGTCGATCTTGCTGAGTGTCCGGGAGGTCGAGCAGCATGCGCCCGGATCGGTCACCACGCCCGTCGTCACCACAAGGCGGGCTGCACGGCGGTGTGCCGGTGCAGGGGCAGGATGAGCCGGACGGGCGGGCTCGTGACGGAGTTCACCGCGGGGTGCGCGCCGGGGCAGTGGCCGCCCTCGTCCTCCCATCGGTCGACGGTGTCGCGCTCGGCGCGGGCCCGCTGTTCGGTGAGCGTGACCGGCTTTCGGTACAGGTTCCGGGCGCTGGAGTCGAGCGGCGGGAGCGCGCGGGCTGCTGCCTTCTGGTCGTCACGGCGCTTGTGGCGCCGCCGTACCCGGGCGAACCGCGACTCGTAGGCGGCCTGTTCGCTGTCGTGGAGTCCGGCGGGGTGGAGCCGGGCCAGCTCAAGGGCGACCTGCCCCATCGGGCTGGGGGTCAGTACGCGAGTGCCGTCGTCCTGGCGGACGGCGACGAGGAACCGCGCGGCGAACAGGGCCTCGGTCCGGTCGCGGCTGACCCGCCGGCCACCGGACCACAGGCCGCGCCGGGCCGCCTGCCGGGCCGCCCCCTCTCGCCAGTACAGGCGCCCGGACTCGGCGGCCTCCAGCACACGGACGTGCCCCGCCGTCCAACCGAGTTCGGCAACGTGGCCTTCGGCGAGATACCGGTTCCTCACCGCCCGGTCCCGGTTGTCCGCGTCCATGCCGGTGGCCGCGCGCTCCTCGGCCTCCCGCTCGGCCTCTTCCCGGCGCCGTTCGGTCTCCCGCTCGGCGTACTCGCCCGCCGTCAGCTTCCGCTCCAGCTCGGCCCGCAGATCCGCGGCCGTCGTCGCGGCTCCGGCGGCCGACTGCGCCCGAACAGCGTGGCCGACGGCCTCACGGGCGCAGTACGAGGGGGCACTGCTCGGCATGGTGGGGTCGTCGGCGTACTGCTCGGCGCGGTCGGCCCACCTCTCGGCTTCGACGGCTTCCTTGTGGGCCGCGTGCATGGCCGCCTCCAGCCTGGCGGCGGCTCCGGATCGGCTGCGGCACATGGCGGTCATGGCGTCGTCGGCTGCGGTGACGGCGAGGATCGCGGCCTGCCGGGCGACCTGGATGCAGGTCTGCGGAGACGGGTCTCCGGGGTGGGCGACCTCATGTTGGACGACGGGTACGTTCGCGGGCACGGGGGTGTTCCTCGGGATCGGTGGTGCGGTCGGCGGCGTGCCGTACCGATGTCGGGGAGGTGCCGCCCGTCATCGTGCGGAGCGCGATGGACAGTGCCGTCGTGCCCGAAGGGCACGCCCTTGGGCCCGGCGTCCGGACGGGACGGGAGGGCCGCCCGCGGCCCGGACGTTCCGGCCGGCTGCGAGCCGGGCCGGGCTGAGCCGTCCCGCAGGGACGCCCTTTGTACGGGGCCCGATGTCCGGTACCCGGCCGCCGACGCGGCGGTTCCGGACGACGGTGGGCGCTGCGTGGGGTGGGCGGCTCGATGCCGCCCACCCCACGGCCCGGCGGCCGGGCTCCTGCTACGCGGCGACCGGTTCGCGTGCGGCAACCCGGCACCGGGTGAGCACGGTCTGTGCGGTCTCGCCGTAGATGGAGTGGTCCTTGACCGTGCCGGTCAGCTCGACCTCGTCGCCCTGGTCGGGGACCGTCCCGGCGCTGCTGAACCACACGAACACGTTGCCGCTCGGGTCCTGGAACTTCACCAACCTGCGGCGCTGGGTGTGGTAGCCGTACGTCCGGCCCTCCAGCTCGATCACAGTGGTGACGGTGGCGGTGGTGTTGATCCGCTCGCCCACCGTGCCCTGCGGCTTGCTGTTCTGGGCGGCCCGCTCGGCGGCTTCCTTCTCTTGGTCGCGGTACCAACCCGCGATGGCGGACACGAGCGTCGGGAGGTGGCGCGGATCGACGGTCTCACCCTTGGCGAGTTGCCCCACCTTGTGGCGGTAGTCGGAGAGGCTGCCGTATCCCTGGACGGCCCATGCCCGGACGGCGGCGGCGGTGGTCGGCGCGTCGGGGTCGGTGTCGATGGCGTCCTTCCACTCCTGCGGGGCCTTGCGGTCGAAGAAGTACCCTTCGACGCCGTCGGCGGTCGGAGACGCGTCCTTCCACTGCTCGGACCGGCTGTAGAACCGGCCCTCCTCCTTGACGATGGCGGCGGTCACCCGCAGGACCTCGATCACCGGGACGCGGAGGTCGGCCGGGATGCCGCCCCCCTCGCCGTCCCAATCGGAGTCCTTCAGCGTGCCGAACCGCCACAGGGCCTCAAGTCCCTTGATCGGCAGACCGGTGTACGGCTCGACGCACGTCGTGCCCAACTGCCGCATCTCGCCGTTCTCGTGGCGGGCAAGGTAGGTGGCGGTGCGGTGCCGGGCGACGGCGCACCCGTGGCAGAAGTTCTCGATGGCGCGGTACTGGCGCGCGGCCTCGGCGTCCTGCTCGGGCAGACCGGGGAACAGGCTGGTGATCGTCTCGCCCTCCTCGTCGTGGTCCAGGCGGGCGATGACGGTCCAGCCGTGGTGACGGGGGATGTCGCCGGAGATCGTCACGGTGACGGTGGGGCGCTTGCCGATCACGCGGCCGTCAAGGTCGCGGTAGTCGGCAAGGAACGGCTCGGAGATGTCGAGCGCGTACGCGCTGAGGTGGTGGACAGCGGCGCGGGCGTTGGTGGCCTCGACAAGCTGACGGACGCGGGACTGAGCGGTCGCGGGGATGGAAAACCGCATGGCTGCGCTGGTCATCGTGGGTACTCCTGCTGGTGAGAGAGGAATCGCGGGCCCGGCCGGGCGGGTTGCCCTCCGCGTTCGGCCGGTCTCGGGCCGACTGGCGGCCCGTCGTGTCGGAGGAGGGTTGCCCTCCCCCTCCGACACCATTAATTAAACCATGTCTTGGGGTGTGGGGCAAGCATCCCGGCCGGGGATGGCGAGTGCGGCGCGGTCACGCAGGAACGCGGCGAACAGGGCGGCGGTGTAGCTGTCGGCGGTGCCGTACGTGCGGCGGCAGTCCAGTGCGCCGATGCGCTCGCCCCGGTGGTGGACGGGGAACGCTGCGCCGGGGGCGGGGATGGCGAGCGCGTACAATCCGCGCGGCGTGTCCACGCGCAGGACGACGGCAGCGGCCTGGTGGTCGTAGGCGGCGGACCAGCGGCGGGGCCCGATGCCGAACTCTGCGAGTCCACCCGCGATGGCGCGGACCTGCATGATGTCGGCGGCGGTACCGGGGTCGGGCTCGGCGGGGGCGGGAACGCATCCGCAACCGTGGTCGTCGGCGTGGGTCTCGGGCAGAGCTGTACGGGTCACTGTGGGGCTCCTGGGGTGACCGGGGGCGGGAGGGTTCCCGCCCCCGGCATCGGGCGGCTGAGGTGGTTAGGCGGCGGCTTCGTCGTCGCTGTCGCTGGCCGGGTCGTCGACCTCCTCGGCCTCCGGCTCGCCCGTCTCCTCGTCGGTGCCGGGCTCCTGCTCGGCCTCCGGCTCACCGCCCGCCGTGATCGCGCGGGGCTTCTTCTTCGACGGGTCGTAGGGCTCCCCGTCCACGACCGACTGCTCAATGGGCGTGAGCGGGTACCCGAGGGACGCGAGCACCTGGAACCACCTGCCGGTGGGCTTCCGGGTCCACGGGGCGTGCTGGCTGTCCGTCCTCCACGCGGAACGGTTCGCACACTTCTCCCGGACGGCGGCGATGGCGGCGAACTGGAGCTGCGGGGCCCTGCGGGGGTCCTTGGCAACGTGCCCGGCGAAGCTGCCCCGGTCCTTGGCCTGCTCGGTGCTCAGCCCCAGGAAGGCGGCCAGGATCTCGGTCGTCGGCTCCTTGACCAGCTCGTCAAGTCCCCAACTGCCGTTCAACAGGGCATTGTTCACGTGCCCGATCAGAGTGTTGGTGGTGGCCTTCGGGAGGTTGCGCCGCTTGATCAGGTCAGTGATCCACTTCCGGCGCAGGGCTTCGGCCGCGTCCCAGTCGATGTTCCCCTTCTTGACGGCGGCGCGGGCGGCGCGCTCGGCCTCCACCTCGGCGGCGGTCTTCGTGCCGCTGCTGCCGCTGCTGCCCTCGGGCACCGTGTGCCCGTACAGGCCGGGGGCTGAGCAGTAGGGCTCGTACCGGTCTGCCCGCCGCTCATCGAACACCCACACCAGACCCTTGCACTCGGCGTGCTCCTCGGTGCTGATGCCGCGCAGTCGCCATACGGGCATGGCGCGCTCGGACAGTTCGTCGGCGTCCCTGATCTTCTGCCCGGCCGCCTCCAGCTCGGCGCGGTGGGCCTCGGCCTTCGTCCGCTTGTCGCGCTTGGTCCGCTCGACGGCGATGGCCCAGTCAACGTCTCCCTCGTCGGCGTCGTCGTCGGCGGCGGCCTCGGTGATCGCGGCGAGCGCTTCGGCGTCGTCCGCGAACTCCGACAGCGCGGCCAAGTGCTCGAACGTCCACTCGTAGCTGCTCGCGCCGCTGACGGCGGCCGACAGCTTCTCGTCGGACCGGACCTTGACCAGCGTCTTGACGTCCTTCTGCCGCACGCCTGCGGCCTTGGCGATGCGGCCCACCTGCGCGCCCGCTTCGGCCGCGCTGAACATCGCCTGGTTCATCTCGGAAGTGCTCAGGCTCTTGCGGTGCTGAGCGGTCGTGATCATGTCGAGGAACTGGCCCGCCGCGTCGCGGTCGTCGTCCTCCCACTCGTACGGCAGGTGGGTAAGACCCGCGTCCGTCGCGGCGTGGTAGCGGCGGTTTCCGTCGTTGACCTGGAGGACTCCGCCGTCGAGTCGCTGGATCTTGACGGGGATGCGGCACCCCTCGGTGCGGAGCGAATCCACGAACGGCGCACTGATATCCAGGTCTTCGCGGGCGTTCTTCGGGTGCGGGGTGAGCGCGTCGATCCGGATCACGGGGCGCGGGGTGACCGGCACGGTCTCCAGTCCTGCGGCGACGGCGGCGGCCAGCCGCTGGAACCCGTCGATGACCTGCGGCACGTCGCCGTGGGTGCGCACGACGTAAAGCGGCTCCTCGACGCCGTTGTCCTTCACGTCGGCCAGCAGATCGGCCGGGGCCTCGATGTCGCGGACGTTGCCGGGGTGCGCGGCCAGCTCGGCGACGGTGAGCGTCGGCCACGGGGCAGGGGCGGCCTGGACGCCGGCCTGGGTCTTGGTGTTCGTCATCGGTCCTTCTTCTTCCTGGTGAGAGTTGGTCGGGCCGTCCGGCCCGGTGGGGTGTCGGTCGGGGGGTTGCCCTCCCCCTTCCGACACCATTAATTAAACCATCTTCTTACGGGTGGGGCAACCGGGGGTGCTGTGATCGCCGTCACTCGGGTGCAGCGCTGCGGCGGCGCGGATCATCGCGGCGGCCTCGGCGGTGGTCCGCTCGGGTTCGTCCCCCCAGCACCACAGGAGAGTGCGCCGGTAGGCGTCCTCCGTGAGCTTGAGCTTTCGCCACCGGACGCCGGACACGGGGCGGCCGTTGGCGTGGTTGCTGAGCACCACAAGGGAGTCGGACAGGGCGCGTTGGAAGATGTCCCACGGTTCACCGCGTACGGACCAGCGGGGCCGGACGGAGCGCACGCCGCGTTCCCATGCGTGCAGCACGGTGCACGGGGCGCTGTCGCCCATACGGCCGGGCTGCCAGCGGTGGTCTCCCTGGTAGAGCCCGACCCGTGCGATGTGGTCGGCGGCGGCGGTGAGGATGCGGGCGGGGGTGGCCGGGGGCTTTCGTGTCGCCACGGTCATGCCTCCTGAGTTGGTCGCGGACTCGGCAGTCGGGGGGGCGGACGACCGCCCCCCGACCCTGGCGGGGCTACGCGGCTATGGACCCGGCCGAGGTGCGGCCGATCCGCTTACCGCCGATGTCGGCCCGGCTTCCCGCGACCCATCCGGCCCCGTACCCGTTGCCGGTCATGGTCGTGGTGCCACCCTTCCGTGAACGCGGGTATGCCTGCTGGTAGTTGCGGGAGACGACGGCCTTGCGGTCCGCGAGCACAAGGGCCGCGCTGCGGCCGGTGGCGCTGGTCTCACCCCTAGCCTCTTCGCGTGCGCCGCGCTCGGCCTCCTCGATGCGGTCGCCAACCCGATTGATGAAGCCGAGGAGCCAGGATCGACGCCAGGCACGCGCGCCCTGGCCCGGCGGGACCGCCTGAGCGGCAAGTCCGCTGTTCATCTGGAGCAGTAGAGAGGTGTAGAGCAGCTCGACGCGCTGAAGGTCGCTCGCGTACCCGAAGACGTGCACCCGGCGGGCCGGACCGCTGCCGTCCCGGCCAAGGTGAATGAGCTGGCATCCGAGAGCAAGCGCAATGCGGTTGATGAGGCGGACCCGCTCCATTGCCCAGGGGTTATCCAGAACGATCTTTCGATCCGCCGGGGCGTCACTGGCAGGGTTGGCGTCGTTGAGCATGGCCTGTTCGACGCCGTACTTCGCCATCATCTCGAACGCCCGCTTCCGGGCAAGCTCCGCCTCCGACTCCGGCGTACGGGGGTCCTCCGCCTTGGCGAGAAGGGCGCGGATGGTTTCGAGCTTCGCGGGGGCCTTCGTGGTGCTCACGTTCGTTCTCCTAGTGAGAGAGGTTGTCGGCGGCCGGTCGGCCTACCGGTGTCGGCCGGGGTGTTGCCCTCCCCTTCCGGCATCATTAATTAAACCACGTTCTAAGGATTGAGTCAACCCGGATATAGGCCCTGACCTGCTATTTTCCCGCACCACCGGCCCGCACCCGCTCGGCCGGGCCCGGCCACAACGGGCCTCGGCGGGGTTCCCTCCTCGGTCGGACAGCTCCGCCGTATCAGGGTTCCGGGCGCGGTGTCCTGGCTCGCGTAGCGACCGCGAAGCGGCTTGGCCTGGACGCCGTGTCCGGGTTCCTGGTACGCCCCTTGGGGTGTCCGGCCGAGGAGGGAACCCCGCCTTCACCACCCGCACCACGACGGCGCAGCACCTGACCGACCAGCCCCCACCCCCTCCGAGGAGGACCCGCCGGAGGCAGCCCTTCCGCCCCCGCTGGCACCCAATGAGCTGGGTTCGAGATGTCCGCGGACCTATGCCTACGGTGCGCGCGACGAGCAGTAGTTTCGAACAGAACTGGGGACACGTGTGAGCACCAATTCGGCAGGACCGATGAGCGCGTCGGAGCTACGGCGGCGGGTTCGCGCTGCTGAAGCGGTGAAGGCGAAGACGCGGGAGATGGCCGCCGAGAACGCGCTGACCGCGCGGGAGACTGCGGTGAAGGCGGCCAAGGCGAAGGAGGAGGCCGACGTCACGGCGCGGGAGGCTGCTGCGGTAGTCCTGCGGCTGTTCGACAACAACGCCGAGTTGGTCTCGGAACTGCTCGGCGTCCCGGCGGAGGAGCTGGAACGCGAGGCGAAGCCTGTTACCGCCGCTCGGGCGAAGGAGATCATCGAATCGCTGCGAGCCCGCGCCGAGCGACCCCGCTCCGCCCGACCCCGGAAGCCTCGGCCGGCTGGGGCAGAGACGTCTTCTCCAGCCTCGGGCACCCCGGCCCCGATCGTCGCGGCGGACAGCAGCCGGGCTGATGCCGCCTGAGAACGGCCTCGGGCCCGGCCTCTTCCCCCTCACGTCGGTGAACGGGGCCGGGCCCCACACGTTGACTAACAGCTTGCCCTCATCGGTGAGCCAACGACCGTGCGCATACCGGCCGTTGAGTGGCTGCTCTGGCTGGCCGATGAGTCCGTTCGGACCCGGTCATGTCAGAGGCCGATGCCATGATTCCGAGATGTCCACCGCCTCTCTCGTCTTTCAGCAGCTCACCTCACCGAACGAAGCCACACCAGTACTTCGACGAGCTCTCACCGAGTGCTGGATCGAGGTCACCAACGCCGGCGGCGCGGCAGGTTTCCCCTTCCCACCCGTCGACGCGGCCACCGTGACTCCGGCCCTGGATCGCATCGTCGACCTGCTCGCCCCCGACACCAACCGAATCCTCACGGTGACCACGGACGGGGAACTCGCGGGCTGGCTCAACGTCCGCCGCGATCGTTTCGAGGTGATCGCACACTGGGGAACCCTCCACCACGTTCAGACCCGCACCGCCCTTCGCGGACGCGGCTTCGGACGCGCTCTCACGAAGGAGGCGCGCAGAGTCGCCAGGGACGAGATGGGCCTGGAGCAACTGCACCTCGCCGCCCGTGGCGGTGTCGGCCTGGAGCACTTCTACGGGCGCCTCGGCTGGAAGGAAGTCGGCCGATGGCCTGGCGCCCTCCGGCTCGCAGCAGACGATGACCGCGACGAGATCCTTATGATCCTCGACCCGCTCTGAGTGATCCCGCAACGCAGTTGAACTGAACGGCAGACTTCTCCGTCACAGGTCAGGAGCTCCTCATGGACCCGCTCCCCTTCGAGGGCCTCTACGTGTCCCCTCGGGCCGTTCACCGCGACGAACAGCTCTCCCTGCTCGGAACACCGCAACCCGCTAGAGTGCCCGCCGAACTCTGGCGGTCTTGGCTCAGCGACACCTCCGTAGTCGAACGGTTCGAGGCGAAGCGCTACCGGCAAGCCGATGACGCATGCTGGCCCTGGACGGGAGCGGTCAGCTCGACCGGCCATGGGTCTTTCCGCGCGGCGAGCCTGCCCGGCAAGTCTCGCCGCGGCACCGTTCCCGCCCACTTGTTCGCCTTCCAGCTGTCGCACGGCGTCATACCCCGCCTGGGCTGGACCGGCACAGACGACCCCGTTCTCTGCCACCGTTGCGATTCCCACGGCTGCACCAACCCCGCCCACGTGAGATTGGGCACCAGCGCCGAGAACCGCACGGAGTGGGCACAGCGGCACCGCGATCCGGGCGGTCCTCTCGCGGATCTTCGCGGAGCCGCCGGACGCACCCGAGCGATTGCCGACGCGATCCGTGAAGGCCTCCGCCGAGGCGAGTCACCACAGCAGATCGAACAGCGCATCCAAGACGCCGAACGCCAGGGCCTCCCACTGACACTCTGGTGACACCCCAGCGAGTGAAAATCCAGAAGCCGCCCGACTCTCAACGACGTTGATCACCACGGCCACCGCGAAGGCCCTCGCCTCTTGGCACCACAGGGCGAACCGCTCTCATGAGAGTCCCGAACTCTGGGGAACACTTCAACCATTCGTGCCAGCAGCCGACGCATCTCAGGTTGGGCACGGCAGCGGAGAACCGGGCCGAATGGCTGGCCAGGCGCCGAGATCCTGGGAGCCCCTTGGCCGATCTCCGCGGCCCAGCTGGTCGCTCCCGGGCAATCGGCACAGCGATCCGCTCGGGGGTAGCAAACGGCTATTCCATGGGAAAGACCGCGGGCCGTATCCGAGCGGCAGTCGCCGCAGGACAGCCGCTCAGTCTCTGGTGATCACGTCTCCGCCGCGGTGACCGTGTCTATCCGCCCGGGGGTAACCCGCCCCCGGGCGACAGGGGGAGCGCTATGAGCCCGCGCTCTTCACCAGGTCGAGATACGGGCTTTGCCCACATATCTCTCGGGCCTTCTCACAGGAACTCTCGAAAGCCATTTGCACGGCTGCCTTACTGGTCCCTCGGACGTACGCCTCCGTCGTGGCTGCCGGACCCGGCCGGAATTCGGTGCGCATCTGTGCGGCCTTGTCGGTGTAGAGGTCGGTCTCGAACTCCCAGGCCCATCGGCTGGCCAACGGCTGGGGCTCATAGGACAGATCGCCATTTGGGCTGAAGGAGGCCATCTGGTGGTGAACGAACTGTCGGCCCGGCATCCGGGTCCAGACCTGACCGCCGCCTGTCCACCGTTCGCGTTCCTCCGGACCCGCAGCCAGGATCCGGTTAGCCAGTTGATCGGTCCAACCCTGGGCTCGCAGTTCCGCGATCCTTCCCGCACGGTCACCGTCCCATTGGTCTGCAACGTCCTGGGCGTGCTGCCGGTCGGCGAACGGTATCTCTCGGCCCGCCAGCGTGACGACGAAGACAGGGCCGGCTGTCCCACGTGGTTCCCCTTCGCTCATGTCTGTCCACGGGTCGGAGACAACCGCGCTCCGCTGGTACGGGACGGCGTCAGCGAGACCGGAGTGGAGCAGGAAGCCCGGCAGTGGCGCGGTCGGGTCCATGGCCCATTCAATGGCGGCCATGACCTCATCATCCAAGGCGTCCAGGAGGTGACCGTACCGGTCAACGGTGGTGGTGATGGACTCGTGCCCCAACCTGACCTGGATGGCCGGCAGCGGCACCTTCGCGGCGATCAACCACGACGCGTGCGAGTGCCGAAGGTCGTGGATCCTGGGCCGCTTGATCAGTCCGTACTTCTCCGCCGCGAGCTCGATAGCAGGGAGCCATCGCAAGCGACGAAAGGTTCCTGCATCCCATCGCCCGCCTTCTGGCCCGGTGTAAAGGAGATCGCCCCGCTTCAGCCCCTTGGCCCGGCGCTGGAGCTTCTCCCACAGACTCCACCTGATGACGAGCGTCCGGCGGGACTTCCTGGACTTCGGGGCGCCCATGTACGGCTGCCCGTCCTCGTTCCGCTTCCACGCACGCTGGACCCTGATGGCGGGACGTCCATTGCGACGCCTCAGGTCCCGAGGCTGGAGTGCAGTGGCCTCGCCCCAGCGGAACCCGGTTTCCGTGATCAGTTCCGCGAGCTCTTGGGCCTCAGGATCCACGCCAAGACATTCGTGGATCCATGCCCACTCGTCCCGTTCTAGGAAGACCGCCTCCTCCTCTTCCTCCTCGCCATCGAGACGGGGTAGGCGGGTCTTTGCGCATGGGTTGGAAGCCCGTAGCGACGGCTCAGCATCAACAGCAGATTGCAGGATCGCGGCCAGAAGCCCGTGCTGGTTCGAGATCGTCTTGGGCTTGTACTTGGTCCTGGAACTCCGGTCTGGGGGGTCCAGCGGTGCGACACGACCATTCTGAAGATCGTTGACCCAGTGCTGAACCATGTCCCGGATGATGCTGCCCTCGCCGTCCTCGACCGAGTACGGCTTGAACCACGGCGACATGTTGTTGACCACCAGCTTCTTGTACTTCGATCGGGTATCACCCTGAATACCCGTAAGCCGGTCGATGTAGGCCAAGGCGAAGGGTTCGAACATCGTTTCCGGCCTGCGCAGGTCGGCTATGAACCCTTGCCCTCGCACCCACCCAGGCGGCCACTGCTGCCCGTGTCCATTCACCAGATCGCGGAAGCGCTCAGCGGCTGTCTCGTCTTCGAAGACCTCTGACTCCTGCTTGGCGTTCCGACGCCCGCCGGCTCTCCACAGCACGGTGAAGCTCGCCGTTCCGTCCCTTTTTTCCCGCTTCTTGATTGATGCCACGAGGGGACCGTACGACAGGTCCGTGTTGACACGGTGTTGACGTTACAAACACGGAGAGGGCTCCTGCCCTACGTTTCCGCAGGTCAGGAGCCCTCGCGCGCTGTGGAGCCTAGGGGAGTCGAACCCCTGACATCTGCCATGCAAAGACAGCGCTCTACCAACTGAGCTAAGGCCCCGTAATGGGTTGGTGCGAGAACAAGAGTAGCGGGTCACAGGGGTGATCTCACAAAAGGATTGGGACTCCCGGTCAGTGACCGCTCTCCGTAGGATGCACGAGGAGGTTCGCGGCAGCGAAGCCGCCGCCTGGGGAAGCGATGGGGAGACGCAATGGACGCAGCACAACAAGAGGCAACCGCGAGAGCGAGAGACCTTCAGCGCAGTTGGTACGGAGAGCCGCTGGGGGCGCTCTTCCGTCGCCTCATCGATGATCTCGGCCTCAACCAGGCCCGTCTCGCCGCCGTACTCGGGCTGTCCGCGCCCATGCTCTCCCAGTTGATGAGTGGCCAGCGCGCCAAGATCGGAAACCCGGCCGTGGTCCAGCGGGTCCAGGCACTTCAGGAGCTTTCCCGCCTGGTCGCCGACGGAAGCGTCAGCGCGGGCGAGGCAACGGATCGGATGGAAGAGATCAAGAAGTCCCAGGGCGGCTCAGTCCTCTCCACCACCGGTCAGACCACGTCCACCACGGGCGCGCCGACCGTGCGCCGGGTGGTACGCGAGATCCAGTCACTGCTGCGCTCCGTATCAGCTGCGGGCGACATCATCGACGCCGCGAACTCCCTCGCCCCGACCCACCCCGAACTGGCAGAGTTCCTCAAGGTGTACGGCGCCGGGCGCACCGCGGAGGCGGTCTCGCACTACGAGGCACACCAGAGCTGAAGCCGGGGCCCGGCCGGCTGAACCCAGTCGGCCGTGGCTCAGCCAACAGGGGGGCGGGCACAGAGTATGGGTACAGCGCATGGGTGAGGTCTTCGCCGGTCGGTACGAGCTGGTGGACCCGATCGGACGCGGGGGTGTCGGGGCGGTCTGGCGTGCGTGGGACCACCGCAGACGCCGCTATGTGGCGGCCAAGGTCCTCCAGCAGAGCGACGCGCACACCCTGCTGCGCTTCGTACGTGAGCAGGCGCTGCGGATCGACCACCCCCATGTGCTCGCCCCTGCCAGCTGGGCCGCTGACGACGACCAGGTGCTGTTCACCATGGAACTGGTCAGCGGGGGCTCTCTCGTCCAAGTCGTCGGGGAGTACGGCCCGCTGCCGCCGCGGTTCGTCTGCACGCTGCTCGACCAGCTGCTGGCCGGGCTGGCTGCCGTCCACGCGGAAGGTGTCGTGCACCGTGACATCAAGCCGGCGAACATCCTGATGGAAGCCACCGGGACCGGGCGGCCGCATCTGCGGCTCTCCGACTTCGGCATCTCGATGCGCAAGGGCGAGCCGCGCCTCACCGAGAGCAACTATGTGGTGGGGACGCCCGGCTACTTCGCACCGGAGCAGATGCTGGGCGCGGAACCGGACTTCACCGCCGACCTGTTCGCGGTCGGGCTGGTCGCGCTGTATCTGCTCCAGGGCGCCCGGCCCGACTCCAGAGCGCTGGTGGAACACTTCGCCGCCCATGGAACGCCCGGCGCACCCCGGGGCATCCCCGAACCGCTGTGGCAGGTGCTCGCCGGCCTGCTCCAGCCGGATCCCCAGGCCCGGTTCCGTACGGCGAACGGCGCCCGTAAAGCGCTGGCCACGGCAGTGGAGCTGTTGCCCGAACCGGGGCCCGGCGAGCAGCCCGTCGAGGTCCGCGACCAGATCGGGCCGCTGCCCGGCGGATTCGGCCCCGAAGGGCCCGTGTCTCAGCAAGGGCCCGTGTCTCAGCCCCCGGTGCAGCAAGCGATGACCCAGCCGGGCATGCCTGCCCACCCGGCCCACCCGCAGACCGAGCAGCAGCCCGTACCCCACCCGCAGCAGCCGCAGCACCCGGCGATGTCGGAGACAGGCAGCTTCCACCTCGCCCCGCCTCCCCAGCCGACTGCCCCAGCACCGGCCCCGACGGCCGCAGCCGCCCCCACGGTTTCGCATCCGGCATCCCCCGTCCATGCTCAGACTCCTGCGCAGATTCCTGCTCAGCTCCCTGGTCAGGCCCTGTATGAACAGCCCCACACTGATAGGTACACCGCTCAGCCCTCGCAGGTTCCCACCCAGTCGGTACCAGTCCCGCGCACACGTCCGGGACCGCCCCCGAAGGTGACGGTCCCCGTCCTGGTCATCGCACTGATCTGCTTCGCGGTGGGCATCTGGGCGCTGACGCAGAGCTGATACGGAACTGCCCGGAGCTGACGGGAGCCTCCCGCGGCCGCCTCGCCCCGGGCCCGCGCGGCCTCGCCACAGCGCCGCCCAGCCGGGCTACCAGGCAGAAGGCGGCCGGTACTGCGGCGCGGACTGCCGTCCCGGCTCGTGGGCTCCCTGGGCCGGCACCGCTTCCGCGCGCCGCCTCGCGATCAGCGTCCACACGCCGAGCCCCAGCACCAGCACCGTGCCCGTACCTGTCCCCGCGATCCCGACCAGCCTCATGGCTCCGTGGCCCGTGCCCTCACCGGCTGACATCCCGTAGTGGGGCACAGCGCCCGCGTACGCCGGCGGGGGCCCCTCTGCGCCCTTGACGCTCATCCTCAGCGTCAGCCCGTACGCCTTCTCCCTGAAGCTCTTCGCAACGTCCGGGCTGAGGGTGACCGCGAAGTAGTAGTCACCCGCCATCCGCGCCCCGCTGACCTCTTCACTCGCGCTGTACCGGTTCCGGTACGCGACCGGTGGCAGCGGGTCCGGTGCGGCCGACTTCGGCTTCCCGTCATACGCCGTATAGCCCGTGGCGACCCCCGACCGGACCGGGTTGTACAACTCCACGTGAAGAGCATCGGCGACAAAGCCGCTGCCCGATGAGCTTCCGAGATCGGCGCTCGGAAAGAGCTGCTGCCCCCAGCCCACCGGCACCCGGTAGAAACGGGTCTGCCCGGGCTTGATCCGGTCGCCCCAGACCCCGGGCTTCAGGGCGGCGGCGTCATTGAATCCCGTCCCGCCCTTGATCGGCTGTGCCGTCCCCGAAGGCGGAACGGGCGATGCGGACGGCCAGCTGCTCGGCGCCTCCGTCGGACCCGCCGAGCCCGACGTCAGACCGGGTTCGGAATCGACACGTATCTCCAGCCCCCACTCATCCCGGGCAGAAGTCGCCTTGGTCGTCCTCTCGATCACCACGTAGTACGGCCCTGCCGACTGGCAGGAGGTGCCGTCCTTCTCGACAGTGCGCGTGGCGTGAGCGGCGATCGGCCGGGGGTACCCGGCGGAGCCGAACACCGCATCGTCGTCAGCGCCGCAGGAATCGCCTGTGAGGTCCTGGAGGGACACCTTGATGCCGTCGGTGTAGTCGACCTTCTCCTGCGCCCCCAGGCCCGGCACAGCCACTGCGGAGACGTAGGTATCGGACGTGGCGTCCAGCTCGACCTGGTAGTAGAGCTGGCCACCCGGCTTGATCGAGGAGCGGTAGGTCGACCCGGCCTTGAGCTGCTTCGCGTCGGTACTGGCCACAGCGCCCGCCACCGTCGTCGCATGCTGGTCGAAGACGTACGGATCGGACTCACCCGCCGCCGCTGCCTGGCCGGGCAACGCCCCTACCGAGCACACGGCCGCCACCGCGGCCAGCACGATCCGGCCCCTGCTGTGCAGCCCCTTCACCTGATTCCCCCGTTCTCCGCCCGGCAGCCAGGAGCCAGGCGGGCTCAAGCTCATATCTCGCGATCACCAGCGTCACAAGGGCCGCAGGGCCCACAAGCCACCACGGCGCTGAGCGTGGTCCCGCCCCATCCTGCCCCGGCCCTCATCGCATTGTCTGCGTGCACAGCTGAATCGTCGCGGCCGTTCCCGCGGGGTCTCTTCTGTCACCCAGTGGTTGTTCCACGTGAAACACCGGCGGCGGGGCCGGCTCCCACTCCCGGGACAGCCCATCTGAAACGCAGCAGGGCCCCGATCGCAAAAAAGCGATCGGGGCCCTGCATTCAAGACGCTGTGTCTCACACACCCGAACCTGCGGGCACGGAGTCAGTCGCCTCCGTCCACAGATCCTGCTCGGCGCGATCCGCCTGGATCTGGCGGTACACGAGGAGCCCGCCGATGGCAGCCAGTGCGACCAGGAGAAGCTTCTTCACCGCGCGACCTCGTCTTTCCTTGACGTAAGGGACTTCTGGCGCCCGACTATACACACCGGCCGATACCGATCGGTGACCTAGTTCCCATCCAACTATCAGGCCCGGTAATGCAGTCGGCCCGGACGGTAAAACCGTCCGGGCCGACCTTCGCGGTGGGGCTAACAGGATTTGAACCTGTGGCCTCATCCTTATCAGGGATGCGCTCTAACCAACTGAGCTATAGCCCCGCGCTGCCCCTGAAGATTAGCGCACTCCAGGGCCAGTCCCAAAATCGATAGCCGAGCCGCTACTCGTCCTCGGCGAGGGTCAGCTCGACGCCGCCCACAAACCCGGCCGACAGGTTGTAGATGAAGGCGCCCAGCGTCGCCAGCGCTGTGGCCAGCACCACATCGATCACCGCGATGACCGACGTGAACAGCAGCACACGCGGCAGCGAGAGGAACGACTGAAGATCGAAGCCGCTGCCGTCACTTGAACCGGTGGCCTCACTGATCGTCCCGCCCACGGTCGAGAAGACGCCCATGGCATCCATGACCATCCACAGCACAGCGGCGGCCACGATGGTGCAGACGCCCAATGCGATGGACAGCAGGAAACTGACCTTCATGACCGACCAGGGATCGGCCTTGGCCACCCGCAGCCGAGCCTTCCGCGTGCGAGGCGTCGTACGTGCCCCGGTACGCGGACGCCGCACCCCCGCCTGCGTACCGGCACCGGCCGTACGCGGACGGCCCTGCGGGCCGCCGACCGGCGTCGGGTACGCCTGCGGAGGCTGGTACGGCTGCGACTCATACTGCGGCTGCGGCTGCGCCCCACGCGTGTCCGTCACCGTTCCCCCTTGAGAGTCCGCGGCTGGGCCACGGGCACTGCGTGCTCCAGCTCCGGAAGCGGCCGCTCCGTCGCCCGTGGCTCCACTCACGTTCTACTCCTCGTGCTCCCCAGTCGAAGGCTCGGTGCCTTCGACTACCGCTTCGACCGTGTCAGCTTCGACCGAACCACCGTCGACCGCATCCGCATCCGCATCGCCGTCGACCGCGTCAATCTCTTCGGCCTCTCGGCCGGCCTCGGCGTTGCGAGCGATGCCGACCACGGCATCGCGCTTGCCCAGGTTGATCAGTTGGACGCCCATGGTGTCACGGCCCGTCTCCCTGACTTCATTGACTCGCGTACGAATCACACCACCGCCGAGCGTGATGGCCAGGATTTCATCCGTACTCTCCACCACCAGCGCACCGACCAGCGAGCCCCGGTCCTCCACGATCTTGGCGGCCTTGATACCCAGACCGCCGCGGCCCTGGACGCGGTACTCGTCGACGAGGGTCCGCTTGGCGTACCCGCCGTCAGTGGCAGTGAACACGAAAGTACCCGGCCTGACGACATTCATCGAGAGCAGTTCGTCGCCCTCGCGGAAACTCATGCCCTTGACACCGGATGTCGCACGTCCCATCGGGCGCAGAGTGTCGTCCGTCGCCGTGAACCGGATCGACTGGGCCTTCCTGCTGACCAGCAGCAGATCGTCTTCGGCCGACACCAACTCGGCGCCGATCAGCTCGTCGTCGCTGCCGTCCGGGGTCTCCCGAAGGTTGATCGCGATGACGCCACCCGAGCGGGGCGAGTCGTAGTCCTTGAGCGGTGTCTTCTTCACCAGGCCGCCCTTGGTGGCCAGGATCAGATACGGCGCCGCGTCGTAGTCACGGATCGCCAGGATCTGCGCGATCTGCTCGTCCGGCTGGAACGCCAGCAGGTTGGCGACGTGCTGGCCGCGCGCATCACGGCCCGCGTCCGGGAGTTCGTACGCCTTCGCCCGGTACACCCGTCCCTTGTTCGTGAAGAACAGCAGCCAGTGGTGGGTCGTCGAGACGAAGAAGTGGGCGACGATGTCGTCCTGCTTCAGCTTGGTGCCCCGCACGCCCTTGCCGCCGCGCTTCTGCGAGCGGTAGTCCTCGGTCTTGGTGCGCTTGACGTAACCACCGTTCGTGATGGTGACGACAATGTCCTCCTCGGCGATCAGGTCCTCGATGGACATGTCACCGTCGAAGGGAACCAGCTTGGAGCGCCGGTCGTCGCCGAACTTGTCGACGATGACCGCCAGTTCCTCACTGACGATCTGCCGCTGACGCTCGGGCGAGACCAGGATCGCGTTGTACTCGTTGATCTTCGCCTGAAGCTCGTTGAACTCGGCGGTGATCTTCTGGTGCTCCAGAGCGGCCAGTCGGCGCAGCTGCATCTCCAGGATCGCGTTCGCCTGGATCTCGTCGATCTCCAGCAGGCCCATCAGGCCCTCGCGCGCGACATCGACCGTCTGGCTGCGCCGGATCAGCGCGATGACCTCGTCGATCGCGTCCAGTGCCTTGAGCAGACCACGCAGGATGTGGGCGCGCTCCTCGGCCTTGCGCAACCGGAACCTGGTGCGCCGGACGATGACCTCGATCTGGTGCGTCACCCAGTGGCGGATGAACGCGTCGATCGACAGCGTGCGCGGTACGCCGTCGACCAGCGCCAGCATGTTGGCGCTGAAGTTCGACTGGAGATCGGTGTGCTTGTAGAGGTTGTTCAGCACGACCTTGGCGACCGCGTCCCGCTTCAGCACGACGACCAGACGCTGCCCCGTACGCGAGGAGGTCTCGTCCCGCACATCGGCGATCCCGCCGATCTTGCCGTCCTTCACCAGGTCGGCGATCTTCTGCGCGAGATTGTCCGGGTTGGTCTGGTACGGAAGCTCCGTGACCACGAGGCACTGGCGGTTCTGGATCTCCTCGACCGCGACCACCGCGCGCATCGTGATGGAGCCGCGCCCTGTGCGGTACGCCTCCTCGATGCCCTTGCGCCCCACGACCAGCGCGCCGGTCGGGAAGTCGGGGCCCTTGATGCGTTCCAGCAGAGCGTCCAGAAGGTCCTCGTGCGAGGCGTCCGGGTTCTCCAGATACCACTGGGCGCCGGCCGCCACCTCGCGCAGATTGTGCGGAGGGATGTTGGTGGCCATACCGACCGCGATCCCCGCGGAGCCGTTGACCAGCAAGTTCGGGAACCTGGCCGGGAGAACCACCGGCTCCTGGTTACGGCCGTCGTAGTTGTCCTGGAGGTCGACGGTCTCCTCGTCGATGTCCCTGACCATCTCCATGGACAGGGGCATCATCTTGCACTCGGTGTACCGCATGGCGGCGGCCGGGTCGTTACCGGGAGAGCCGAAGTTCCCGTTCGAGTCCACCAGCGGCATACGCATCGACCAGTGCTGGGCCAGCCTGACCAGGGCGTCGTAGATCGAGGAGTCACCGTGCGGGTGGTAGGTACCCATGACGTCACCGACGACACGGGCACACTTGTAGAAGCCCTTCTCGGGCCGGTAGCCGCCGTCGTACATCGCGTACAGCACCCGGCGATGGACGGGCTTCAGACCGTCCCGTACGTCCGGCAGCGCACGCGACACGATGACGGACATCGCGTAGTCGAGGTACGAGCGCTGCATCTCCGTTTCGAGCCCCACCGGCTCGACACGCATACCGATCCCGGGGACAGCGGGCGGCTGTTCGGGCATCACAGGGGAATTCTCGTCGGCCATTGCTGGTCAAAGTCCTTTCAGTGCGGTCAGCCAAGACCGACTCAGATGTCGAGGAACCGAACGTCCTTGGCGTTGCGCTGGATGAACGAGCGCCGTGCCTCGACGTCCTCGCCCATCAGCACCGAGAACAGATCGTCGGCCTGTGCCGCGTCGTCCAGAGTCACCTGGCCGAGCACCCGGTGGTCCACGTCCATCGTGGTGATGCGCAGTTCCTCGGCGTTCATCTCACCGAGACCCTTGAATCGCTGGATCGAGTCGTCCCTGACGCGCTTGCCGCTCCGCTTGCCGAGCTCGACCAGAGCATCCCGCTCCGTGTCCGAGTACGCGTACTCGAAGTCGTCCCGGCCCCACTTGATCTTGAACAGCGGGGGGCGCGACAGATACACGTGCCCGGCCTCGACGAGCGGCCGCATGAACCGGAAGAGGAACGTCAGCAGCAGCGTGTTGATGTGCTGACCGTCGACGTCGGCGTCCGCCATGAGAATGATCTTGTGATAGCGCAGCTTCTCGATGTCGAAGTCCTCGTGGACCCCGGTACCGAACGCCGAGATCAGCGCCTGGACCTCGGTGTTCTGGAGGATCTTGTCGATCCGCGCCTTCTCGACGTTCAGGATCTTGCCTCGGATCGGCAGGATCGCCTGGTACATCGGGTTACGCCCGGACTTCGCCGAGCCACCGGCGGAGTCACCCTCGACGATGAAGATCTCGCACTTCGTCGGGTCGTTGGACTGGCAGTCGCTCAGCTTTCCCGGCAGCGAGGCGCTCTCCAGGAGGCCCTTCCGCCGGGTCAGGTCGCGCGCCTTACGTGCCGCGACCCGGGCCGTCTGCGCCTGGATGGCCTTGCGGATGATGTCCACGGCCTCGTTCGGGTTCCGGTCGAACCAGTCCGTGAGGTGCTCGTAGACGACCTTCTGCACGAAGGTCTTCGCCTCCGTGTTGCCCAGCTTGGTCTTCGTCTGGCCCTCGAACTGCGGCTCGCCCAGCTTCACCGAGATGATCGCCGTCAGGCCCTCGCGGATGTCCTCGCCGGAGAGGTTGTCGTCCTTCTCGCGCAGCAGCTTCTTCTCGCGCGCGTACCGGTTGACCAGGCCCGTCAGCGCGGCCCGGAAGCCCTCTTCGTGAGTCCCGCCCTCATGCGTGTGGATCGTGTTCGCGAAGGAGTACACGCCCTCGCTGTACTGCGAGTTCCACTGCATCGCGATCTCGGCCGAGAGGAGACGCTCCTTGTCCTCGGCCTCGACATCGATCACGGTCGGGTGGATGAGCTCACCCTTGCGCGAGTTGAGGTACTTCACGAAGTCGACGATGCCGCCCTCGTAGTGGTACGTGACCGTGCGGACCTGCTCGTCCTCCGCGACCTCGCCCACGGTGTCCGCGCCCGCGGTGGCCTTCGCCGACTCGCGCTCGTCGGTCAACGTCAGAGTGAGGCCCTTGTTGAGGAACGCCATCTCCTGGAAACGCCGCGACAGCGTCTCGAAGGAGTACTCGGTCGTCTCGAAGATGTCCCCGTCGGCCCAGAAGGTGACGGTGGTGCCGCTCTCCTCCGTCGCCCCGTTACGGGCCAGCGGCGCCGTCGGGACACCGAGCTTGTAGTCCTGCGTCCAGCGGTAGCCGTCACGCTTGACGTCCACCGCGACCTTGGCGGAGAGCGCGTTGACGACAGACACACCCACACCGTGCAGACCACCGGAGACGGCGTAGCCGCCGCCGCCGAACTTGCCGCCGGCGTGCAGCACGGTCAGAACGACCTCGACGGCAGGCTTGTTCTCCGAGGGCACGATATCGACCGGGATACCGCGGCCGTTGTCGACCACGCGCACCCCACCATCGGCAAGGATCGTGACATCGATGGTGTCCGCGTGCCCGGCCAGGGCCTCGTCGACGGAGTTGTCGACGACCTCGTACACCAGATGATGGAGTCCGCGCTCACCGGTCGAGCCGATGTACATGCCGGGCCGCTTGCGGACCGCGTCCAGCCCCTCAAGGACAGTGATCGCGCTGGCGTCGTACGAGGCGGTTACCTCGCCGTTCTCACCGACAGTGGACGGGGGGATCTCATTGGGGTTGCCGGAATCGGCCACGAAGCGCCCTTTCTGGCACAGCACAGGCCTCTCCAGGGCAGGCAGGAGCGGCTGCGTCGTTCGACATGTTCCGCGAGTGGCGGGATTGTCTCTCAGTCTACCGGTAGCGCAGACATCAATGGGGGTTTGCCGGTACCTGAGTCCACATGTGCCGCCCTGAACCGGCGCCGAACGACTCCCCATATCCAGGAAGGGGCTCCAAGAGGCTCACACGGGCTTTCAGCGCCTCGGGCTGTCAACCTCCCACTACGGTGAGGGACGCTCTTCGGGCAGTCCTCCATACCGCACGACCCCGCTGTGTGCTGTTTCACGTGAAACAGCACACATTCCGGTCGAATTCGCATGGGCTCTTGGCACAGAAGCGCCACCAAGGACCGCTCTCCGGCATCAGCCGTACGTGTCGCCGGGCCCCTTGCTCCCGGGCGCCCGGAGCGGACCGAAACGCCGGGGCGGCCCGCCCGGGCCGAGAACCTTCAGCAGCTTCACCGTGCCGTGCCCCAGATCAGCGTTCAGCCGCGCCACCAGTTGCGGCGCCAGCAGCCTCAGCTGCGTCGCCCAGGCCGTCGAATCGCACTGAACGGTCAGTACGCGGGCGTCCTCGTCGTAGCGCTGGGGAACACAGTGGTTCGCGAGATCCTCGCCCACGATCTGCGGCCAGCGGCCCATCACCCCGCCCACCGCGGCCGGTGTCTCCCAGCCACGCTCCGTGATCAGCCGGTTGATCGCGGCGCCGAGCGGCAGAGGGTCGCGCCCGTCCGCCCGCGCACCCGAGCGCAGTCCACCACGCTTGGCCTGCTTCTTCTGCTGCGCCGCCGCACCCCGGGCCTTCGCCTGCTCCTTGGCCGCCCGCAGCGCGACTCGCGCCAGGTCAATGCCGGATGACTCGGGGACCTTGGCCTGCTCGGGCCCCGGAAGCCCGGAAGCCGGTGACTCCTCGGAACCGCGGGACGGTCCGCCGCTGTCCTCGCCCGGGAGGGGTGCCCCGGTCATACCCGGTCCACCGCGCCCTCCGAGACCGCGAACCGCACGCCCGCGAGGACGCCCGGCACATCGTCGTCCACCGCCGCCGTCACCAGTACCTGTTCCCCCGGCGCCACCAGCTCGGCAAGCCGCTCCCTGCGCCGCACATCCAGCTCCGCGAAGACGTCGTCCAGCACCAGCACCGGCTCATTGCCCTCGGTCCGCAGCAGGTCGTACGACGCCAGGCGCAGCGCCAGCGCATACGACCAGGACTCGCCGTGGCTCGCATACCCCTTGGCGGGCAGCCGACCGAGCTTCAGCACCAGGTCGTCACGGTGCGGGCCGACCAGGGTCACTCCCCGCTCGATTTCCTGCTTGCGCACCTCCACCAGCGCGGAGATCAGCTGCTCGTACAGCTCGTCCTTCGACTGGGCCGCCTCGATCCCCTCGCCCAGTGAGCTCCGGTACTCCAGCACCACCGGGCCGCCACCCGGCGCCACCTGCTCGTACGCCTTGTCGGCCAGCGGCTGCAACGCCGCGATCAGATCGAGCCGCTGGGCCAGCAACTCGGCGCCCACCCGCCCCAGATGCTGGTCCCACACATCGAGTGTGGACATGTCCATGGACCTGCCGCCGTGCCTGCGGGCCATCGCCGCGGACTTCAGCAGCGTGTTGCGCTGCTTCAGCACCCGCTCGTAGTCGGAGCGCACACCGGCCATCCGCGGCGAACGCGCCGTGATCAGCTCATCCAGAAACCGCCGGCGCTCACCCGGGTCGCCCTTGATCAGGGCCAGATCCTCGGGCGCGAAGAGCACGGTCCTGATGATGCCCAGCACATCGCGCGGCTTGACCTGCGAAGACCTGTTGATCCGTGCCCTGTTGGCACGGCCCGGATTGAGTTCGAGCTCCACGAGCTGAGACCGCTCGCCCTGGGTGACCGCGGCCCGGATCACCGCCCGCTCGGCGCCCATCCGTACCAGCGGCGCATCGGAGGACACCCGGTGGCTGCCGAGCGTGGCCAGATAGCCGACCGCCTCGACGAGGTTGGTCTTGCCCTGGCCGTTGGCCCCCACGAACGCAGTGACGCCCGGATCGAGAGGCACCTCGACCCGGGCGTACGAGCGGAAGTCGGCCAGCGACAGATGCGTGACATGCATGACCGTGCGCCGACCTTCCCTGCTGCTGGCTTACTTCTTGTTCTCGACCGCGTGGCCACCGAACTGGTTGCGCAGCGCGGCGATCATCTTCATCTGGGGAGAGTCGTCCTGGCGCGAAGCGAAGCGGGCGAAGAGCGACGCGGTGATCGCGGGCAGCGGAACAGCGTTGTCGATGGCCGCCTCGACCGTCCAGCGTCCTTCGCCCGAATCGGCGGCGAAACCACGGAGCTGGTCGAGGTGCTCGTCGTCGTCCAGGGCATTGACCGCGAGGTCGAGCAGCCAGGAACGGATGACCGTGCCCTCCTGCCAGGAGCGGAAGACCTCGCGCACATCGGTGACGGAGTCGACCTTCTCCAGGAGCTCCCAGCCCTCGGCGTACGCCTGCATCATGGCGTACTCGATGCCGTTGTGGACCATCTTGGCGAAGTGGCCGGCGCCGACCTTGCCCGCGTGGACCGAGCCGAACTCCCCCTCGGGCTTGAGGGCATCGAAGACCGGCTGCACCTTCGCGACGTTCTCGGCGTCGCCGCCGTACATCAGCGCATAGCCGTTCTCCAGGCCCCAGACGCCACCGGAGACACCGCAGTCGACGAAGCCGATGCCCTTGATGCCCAGCTCGACCGCGTGCTTCTCGTCATCGGTCCAGCGCGAGTTCCCGCCGTCCACGACGACATCGCCCGGGGACAGCAGGTCGGCCAGCTCGTCGACGGTGGACTGGGTCGCGGCACCTGCCGGGACCATGACCCACACGACGCGGGGGCCCTTGAGCTTGCCCACAAGCTCTTCCAGGCTGTGGACATCGGCTACGTCCGCGTTGCGGTCGTAACCGATGACGGTGTGGCCAGCGCGGCGGATGCGCTCGCGCATGTTCCCGCCCATCTTGCCGAGGCCGACGAGACCGAGCTCCATCAGAAGATCCTTAGTGACGTGGTGGCGTTTCGTACCCGCGTCCGAGCGTACGCCGGGACCCGGGTACACACCTGCGGGGTAAGCCGCTCAGACGTACGGCCGCGAACGGCTCAGCCCGACAGGCGCACCGGCATGATCAGGTACTTGTAGGCGTCGTCGGCCTCGGCGTCGAGAGCGGGCCGGCCGCTGAGCAGCGCGGGCTTGGTCGACGTCGTGAAGGAGAGCTGGGCGACGGGGGAGTCGATCGCGCTCAGACCGTCCAGCAGGAAGGTCGGGTTGAAGGCGATCGAGATGTCGTCGCCGTCGAGCTTGGCGTCCACCCGCTCCACAGCCTGTGCGTCGTCGCTCGATCCGGCCTCCAGGATCAGCACGCCCTGCTCGAAGCTCAGCCGCACCGGGGTGTTCCGCTCGGCCACGAGGGAGACACGCTTGACGGCCTCGACGAACGCGGGCGTCTCGATCACGGCGATCGAGTTGAACTCGGTCGGGAAGAGCGTCCGGTACTTCGGCAGGTCGCCTTCGAGCAGCCGCGTGGTCGTACGCCGGCCCGCCCCCTCGAAACCGATCAGACCCTCACCGGCGCCGGACCCGGACAGTGCGAGCGTCACGGTGTCACCGCTGGTCAGCGACTTGGCGGTGTCCAGGAGCGTCTTGGCGGGCACCAGCGCGACCGCGGACGCCTCCGGGTCCTCCGGCTTCCACAGGAACTCGCGGACCGCGAAGCGGTAGCGGTCGGTGGACGCCAAGGTGACCCGGTCGCCCTCGATCTCGATCCGTACGCCGGTGAGGACAGGAAGCGTGTCGTCACGGCCCGCCGCGATGGCCACCTGGGCCGCGGCGGAGGCGAAGACCTCACCGGGGACGGTGCCGGTCGCGGTCGGCATCTGCGGCAGCGCCGGGTACTCCTCCACAGGGAGGGTGTGGAGTGTGAACCGGGAAGAGCCGCAGACCACAGTCGCCCGGACCCCGTCCGTGGAGATCTCCACCGGACGGTTGGGGAGGGAACGGCAGATGTCGGCGAGCAGCCGGCCCGAGACGAGGACGGTGCCCTGCTCCTCGATCTCCGCGTCCACCGAGACCCGCGCCGAGACCTCGTAGTCGAAGCCGGAGAGGCTCAGTGCGCCTTCCTCGGCCTTGAGCAGCAGGCCCGCAAGAACGGGCACCGGCGGACGGGCCGGAAGGCTGCGGGCCGCCCAGGCCACCGCCTCCGCGAGTACATCGCGCTCCACCCGGATCTTCACCGGAACCGCCTCCTGCTGTTGCTCGCTCGCCCTGCTGGCCTTCGTCGTCGGCTTCTCGCCGGGGACCAGTCTGACGTACGCCGCCGACAGTCGGTGCGCGTCGGGGTCAAGTCGCGCCGAGCGGCACCAGGGGCTCCGGCGGCAAGTTGTGCACAGCGCCCACTTCGAAGCCAATTCCCCGGTAACTCTAGGGGGCAGTAGTAGTAGGGGCTGTGGAAACCGTGGATAACCCCGTTTGCCCAGCTCAGAGGCGGTTTTTTGTCCACCGTGCCTGTGGGCGGAGCCGGTGCAAAAGTGCCCGGCTCTGTGGACGGCGAAAAGTTCTGCACACCCGGTGCACAGGAGAGGGCCACTTCTCCCCAGCTCCGTCCCCAGCTTTACCCACCTTGCCCACAGCCCAACCAACCACCTTGGTGTGACGGCTTTCACTCGACCCGGTGACCGCGGGTGTTTCGTTGCCGAACAGTGGACAAGGGTGTGGAGAAGCTGGGGACAACAGCGCCCTGCCTGTGGGCCGCCGGTGGACAACGAATCCCCAGGGCTGTGGAAGAAAAATCCGTCCACAGCCTGTGGACGGCGGTTGGCCACAAATCCACAACCGTCTGACCTGGCCTGATGGAGTCTCAGGCGCCGCCCCTGTGGACACAATCTGGACAACTGATCAGTCCCCAGGGTGTGGACGGCCTCACACCCTCAATTCTGTGGAGAACATACGCGTGCGGCCCGGTATTCGAACAGCGTCGGTCCGGGGAACACACGGCGAACGCTGCGGAACAGCGGAGGGCGCCCCGGGACTCGAGTCCCGGGGCGCCCTCCGAAGGTGCTGGAAGCCGCCCGGTCAGCCGTTCTTGATGCGGTTGGTGAGCTCCGTGACCTGGTTGTAGATGGAGCGCCGCTCGGCCATCAGCGCCCGGATCTTCCGGTCCGCGTGCATCACTGTCGTATGGTCCCGGCCGCCGAACTGCGCCCCGATCTTGGGCAGTGAGAGGTCCGTGAGTTCACGGCAGAGGTACATGGCGATCTGCCGCGCCGTCACCAGCACGCGGCTGCGCGAGGATCCGCAGAGGTCCTCGATGGTCAGCCCGAAGTAGTCGGCCGTCGCCGCCATGATGGCGCTCGCGGTGATTTCCGGGGCCGCGTCCTCACCGCCGGGGATCAGGTCCTTCAGCACGATCTCGGTGAGCCCGAGATCGACCGGCTGGCGGTTGAGCGAGGCGAACGCCGTCACGCGGATCAGCGCCCCCTCCAGCTCGCGGATGTTGCGCGAGATGCGGGAGGCGATGAACTCGAGTACTTCCGGCGGGGCGTTGAGCTGCTCCTGGACCGCCTTCTTGCGGAGGATCGCGATCCGCGTCTCCAGCTCCGGAGGCTGCACATCGGTGGTGAGGCCCCACTCGAACCGGTTGCGCAGCCGGTCCTCCAGGGTCACCAGCTGCTTGGGCGGCCGGTCGGAGGAGAGCACGATCTGCTTGTTGGCGTTGTGCAGCGTGTTGAAGGTGTGGAAGAACTCCTCCTGCGTCGACTCCTTGCTCGCCAGGAACTGGATGTCGTCGACGAGGAGGATGTCGACATCGCGGTATCGCTTGCGGAAGGTGTCACCCTTGCCGTCACGGATCGAGTTGATGAACTCGTTGGTGAACTCCTCCGAGCTCACGTACCGCACCCGGGTCCCCGGGTAGAGGCTCCGCGCGTAGTGCCCGATGGCATGCAGCAGGTGGGTCTTGCCGAGACCGGACTCCCCGTAGATGAACAGCGGGTTGTACGCCTTGGCCGGCGCCTCGGCGACAGCGACGGCGGCCGCGTGCGCGAAACGGTTCGACGCGCCGATGACGAAGGTGTCGAAGAGGTACTTGGGGTTCAGCCGCGCCTGCGGCTCACCCGGGCCGGGCGCCGGAGCGGGCTGTGCGGCCAGTGGCCCCGGCGCTCCGCTGGGCGCCGGCAGGTGGCGCTGCGACGACTGGGGGTCGCGGAGATCATGACGTTCGGGGCGCTGCTGCTCGTACTGCTGGCGGTCCTGCTGCCGGTAGTCGTGCTGCGGCTGTGAGCGCGGGCCGGTATAGGGGTCGCGCTCCTGGAAGCCACCGAGTCTGGGCTGCTGCCAGGAGAGGTCCTCCTGGGTGCGCGGCCAGGCGCCCGGGTCGGGGCGCTGCTGCTGATAGTCCGGGTAGGCGGGCCGGGCCGTCGGCATCCCGTCGTCGGACGGGCGGTGGCTGTATCCGTCGTAGGTGTCGCCGTGCCGCGGTTCGTCGTGCTGCGGGTGCTGATAGCGGGGCTGCTGTTGCTGCTGCATCGGCGGGGCCGGCTGCGCGGGATCACCGATGCTGTCGTCCACCGTGATGGCGATCCGGATCGGGCGGCCGCATTCGTGACTCAGCGTCTCGCTGATGAGGGGGGCCAGCCGGCCTTCGAGGACCCGCTTGCCCCATTCATTGGGGACGGCGAGAAGAGCGGTGTCCGCCACGAGAGCCAGCGGCTGGCAGCGCTCGATCCACTGCTTGTCCTTGGGCTCGATATTTTGCTGGCCCTCGCCGAGGAGACGTTCGAGGACTCGTGGCCACACTGCGGCAAGATCGGCAGGTACGTCAGCCACGGGGCACGCTCTCTCGCAGGTCCCACGAATGTGTGGTTCTCGGGACGGGGGGTGAAGACAGGCAGGAAAAAGACTTGGGAGTTCCGCCAAGGTAGTCAGGGCGACCCACGCGGTTCAAGTTGTTGTCCACAGCCTGTGCACAGTGGGGGCCGCTGTAAGGGCCGGTTTGACCGGATGGCGTAGTCGCGCGTACCGTGACCAGGTCGAGTTGTCGATGGCTGCTGCCGCCTGCCTCCGATGGGCAATGATCACGATCTGTGGTCGTGAAGCGGTGCACACGGGCGTATTCGCGAGCTACTCGTGGGCGCACGGTGACAGCCAGGCGATGTCCCGCCATCACCCGATTCATTTCTGGAGCCCCCGAGTGAGCAAGCGCACCTTCCAGCCGAACAACCGTCGTCGCGCCAAGACCCACGGTTTCCGTCTCCGTATGCGTACGCGCGCCGGTCGCGCCATTCTGGCGACCCGCCGTGGCAAGGGTCGCTCCCGCCTGTCCGCCTGATCTCGTACAGGTCATGACGTGCTGCCTACCGAGAATCGGCTGAGGCGGCGCGAGGACTTCGCAGCCGCAGTACGACGAGGGCGCCGAGCCGGTCGCCCGTTGCTCGTCGTCCATCTACGCAGCGGTACAACGGACCCGCATGTGCCTGGGGAGAGCACTCCCCCGACACGTGCGGGTTTCGTCGTAAGCAAAGCAGTGGGCGGAGCGGTCGTCCGCACCGCAGTGAAGCGGAAGCTTCGCCATCTGGTGCGCGATCGGCTCCCTCAGCTGCCCCCCGGTAGCCTGGTTGTCGTACGGGCGCTGCCCGGCGCGGGCACCGCCGACCATGCACAGCTGGCCCGAGACCTGGACGCCGCATTGGCGCGGCTACTGGGAGGGGGCGCGCGATGAAGTACCCGCTGCTGGCTCTCATCAAGTTGTACCAGTGGACGATCAGCCCGCTCCTCGGGCCTGTCTGCAGGTACTACCCGTCGTGTTCCCACTACGGATATACGGCTATCGACCGGCACGGTGCGGTGAAGGGAACGGCACTGACGGCCTGGCGCATCCTGCGATGCAACCCCTGGTCGCCGGGTGGCGTGGACCACGTTCCGCCGCGCAAACGTCCGCGTTGGCACGAACTGCTGCGCAATGCGTGGCGGAAAAGCAAGGGCGGGCACTCCGGTCAGGAGACCGGCCCGGCCGCAGAGACCTCGCCCAATGCTCAAGGAGCCTGATTAGTGGACACGATTGCCAGTCTGTTCAGCTTTATCACCACCCCAGTTTCCTGGGTCATCGTCCAGTTCCACTCGCTGTACGGAGCCATCTTCGGTCCCGACACGGGCTGGGCCTGGGGCCTGTCCATCGTGTCCCTGGTGGTCCTGATCCGGATCTGCCTGATCCCGCTCTTTGTGAAGCAGATCAAGTCGACCCGTGGCATGCAGGCGCTCCAGCCGAAGATGAAGGCGATCCAGGAGCGCTACAAGAGCGACAAGCAGCGTCAGTCCGAAGAGATGATGAAGCTGTACAAGGAGACGGGCACCAACCCGCTCTCCTCGTGTCTGCCGATCATCGCGCAGTCGCCGTTCTTCTTCGCGCTGTACCACGTGCTCTCTGCCATCGCCAACGGGCAGACGAAGGGGTACATCGACAAGCCGCTGCTGGAGAGTGCGCAGAAGGCGCACATCTTCGGCGCTCCGCTGGCGGCGAAGTTCATGGACAGCTCGGACAAGGTCGCAGCGCTCGGCGCCACGCTGACCGACGTCCGTATCGTCACCGCGGTCATGATCATCATGATGTCGGCGTCGCAGTTCTACACGCAGCGCCAGCTGATGACGAAGAACGTCGACATGTCCGTCAAGACGCCGTTCATGCAGCAGCAGAAGATGCTGATGTACGTCTTCCCGCTGATGTTCGCCGTGATGGGTGTCAACTTCCCCGTCGGTGTCCTCGTGTACTGGCTCACCACCAACGTGTGGACCATGGGTCAGCAGATGTTCGTGATCCACCGCAACCCGACGCCGGGCAGCCAGGCGCAGGCCGGACTGCTGGAGCGGATGCAGAAGCACCTCATCGCACATGGTTCGACGCGTACCCGTCACCAGCGCAACATCATCAAGGGCATCGCGTCCAAGGAGACGAAGGACCGCAACGACGCCGAGCGTAAGTTCATCACCACGCTGAGCAAGTCCGGCCTCGTGGCTCAGGCCGACGGCACCGTGGAGAAGAGCGACGCGGCTGTGGCCGCCGAGGCCGAGGGCATGAGCCTGGCCGAGGCCGCGCCGAAGCGTCAGCAGCCCAAGCGCCAGACCAAGGCGAAGCGCCAGACGGGTGCTGCTCAGGCAGGCCAGGCGCAGACCGGTGGGGCGAAGGCGGCGGAGAAGCCCGGCGGCGCCAAGGCGACCGATGGTTCTTCCGAGAAGACCTCGCTGGACAAGAGCGAGCCGCAGGCGGACTCCGAGCCGGATGCCAAGCCCGCTTCCCGTAATGCACGCCAAGCCAAGCCGGGGCAGCGTAAGGGCCAGCAGCGCCCCAAGCACCCGTCCAAGAAGTAAGAAGGAGTCCATCCCGTGACGGAAGGCACCACCACCTCCCCCGCCGCTGAGGGCGACACGCTGAGCCGGCTGGAGCAGGAAGGCGAGATCGCGGCGGACTACCTCGAGGGTCTGCTCGACATCGCGGACCTCGACGGTGACATCGATATGGACGTCGAGGCCGACCGTGCAGCGGTCTCGATCATCAGTGATGCGAGCAGCCGCGACCTTCAGAAGCTCGTGGGACGCGACGGTGAGGTGCTGGAGGCTCTCCAGGAGCTCACCAGGCTCGCGGTGCACCGGGAGACCGGGGACCGCAGCCGGCTGATGCTGGACATCGCGGGCTTCCGGGCCAAGAAGCGTGAGGAGCTCGCCGCTCTGGGCGCCAAGGCTGCCGACGAGGTGAAGAGCTCCGGCGAGCCGGTCAAGCTGGACCCGATGACGCCGTTCGAGCGCAAGGTGGTGCACGACGCGATCGCTGCCGCCGGGCTGCGCAGCGAGTCCGAGGGCGAGGAGCCACAGCGCTTCGTCGTTGTGCTTCCGGCCTGACCGGTGCACTGTTCTGTCGGCCCCGTCTGTTCGCAGGCGGGGCCGAACTTTGTCAGCCTGTTGTCAGCCATCCAAGCGGTATCGCGGTAAGGAAGGACGGTCCCCGTGACGGAGTCAGCGGAGCTCCCCCAGGCGCCGGAAGTGGCGCATGCGGTTTTCGGCGAGTTCTTCCCGGAAGTCGTTCGGTATGCGGAGCTGCTGGCGGACGCGGGGGTCAAGCGCGGGCTGATCGGCCCGCGTGAGGTGCCCAGGCTCTGGGAGCGGCACCTGCTGAACTGTGCGGTGCTGTCAGAGGTGGTTCCTCAGGGAGTGACCGTCTGCGATGTGGGCTCCGGTGCTGGACTGCCGGGCATCCCGCTGGCCCTGGTGCGCAGGGATCTGAAGATCACGTTGCTGGAGCCCCTGCTGCGGCGGACCAATTTCCTGCAGGAGGTCGTGGAGCTGCTGGGGCTCGACCATGTGACGGTTGTCCGGGGACGGGCGGAAGAGGTCCTGGGCAAGCTGCCACCGGTCCATGTCGTGACGGCTCGTGCGGTTGCCCCGCTGGACCGGCTTGCAGGGTGGGGTGTGCCGCTGCTGCGTCCGTACGGCGAGATGCTGGCACTCAAGGGCGATACCGCCGAAGAGGAAATTCAGGGTGCACGGGCAGCACTGAGCAAGCTGGGCGTCGTCGAGACCTCGGTGGTTCAGGTCGGAGAGGGGATCGTTGATCCGCTGTCCACAGTGGTTCGGGTCGAGGTGGGGGAGAGCCCTGGGGGTGTACGTTTCGCAGCGAAGCGGGCGAAGGCGGCTCGAGTCAGCCGTACCCGGCGACGTCGATAGGCGATCACGAAGCCCTCAACGCCACCAAACCAGCTCAATAGGCGCAATTCGGAGTGTCGTGACGTTGTGACGCGGCGGCAGGGGCATCTTGTTTCACGTGAAACGTCGCTCTCTGCTGCATGGGATCATCAGTCGCAGTCGCGCGGCCTCCACGCCGCGTGACCGTAGGCCCTTTGGGGCCACAGAGTTGTCCACAAAGGTGGATTCATCCACAGAAGAACATGCCTCGCTGGTTCACAACCCCGAAAGCATGGCAGGCTCTGTGCATTGCGAGCCTGAAGTCGAGGAGAGTGAATCCTTGCGGTCCGACGCCAACATCGCGGGACCGATGACCGATCCGGTCCCCGGTCCCCGTACCGAGTCGGCGGCAGAAGATGTTTCACGTGAAACACCGCCGCCGATGGACGACACCCCTATTGGTCGTGCTGCCCAACTGGCTGTAGAAGCTCTCGGCCGGGCCGGAGAAGGTCTGCCGCGGCCGGAGCAGACGCGCGTCATGGTGGTTGCCAACCAGAAGGGCGGCGTCGGTAAGACCACAACAACGGTCAACCTTGCCGCCTCGCTCGCGCTGCATGGCGCGCGCGTTCTGGTGATTGACTTGGATCCTCAGGGAAACGCCTCCACGGCGCTGGGGATTGACCACCACTCCGAAGTGCCATCGATCTACGACGTTCTGGTGGAGAGCCGGCCGCTCTCCGAGGTGGTCCAGCCCGTTCCCGATGTCGAGGGCCTCTTCTGTGCCCCGGCCACCATCGATCTCGCCGGCGCTGAGATCGAGTTGGTGTCTCTCGTGGCTCGGGAGAGTCGCCTGCAGCGAGCGCTCCAGGCGTATGAACAGCCCCTGGACTACATCCTCATCGACTGTCCCCCGTCTCTGGGCCTGCTGACCGTCAACGCGATGGTGGCGGGTGCTGAGGTGCTGATCCCGATTCAGTGTGAGTACTACGCACTTGAGGGGCTGGGGCAGCTGCTGCGGAACGTCGATCTGGTCCGCGGACACCTCAACCCTGAGCTTCATGTGTCGACGATTCTGCTCACCATGTACGACGGCAGAACGCGTCTCGCCTCGCAGGTGGCAGACGAGGTGCGCAGTCACTTCGTTCGCGAGGTCCTCAAGACCAGCATTCCACGGTCGGTTCGTATCTCGGAGGCCCCGAGCTATGGGCAGACGGTCCTCACCTATGACCCGGGGTCCAGCGGTTCGCTGTCATATCTTGAAGCGGCCCGTGAGATCGCGCTGCGCGGCGTCGATGTGCACTACGACGGCCAGCACGCGCATACGGGCATTCAGAACAGTCAGCAGAGCATGTCGGAGGGGATCCAGTGAGTGAGCGACGCAGGGGGTTGGGACGTGGGCTCGGTGCGCTGATCCCCGCCGCACCGCAGGAGAAGGTGGGGCTCGCCGGCGCTGAAGGCGCGTCCTCGGGCGGAGCCGCACCTGTCATGACAGCGGAGCGAGGGGTGGCGGCGGCGAAGCTGGCATCGCTGCCCACCGGAGCGGTTTCACGGGAACCCACTGTTCCTGCGCAGGAGTCGTCGCCGGCAGCGGTGGCGGAGCAGGCGGATTCCACCGGGGCCTACTTCGCCGAGCTGCCGCTGGACGCGATCACGCCCAACCCGCGGCAGCCACGTGAAGTGTTCGACGACGACGCTCTTGCTGAGCTTGTCTCCTCCATCAAGGAGGTGGGCCTTCTGCAGCCGGTCGTTGTACGTCAGGCCGGTGCCGAACGCTTCGAGCTCATCATGGGCGAGCGGCGCTGGCGGGCCTGCCGTGAGGCAGGTCTGGAGCGCATCCCGGCGATCGTCCGGGCCACAGATGACGAGAAGCTCCTCCTGGACGCGCTGCTGGAGAACCTTCACCGGTCTCAGCTGAACCCGTTGGAAGAGGCCGCGGCCTACGACCAGTTGCTCAAGGACTTCAACTGCACTCACGATCAGCTTGCCGACCGGATCGGGCGCTCACGGCCTCAGGTGTCCAACACGCTGCGGCTGTTGAGGCTCTCGCCCCCGGTGCAGCGCAGGGTTGCTGCTGGGGTTCTGTCTGCTGGGCACGCTCGGGCTCTGCTTTCGGTGGACGATTCCGATGAGCAGGACCGGTTGGCGCACCGCATTGTGGCGGAAGGGCTTTCGGTGCGTGCGGTCGAGGAGATCGTCACGCTGATGCAGTCGCGTCCGGAGAATGCTCCGAAGGCCAAGGGGCCGCGGGCCGGAGCGCGTGTGTCGCCGGCCCTGTCGGACCTCGCCTCACGGCTCTCGGACCGTTTCGAGACGCGGGTGAAGGTCGATCTGGGACAGAAGAAGGGGAAGATCGTCGTCGAGTTCGCCTCGATGGACGATCTGGACCGGATTCTCGGTTCGCTGGCTCCCGGCGAGGGGCGAGTCCTGGACAAGCAGCACGCGGACGAAGCGGCCGAGGAGGACGAGAGCTGAGTCTGCGGCTGGGATTTACTCGAAAGGCGGAGCGTGTCCGGTAGGCCGGAACACGCCCCGCCCTTTGCTTTCTCACGGTATCCGTCCGATCGCCGGGATGGATACGATGCGTTCTGGTATGGCGCATCGACCTTGATCCATTGCGGAGGGAGGGCAGGGGCCCATGCGCACGGTGAACCGCAGCCGACTGGTGACTGCTGGACTGGGACTAGGAGTGTTCGGCGGATTCGTCGGCAGCTTGCTCAGGGAGTGGAGCGTGCTGAGCGCCGCTTATGAAGCGGCGGGTGAAGGAAGCGAGGAACACCGTTCATGGGGCGTCGGCTTGTACCGCTCACGCTGGACAACCTTCCGGACCTTCCCCGGCGTTGCCGTTCATGTGTCTTCTGGGAGCTCGATCCAGTCAGTGGGGACGCCGCGGTAAAGGCGGGTACGCCGGAGCTGGAGAAGGAAGCATGGATCTCGGCCGTGCTGCTGGAGTGGGGTTCCTGCGGCCGCGTCGTGTACGTCGATGACGTGCCGGCGGGTTTCGTTCTCTATGCGCCGCCCGCCTATGTGCCACGTTCGCTGGCTTTCCCGACGAGTCCCGTCTCTCCTGATGCCGTGCAGCTGATAACCGCGTGGATCTCGCCTGCGTATCAGGGCCAGGGACTGGGGCGGGTGCTGGTGCAGACGGTGGCCAAGGATCTGCTGCGGAGGAACTTCAAGGCGATCGAGGTGTTCGGCGATGCCCGGTGGAAGGAGCCCGCTTGTCTGCTCCCCGCGGATCATCTGCTGTCGGTCGGATTCAAGACGGTCCGGCCGCACCCGAACTACCCGAGGCTGCGACTTGAGTTGCGTACGACCCTGTCCTGGAAAGAAGACGTGGAGCTTGCCCTGGACCGGCTCTTGGGCGCGGTGAAGAAAGACCCTGTACTGCGTCCGCTGTGAGGATGGCTCTCACAGAAGCCGCCGCAATGCGAAAACAGGGGCCGCCCTCTCGAGGGCGGCCCCTGTTTCACGTGAAACATAGGTGCGTCAGGACTTGATGGCCTCATCGCCGATGAAGCTCTCCAGGTCGCGAACGATTGCGGCCTTGGGCTTGGCGCCGACGATCGTCTTGGCGACCTCGCCGCTCTGGTAGACGTTGAGCGTCGGAATGGACATCACGCCGTACTTCGCGGCAGTGCCCGGGTTCTCGTCGATGTTGAGCTTGACGATCTCGATCTGGTCGCCGTACTCGGCTGCGATTGCCTCGAGAGACGGGGCGATCTGACGGCACGGACCGCACCAGGCGGCCCAGAAGTCGACCAGTACGGGCTTGCTGCTCTTGAGGACGTCCTGCTCGAAGGAATCGTCAGTCACGTTCTTCAGGGTGCCGGCCACGGCGGGCTCCTCTTTCTTCACTGGGTGTTCGGGATGGGGAATGCGGTGATCAGATGCTGGCGATCTTCTCGGGCTCTGCGGCCTTCTCGCTGTCGGCGAGGGCCGAGAGGAAGCGCTCGGCGTCGAGGGCGGCGGAGCAGCCTGTCCCAGCAGCTGTGATGGCCTGCCGGTAGGTGTGGTCAACGACGTCACCAGCGCCGAAGACACCCGTGAGGTTGGTCCGGGTCGAAGGTGCGTCGACCTGCAGATATCCCTCGTCGTCCAGGTCCAGCTGGCCCTTGAACAGTTCGGTGCGCGGGTCGTGGCCGACAGCGATGAACAGGCCCGTCACCGGAAGCTCAGAGGTCTTTCCGGTCTTGGTGTCGCGCAGCGTCAGGCTGGAGAGCTTCTGCTCGCCGTGGATCACAGCCACCTCACTGTCCCAGGCGAACTTGATCTTCGGGTCGGCGATGGCACGTTCCTGCATGGCCTTGGAGGCGCGCAAGGTGTCCCGGCGGTGGACGATGGTGACGGACTTGGCGAACCGGGAGAGGAAGGTGGCCTCCTCCATCGCGGTGTCACCGCCGCCCACGACGGCGATGTCCTGGTCCTTGAAGAAGAAACCGTCGCAGGTGGCACACCAGGAGACGCCGCGTCCGGAGAGCGCGTCCTCGTTCGGCAGGCCCAGCTTGCGGTGCTGCGAACCGGTCGTGACGATGACGGCCTTCGCGCGGTGCACAGTACCGGCGGTGTCGGTGACGGTCTTGATCTCGCCGGTCAGATCGACGGCCACGATGTCGTCCGGGACCAGCTCGGCACCGAAGCGCTCCGCCTGGGCGCGCATGCTGTCCATCAGGTCGGGCCCCATGATGCCGTCCTGGAATCCGGGGAAGTTCTCCACCTCGGTGGTGTTCATGAGCGCACCACCAGCGGTGACTGCACCTTCGAAGACCAGCGGCTGCAGTGACGCGCGCGCGGTGTAGAGCGCGGCGGTGTAACCGGCGGGCCCGGAGCCGATAATGATCACGTTACGGACGTCGCTCACGGGTTTCTTCCTCGTCTCTGCGGACTGCTTGCTGCCGACTGGGGCCAGGTCCAGCGGACTCTCACCCCACCCAACGGATCCTACGGGGCGTGCATTCCCGAGAGGGTCAGCCGCGGGGATAGACGCGGGTCAGGAGCACCTTGCCGCGAGGGGACGGTGTGGTGTGCACGCAGGCCGCGTCGACAACATAAGCCTGGACCCGGCTGGAGTCAGTGGGGTGCGGCAGCACGACGAGGAAGGCATCGGAGCCCTTGTAGGTGCCCTTCTGCGCGGCGATCGGACCTTCCTCGCGGCCTATGCCCTTCTCCACGCAGGGTGGCACGGCCACATCGAGGCCGTTCTTGAGCGTTGTCGGGCCGGAGTCCATGTGGACCGATGGAGTCTTCTTCTCCTGTGGGGCGACCGTCGAGGCGGTGGCATCCGAGGCGAGCAGGGAGTGCACCTGGCCCTGCAGGGCAGCATCGACGAAGACGGGTGTCCCTCCGCGCTTGGATGCCTTTTCCGCAGCGCTGGTGTCTCCACCCGACGTGGCGGGTGACGACTGGAGGAAGAACACACCGATACCGATGACAGCCGCCCCGAAGGCCGCGCTGAGAGCAGCGACATGACGCCGCCGGGCCGCGCTGGCTCGCCCGGGGCCTGTGGCGGCACGCGGACGGCCTGACGGGCGTTTGCCGCGAATGGGTTCCGTAACCCCCGTACCCCGGGATGAGAGCGCTGTTTCACGTGAAACATGCGCCACGCCTTCGTGCGGGGTGGCCTCGGTCGCGGGTTCCGCGGCCAGCGCCGCATCGATCCGCTCAGCGACATCGGCCGGCATCGGAGCGGGTGCGGGCGTCGTAGCCAGCAGCTCCTGAATCTCCTGGAGAGTGGCACTGATATCGGAACAGAGTGAACAAGCGTCGATGTGCTGTCGCACGTGCTCTGCGCGGGATGGCGCAAGGAGACCTTCAGCGAGATCGGCGATCTCCGCGGCATCGGGATGCTGAGACGTGTCGGCCGTCGATGTCATGCGCGTCCACCTCCGCCCTTCACTGCAGCAGGATTCTGTGGTCCCGCCTCTTTCGGTTTCGACGCAGGTGGGACGGATGCTCCCGGCTTCCGGTTCCTTCCCTCGTCGGCCCGGCGCTCGTTTGTCGTTTCTGCAGGCCGTGGGCGTAGGTGGGCGAGGAGGGGCAGGAGTCTCGCCCGGCCGCGTGCGCAGCGACTCTTCACGGTGCCCGTCGGCACATCGAGGATCCGGGCGGCCTCCGCCACCGGGTAGCCCTGCATGTCGACGAGGACCAGGGCGGCGCGCTGGTCCGCGGGCAGGGTGGTCATGGCCTTGATCAGTTCACGGTGCAGATCCTGGCGCTCTGCCGGTGCCTCGGCGGATTCATGAGGTTCGAGAAGCTGATCGAGGCGTTCCGTGTCGTCGACGGGTGAGGTCTTGCGTGTCGCGGCTTTGCGGGCTCGATCCAGGCAGGCGTTGACCGTGATGCGGTGCAGCCAGGTGGTGACGGCTGACTGGCCACGAAACGTATGGGCGGCGCGATAGGCGGACACCAAGGCGTCCTGAACGGCGTCTGCGGCCTCTTCGCGGTCGCCGAGCGTACGCAGTGCCACGGCCCAGAGCCGGTCTCGGTGGCGGCGTACCAGCTCACCGAAGGCGTCGGCGTCGCCTGCGACGTGGGCGTCCAGCAGCTCCTGGTCGTCGGCGGTACCGAGCGCGGTGTCGTCCAACGGTGAGCCCCTCCCCTGTCCCTGATCAGCCGGAGAACTTCACATCCGTTATGGCCTGCTTGTAGCCCGCGTCGCTGTACTGGTCTCTGGGCGAATCCGGCATGGCCGTGATCCAGACCAGTACATAGCGCGTGTTCACCGGTTTGGCGGCCTTGAAACGCGCTGTGGTGCCATCGGTGGTCGTAGAAGTGATCTTCTTCATTGAGTTCAGGGACGCGGAGGGGGACAACGAGCCGGCCGCGTACAGGGAGATCGCGGTCTCGTTGCCCGAGTAGCGCAGCCCTATGGAGGCAGCCGACACATCCTTCGCGGAACCCAGGTCGTAGACGATCCCCACGCCCTGCTTGAAGGGCGCCAGCTGGGGGCCGTCCTTGAAGGAGTAGGTGCGCCAGTACGTCGAGCTGTCGCCGTCGTAGGTGTTCCCGACGTCGGCGGGGTGCTGGGCCTTCCCGTCCGGGTAGTACTCGGCTGCGTCCTTGACCGGGAGGGGCTGTAGGGCCTTCTGCTCGCCGGTGCCGTTGTTGTTGCCGTTGTTGGTCTGGTTGGTGCCGGTGTCGTTGGAACCCTTGTCCCGGTCCAGCAGCCTGTCGGCGAGCTGCCAGCTGCCCAGGCCCAGCGCGGCGATCAGCAGCGCCGAGACGGACCACTTGAGCACCTTGCCGGTGCGGCCCTGGAGGGGCGGCGGAGGAGCGGCCACCGGCTGGGTGGGCGCAACCCTGGCACCGGTCGTCGGACGGCCGTAGGTGCCCTGCTGGTAATTCGTGCGCTGGTACTCGGGCGGCGGGGTGTAAGCGGGTTCCGGCGGACGGATCCGGGGCATGGCGGCGACGGCCTTGGCGAGCTCGTCGGGGGTGGTGCAGGGCGGTTCCTGGCGGGATGCGGTGGCGCCGTCGTTGGCCAGGGCCCGCATCGCGATCTCCGAGAGACCGCGGTTGACGCCGGCCCGTACCTGGTCCGGGGGGATCAGGCCGACGCCCTTGGGCAGACCGGAGAGACCGTAGGCATCGGTCTCGTAGGGCCAGCGCTGCGTCAGTGCGGCATACAGCAGGGCTCCGACGGCCTCTGTGTCGGTCCGCTGCGGGGTGTCCGACGTGATGCCCCGCAGGGCCGCGTTCACTGCGAGACCGCGGATGCGGTACTGGCCGGAAGAGGTACGCAGAACAGCGCTGGGCGTGAGCCTGAGGTGGGACAGGCCCTCGCGGTGCGCGGCGGCCATGGCCTGTGAGACCTGGCTGACGAGCTGGTAGGCGTCGTGCGCCTCCAGGGGGCCGGAGGCGAGCAGCGCGGTGATTTCTGTCGCGTCGGGCAGCCATTCGTGCACGACGTAGACGAGATCGTTCTCCTCGACGGCATCCAGGACCTGCACGAAGCGCGGGTCACCGAGGAGCGCGGAGGACCGTGCCGCCGCGAGCACGGCACGTGCCCGGGCGTGATCAGCGGGGAGCAGATGCACACCGACAGCGCGCCGGAGCTTCTCGTCGACCGCACGCCAGCTGCTGAAGCCGTCCAGACGGGTGACGCACTCCTCGAGCCGGTAGCGTTTGGCGAGCTTGTGCCCGCTGTGCAGGTCGGGCGCCGCCGCGGGCTCCGTCGGCTTCTTCTCGCTCTCCTCGTCCTGGGCGCCTTCACCGGCCGTGGTGTCAGCCGTTTCCTGAGGTTCCACCGTGCCGTCGGCCGTGGCCTTGTCCGCCTTGGCGGCCAGCGGCTTGTCACCGCTGTTGTCGGCCACGTCGACGGCAGCCGTGCTACGTTCCGCCACCGTCGTTCCTGCCTCCCCATCCGTTGCGCGCTGTCGGCCAGTCTGCAAAGCCATGCCAATTGTGCCCACAGTCCGGCGCTATGCACGACACGCGGCGTCGGACGATGGTTGTGCGATCCGCTCGGTACCTAGCGGCCCAGGCGGCCGCGCACCATGGCAACCATTGAGTTGAGCTCGGCGATCCGCATGCGCTTCGCGGCGATGAAGAACACACCGAGCAGTACGGCGCCGCCGACGATCAGCGCTGCCAGCGAGCCCAGCACACCCTCTCCGAGAACCCGGATGACGGCGAATCCGACAGCTCCCCCGACGACGGCTCCCGGGAGGGAAGCCAGCGCGAGGCGGGCGTAGGTACGGAGGATGTGAGTCCCGTCCAGATCCCCGCCCAGACGGTTGCGGAGCCTTCGCCAGGCGATCCCGACGCCGACCGCGTAGGCCAGGCCGTAGGAGGCGGCCATGCCGACCACCGCCCACTGGGAGGGGAGGGCGACGTAGCAGAGCGCGGAGGCCGCAGCGTTGACCGCGGCGACGATGACCGTGTTGTAGAAGGGGGTGCGGGTGTCCTCGTACGCGTAGAAGCCACGCAGGACGACGTACTGCACCGAGTACGGGATCAGACCGAGGGCGAAGGCCATCAGGACGTAGCCCATGGATTCGGACGCCTGGACGCCGCTGGAGGCGAACAGGAGGGTGCAGACCGGCACGCCCAGGGCGAGGAACGCGAAAGAGACCGGAACGATCGCCACGGCGGAGTTCCGCAGTCCCTGCGAGATGTCGTCGCGGACCGCACCGATATCTCCGTCATTGGCGGCGCGGGAGATCCGCGGCAGCAGGGCCGCCATGACCGAGACGGTGATGATGGCCTGGGGCATCCCCCAGATCAGCTGCGCGTTCGAGTAGGCCATGATGCCTGCGCCGGACCGCCCGGAGTCCTTGCCGGCTGCGGTGGCGAGCTGGGTGACCACAAGGACACCCGCCTGGTTGGCGAGAACGAACAGAACCGTCCACTTGGCGAGCTTCACGGCCTTGCCGAGGCCGTGTCCGCGCCAGTCGAAGCGCGGGCGGAAGCGGAAACCCGCCTCACGCAGGTACGGGATCATCGACAGGGCCTGGACCGTCAGACCCAGCAGGGTTCCGATTCCGAGCAGCCGCACCCCGTCGGCCGGGATGGTCGTCACCTTCATGTGGGAGTCCGCGGAGGTGCCGTAGACCCAGATGAACAGTCCGAAGGTGAAGATCATGACGATGTTGTTGAGGACCGGGGTCCACATCATCGCGCCGAACTTCCCGCGGGCGTTCAGGATCTGCCCCATCACGACGTGCACGCCCATGAAGAAGATGGTGGGCAGGCAGTAGCGCGCGAAGGTGACGGCGACGTTGTTGGCCGCAGGGTCGTCGGCGATCGGCAGGGACATCAGCCGGATCAGCAGGGGAGCCGCGAAGACCGCGATGCCGACGATGACTCCGAGAGCCACCATGACGACGGTGAGCAGCCGGTTGGCGTACGCCTCGCCCCCGTCGTCGTCCTCCTTCATCGAGCGCACCAGTTGCGGCACGAACACTGAGTTGAGGCCGCCGCCCACGGTCAGGATGTAGATCATCGTGGGCAGCGTGTAGGCCACGGTGAAGGAGTCGCCGAGCGTCGCCGCACCCAGCGCCGCAGTGATCACCATGGTGCGTACGAAGCCGGTGAGGCGGGAGACCAGGGTCCCGGCGGCCATCACCGCGCTGGACTTCAGCAGACCGGACGCTCCGCCCGACTTCTCGGGAGGCGGGGCAGGGGCGGGCTCCTGCGGGTCTCCGGGCGGCGGAACGGGGGCGGCCCCCTGCTGGTCCCGGAACAGGTGCGCGAACGCGTCCTGCTGTTCCGGTTCGTCGGCGGCCTGTGTCACCAGGTCGTCGACCCCGACGAACTGGGTCGTCGCGTCGTCCCCGTACGGAAGGTAGCGGGACGGGCCGCCCGGCTCGGGTGCCGGTGTCTGGGCCCAGACACGCGGATCCGGCGGGTACTGCGCGGTCGGCGGCTGCTGGTACATCGGCTGCGGCTCGGTGTATGTCCCGGGGGGAGGCGGCGGGTGGGACGCACGGTCGTAGAGCGCATCCGCCACCGGGTCCTGGGCACCGAGGTCGTGCGCCCCGTACGGGTCGTAGCTGTAGGCGTCCTGGACATACGGATCAGGGGCGGGCTGATTCTGGCCCGCTGCGGGGGGCTCGGGGGGTGTCCCACCGGAATACGCAGCCCCGCCCCCAGCACCCTGGTCACGGTCACCGTCGTACGGCGCGTTCATTGGTTACCCCACCTCATCGTCCCCGGCCGGCCGGCCACGACATCGCTCAACGGTCCACTTTCTCACCCGTGCCCGGCGGGTCGCCGTTTTCCGCTCCGGTGTCCGCCTCCGGGTCACTCGGCTGCTCCGGGTCATCGCCCCCGGCAGCGGCCGCACGAGCGGCAGTCCGCTTGCGGTGCGTGTACATCCTGATTCCGGCGAGTACCAGAAGCAGCAGCCCACCGGCGATCACCAGCATGACCGTCAGTGTCATCTCCGAGACTGTCACTGTGAAGGGCATTGCCTTCGCAGTGCCGTACGGCGTGCCGTCCTCGGTGAAGAGCTGGGCGTACACCCTGACGGGCCCGTTGGCGTTGATCGATGTCGTGAACTTCACCGTCTGGCTGTGGCCGCCCGCGATCTCCAGAGGCTGTTCGGCGACGGCGGCCTTGTCGTCTCCCAGCTGCAGACGGTTGGGGCTGGTCGAGCGCAGCTTCAGTACCAGGTGCTTGACGGGCTGGAGCAGCTTGTTCTGCACGGTCACCGGGATCGTCGCGCTGCGTCCGGACAGCGTCATGTCGGACTTCTGGACGATCTGTACCTCGCCGGTGAGGCTCAGCAGATAGGACTGGACCCCGGTGCGGTAGGCGGCGGCGCCCTTGGCGTCACCGCGCCATGAGGTGGCCATGGACCGGTCCATGGCGTTACTGAACGGCGTCACCACCCGGTCGGGCTGGCTGAGGATGCCCTTGAAGTTGTCGAGGGTGGACTGGGTGGTCCTGACGTCCTGGAACGCCTTGACCGGCAATTCCTGACGGCGCAGGGACGACGGGTACGCAGAGGGGCCCGGCACCGTCGTCGTCGCGTCGGGGTCGGCTTTGGCCTTGGCCGCGTCGATGAGGTTGAGGGGCTGAGTCCAGCGGTTCTCGTCCAGCGCGCGGAGTGCGCTCGCCATCGACTGGGCCTGGCTGACGGAGGGCATCCGCTGGGGTGCGACGACGATGCTGCGCTGTTTGGAGGGTTCCTGAAGGGTCAGTGCCAGGGTCTGGGCGAGGTAGTTCTGCACTGCGAGAGTGGAGGCGCCTGCCTCGGACATGTCGCCCTGGAAGGCGTGGGAGAGCCTGGAGTCGGACACCACGGCCGTGGTGCCGCCGCCGATGGGGCGGGCCGCTGTGGGCGTGTACGGGAGCCCGGCGGTCTCCTGCAGGCTGTCGCTGCTGGCGATCACATTGTGCGCCCCTGCGGAGGTGGCCACATCAACGATCGAGGGGTCGATCGCGCCACTGGCCGGCCAGGCGAAATCGGTGGACGCCTTCACATGCAGGATCGTCTGCACGGTCGTGCCCGCGATCTCGGTGGCCGACTGCAGATGGCTCAGAGCGCCGGGAACGTTCTTGCCGTGGTGTGCCAGGGAGGCAAGATCGGGATCCGCGAACGGCAGCGCGACGACCTTCTGGCCCTTGACCGCGTCCTCCAGGTCGCTCAGCCATTTCTTGGCGACGGCCTGGTTCTTGCCCGCGACCTGGGTGTTCCCGACCTGGATCTGATAGTTCCGGGTCATCGCGTCGACGCTCGCCAGCAGATCCGGGTCGATGACCCAGGTGACGGGCAGGGACCGGCCCAGCGAGACCATCTGCTCCAGCCGGCCGCCGGGCGCGAGCTCCTCAGCCAGATCGTCGTTCTCGAAGACCGGCGTCTGCTGGGCGTCGGTACTGGTCTCCGCTCGCAGATGAACCTTCGAGATCAGCGGCCACACCGAGGTGATCTGGGTCCTGTGGCTCTGCGCCGTTGGCTGCCACGGGAGGAAGGTCCGCTGGATGCCGAGCACCTGCTCGTAGGGGGCGCTGGGTGTCTGGCCGGAAAGGGAGACCCCGAGTTGGTAGACACCGTCCGCACCGAGATCCAGCTCGCTCACGGGGACCGAGATCGAGAAGTCCTCACTGATCCCTGCCGGCAGTTTCGCGAATTTCTCCGTGTACTTGCCGCCGACCTCGCGGGGGTCGGCACCTGTCAGGTCAGAGGCGTGCTTCGCCGCGTCATCGATGGCTGCGCGGCCGGCCAGACGCGGGCCCACTCGAACACCGACGTGGGCGTCGGTGACGGCTTCCTTGCGCTTGTTGGTCACTGTGCCCGTGATGGTGACGGTGTCGCCCTTCACCGGCGCGCTGGGTGACAGGGCATCGAGACTGACAGCCACGGCGCCGGTGCTCTGTGCGGTGACAGCGGCCTGTGCAGGAGCCGCTGCCGGACCGTAGAAAAGGCCCGCCATGAGCGTTCCACCGGCGAGCAGCGACGCTGTGCGCCGCAGCCACCGGCGGGCAGGAGAGAGAGTCGTCTCCTGGAAGTGTGCCGCCTCGGCCACGCGCTTGCCCGTCCCTCGTCTTCGTCTTCGTCAGCTGATTCGGTGGTTCTCGGTTGCTGCGTCCACGCATGGTAACGATGTGCCCTGGGCCTGAGTGCCGCGGACTGCTCCACATGATCAGAAGAGTGGTCGCAGCTGCCGGGAAATCGGGACGCTCCGGTCGGCACGGGCACGTACCCTTTTCTGTTGTGCCGAACGCCAATGATGACAATCCCAGTGCACTGAGTCAGGTGCAGCACCGCGCGGTCACAGAACTGCTGCGGGTGTCCCCGGTCGCAGATGACCTTGCCCGCCGTTTTGAGGATGCCGGGCACAGCCTCGCGCTGGTCGGAGGATCGGTCAGGGATGCGCTGCTCGGCCGGCTCGGCAATGACCTCGACTTCACCACCGACGCCCGACCCGACGATGTGCTGAAGATCGTCCGGCCCTGGGCCGATGCGGTGTGGGAGGTCGGGATCGCCTTCGGGACGGTCGGCTGCCAGAAGGACGGCTATCTGATCGAGGTCACGACGTATCGCTCCGAGGCGTACGACAGGACCTCGCGGAAGCCGGAGGTGTCGTACGGCGATTCCATCGAGGAAGATCTTCTGCGCCGGGATTTCACAGTCAACGCCATGGCTGTCGCTCTTCCCGAGAAGGCTTTCATCGATCCGCACGGCGGCCTGGAGGACCTTGCCGGCCGGATGCTGCGTACCCCTGGCACTCCGGAGGACTCGTTCTCCGATGATCCGCTGCGCATGATGCGGGCGGCCCGGTTCGCGGCTCAGCTGGACTTCGAGGTTGCGCCCGAGGTCGTCGCCGCGATGACGGCGATGTCCGAGCGCATCGGGATCGTCTCGGCGGAACGCGTACGTGACGAGCTCAACAAACTGCTGCTGTCCGCGAACCCGCGTAAGGGTCTCGCTCTGCTCGTCGACACCGGCCTTGCCGAATATGTGCTCCCTGAGCTTCCCGCGCTGCGTCTGGAGAGTGATGAGCACCACCGGCACAAGGATGTCTATGAGCACTCGCTGACCGTGCTGGAGCAGGCCATCGACCTGGAGCAGGACGGTCCTGATCTGGTGCTCCGGCTGGCGGCCCTGCTCCACGACATCGGTAAGCCCAGGACGCGGCGGTTCGAGAAGGACGGTGGTGTCTCCTTCCACCACCACGAGGTGGTGGGGGCGAAGCTGGCCAAGAAGCGCCTGACCGCACTCAAGTACTCCAATGACGTGGTGAAGGACGTCACCAAACTGGTGGAACTCCACCTGCGCTTCCACGGTTACGGGACCGGCGAGTGGACCGACTCGGCTGTACGGCGCTATGTACGTGACGCCGGGCCGATGCTGGAGCGGCTGCACAAGCTCACACGGTCGGACTGCACCACCCGGAACAAGCGCAAAGCCAATGCTCTGTCACGCGCGTACGACGGCCTGGAGGAGCGCATCGCGCATCTGCAGGAGCAGGAAGAGCTGGACTCGATCCGTCCCGACCTTGATGGCAACCAGATCATGGAGATCCTGGGTGTCGGGCCCGGGCCGGTGATCGGCAACGCCTACAAGTTCCTGCTTGAGCTGCGGCTGGAGAACGGGCCGATGGAGTACGACGTAGCGGTGACGGCACTCAAGGAGTGGTGGGCCGCGCAGAACTGAAGTCGTGTTTCACGTGAAACATGACGGACGGTACGGCGAAGGGGCGGTGTTTCACGTGAAACACCGCCCCTTCGTGGCTCCTGCGGCGGGCTACTTCTTGTAGTCCGTCAGGCAGAGCGTGAAGTCCTTGCTGCCACCGGTCTCGGTGTACGAGTTGTACTTGGTGCGGTCGCAGGTCTCGTCGCCGTCCTTCTTCTCGGCGACCTTGTACTGCGCCTTCGCGTCGTTGCAGTCCACGACTTCGAGTTCCGGGTTGGTATCGCTGGAGCTGCCTCGGTGCATGCAGTCGCCGACCTTGGCGGTGTCTGCATCGTCCTGGCTGGAGTACCAGCTGAAGGCCGCCACGCCGATCACGACCACGGCGATGACGACCCGCAGGATCATCTTGCCCTTGCCGCGTGACGGAGCCATCGGTGCCACCGGGGCCATGGGTATCTGGCCACCGCCCTGGTTGGGATACGGCGAGGGCTGCTGCGGGACGCCGGGCTGGCCCGGCTGTCCGTACGGCCCGGGCTGCTGCCCCGGCTGCCCGTAAGGGCCCGGCTGCTGTGGCTGCTGTCCGTACGGATTGCCGCCCTGGGGCTGTCCGTAGGGGCCATTGGGCTGCTGGGCGTATGGATTCTGGCCCTGGGGCGGCGGAGTAGACATGGTTGAGATCCCCCTTGAAGCGGTACGCGTATGCGCAGTTGTCGACGCCCGTAAAATAGCGGGTTGCTCCGACAGTTCTGTCACCGAGAAGGAGTCTGTGGCTCTGATGTGACACATACGTGCGTCGGAATCGGGCCATAGGCATGGAAAGAGCCCCGGACAGAGACTGTCCGGGGCTCTCAACGGTCAGCGTTCGACCGCTCTCAGATGGAGCTTCAGCGCTCGACCTCGCCCTTGATGAACTTCTCGACGTTCTCGTACGCCTCGTCGTCGAAGTACTGCACCGGCGGCGACTTCATGAAGTACGAGGAGGCGGAGAGGATCGGGCCGCCGATACCGCGGTCCTTGGCGATCTTCGCCGCACGCACGGCGTCGATGATGACACCGGCGGAGTTCGGGGAGTCCCACACCTCGAGCTTGTACTCGAGGTTCAGCGGAACGTCACCGAAGGCACGGCCCTCAAGGCGCACATACGCCCACTTGCGGTCGTCCAGCCAGGCGACGTAGTCCGAGGGGCCGATGTGCACGTTGTCGGCGCCCAGGTCACGGTCGCGGATCTGCGAGGTGACCGACTGCGTCTTGGAGATCTTCTTCGACTCCAGGCGGTCGCGCTCCAGCATGTTCTTGAAGTCCATGTTGCCGCCGACGTTCAGCTGCATGGTGCGCTCGAGGCGCACACCGCGGTCTTCGAAGAGCTTGGCCATGACGCGGTGCGTGATGGTGGCGCCCACCTGCGACTTGATGTCGTCGCCGACGATCGGCACGCCGGCCTCGGTGAACTTGTCCGCCCACTCCTTGGTGCCGGCGATGAACACCGGGAGAGCGTTGACGAACGCGACCTTGGCGTCGATGGCGCACTGCGCGTAGAACTTCGCGGCGACCTCGGAGCCGACGGGCAGGTAGCAGACGAGGACGTCCACCTGCTTGTCCTTGAGGACCTGGACGATGTCGACCGGGGCCTCGTCCGACTCCTCGATGGTCTCGCGGTAGTACTTGCCGAGACCGTCGTGGGTGTGGCCGCGCTGGACCGTCACACCGGTGTTCGGCACGTCGGTGATCTTGATGGTGTTGTTCTCACTGGCGCCGATGGCATCCGCGAGGTCGAGGCCGACCTTCTTCGCGTCGACATCGAAGGCGGCGACGAACTCGACGTCACCTACGTGGTAGTCGCCGAACTGGACGTGCATCAGACCGGGCACCTTGCCGGCCGGATCTGCGTCCTTGTAGTACTCGACGCCCTGCACCAGCGAGGCGGCGCAGTTGCCCACGCCGACGATGGCTACGCGAACCGAACCCATTCCGGTTGCTCCCTGTGTGTTCTCGACGAAGCCCTGCGGACGCAGAGCTTCACTTAGCGATGTCCTCGGACGGATCCGGCGGGGTGGTACCCCGATGCCGGGGCAGGCCGCCCGTATCTCCTGTTATGTCCTGCTGAGCGGCGTCGGGGGACCGTCGTTGATCCCGGCCCGCACGCTCGCTCTCGATGAGCTCGTTCAGCCAGCGCACTTCGCGCTCCACGGACTCCATGCCGTGCCGCTGCAGCTCAAGCGTGTAATCGTCCAGCCGCTCGCGCGTCCGGACCAGGGAGGCGCGCATCTTTTCGAGGCGCTCCTCCAGCCGGCTGCGGCGGCCTTCCAGCACCCGCATCCGCACCTCGCGCTCCGTCTGCCCGAAGAAGGCAAAACGTGCAGCGAAGTGCTCGTCCTCCCAGGTGTCGGGTCCGGTGTGCGAAAGGAGCTCTTCGAAGTGCTCCTTACCGTCCGCAGTCAACCTGTAGACGATCTTGGCGCGGCGTCCTGCGAGTGAAGCCGCCACTGCGTCCTCCGGGGCGCTGCCCGGTTCCTCGATCAACCAGCCGCTGGCGACCAGCGTCTTGAGGCAGGGGTAGAGGGTCCCGTAACTGAAGGCCCTGAAGATCCCCAGCGAGGTGTTCAGACGTTTGCGCAGCTCATAGCCGTGCATTGGAGACTCTCGGAGCAGACCGAGTACGGCGAATTCGAGGATGCCGGAGCGCCTGCTCAACCTTCGCCTCCTCTGTCGTCCGGGTCGCTTATGCCGTGCTGATGTATCGAGTCGATACATCAGCACGATAGAACGACCTCGCGTTTGCGACAAGGGGAGCTTTCGTGAGCGGCGTCACATCAATGATTCACAGGCATCAACTTGCCTGATTTGAGGCGAACCTCGGCAGTGGGAGGGGTTTGCGCGTGCGTAGTCTGTGCGGCATGCAGACCGCCGGGGACCGAGTGACACCAGGGGATGTCAGCCGTCTCGGTCCACGGATTGCAGCGCGTACGGGCCCCGCCGAGGGGCTGTGCGTACTGCGGATGTGCCCTGCCACAGGGCTGTCCGCGGATCGGGGGGACCGGAACTCAACTGCCGTTTCCAGGCGTTAGTGCCTGCCCGAGGAGTAGTCGTTCGATGAGCGAGCACCGTCGCAAACCGCCACAGTCGCAGAGTGGTGGACGTGCCGCGGCCAGACGAGAGGCCCAGCAGTCTTCCGGCCGCCGCGCAGCTCCCCCGGGAACCACCTCCGGGTCACCTTCCGCTTCAGCCGGCGAGGAGGAGCGCCCCTACGGCGGTCGCGCCGAAGCCAGACGGGCCGCCCAGCGCAGCGGAGGCGGACGCCGTCGCGCCGCTGAGGCCGGGGGCGGCGGCCGTGGTGGGCGGCGCGGTTCCGGTGGCGGCCGTGGTGGGCGCGGCGGCCGTGGCAGCGGCCCGGAAGGCGGTCGTGACCGTGGCCCGCAGAAGAAGAGGTTCATCGACTACCCGAGAGCGAATCTGCACGGCTGGCGTCACTGGGTGCCGTCCTGGCGGCTCGTGACCGGGCTGTTCGTCGGTTTCGGCGCCGGCGTTCTGGCCGCAGGCACCATCGCGTACGCCATGGTCGGCATCCCGGACGCCACCAAGACCTCGCAGGCGCAGAACAACGTGTACTACTGGTCCGACGGCAGCCAGATGGTCGCCACCGGTGGTGAGATCAACCGGCAGATCGTGCCGCTCTCGCAGATCCCCAGAGCGATGCAGAACGCGGTGGTCTCCGCCGAGAACAAGTCCTTCTACAAGGACAAGGGCATCGACCCCATGGGCATCGGCCGCGCCGTGTTCAACATGGCCAAGGGCGGTGAGACCCAGGGCGGCTCGACGATCACCCAGCAGTACGTGAAGAACTCGCGGCTCGGTCAGGAGCAGACGCTCAGCCGTAAGTTCAAGGAACTGTTCATCTCCATCAAAGTCGGTGCGAAGATGAACAAGAACGACATCATGAGCGACTACCTCAATACGTCGTACTACGGCCGGGGCGCTTACGGGATCCAGGCCGCGGCCCGTACGTACTTCGGGGTGGACTCCGAGAAGCTCAACCCGAGCCAGTGCGCGTTCCTCGCCACGCTGCTCAAGGGAGCCAGCTACTTCGACCCGGCGGGCGCCGTCGGGATCGACCCAGCGGCGACCCCGAAAGCCAATCTCCAGCGGGCCACCGACCGCTGGCGGTGGATCCTCGGCGAGATGGTCAAGGACGGCCGCCTGTCCGCTGCCGAGCGGGCGAAGTACAAGACGTTCCCGAAGGTGGACCCGCCGAAGAAGGACGCCCAGCTGGGCGGTCAGACCGGCTACCTCGTCGACCTGGCGAAGTCGTATTTCGTGAACAACAACAAGCAGGGCATCACATCCGATGACCTCGCCAAGGGCGGCTACCAGATCCACACGACCTTCGACAAGAAGAAGGTCAAGGCGCTGGAATCCTCCGTCGAGAAGGTACGCAAGGCCAACATCGACCCTGCCAAGCGGCCGAAGACCGACACGCATGTTCAGTTCGGCGGGGCGTCGGTGGACGCGCAGACCGGGGCCATCGCCGCCATCTACGGCGGCGAGGACGCGACCAAGCACTACACGAACAACGCGGACTACACCGGTGCCCAGGTCGGATCGACCTTCAAGGCGTTCGTGCTGGCCGCCGCCCTGGAGTACGGGAAGCGCAACCCGAGTCTCGACGCGGACCAGCCCGAGTCGGACCGTACGCCCGTCTCGCCCAAGAGCCTCTACAGCGGTCAGGACAATCTGAAGATCAGAAACTACGACGGCACCGTGTGGAAGAACAAGGAGGGCAAGGAGTGGCTCCAGCCGAACGACGAACACCAGTCCCTGGGCGGGGCTCCGGACTACCGCATCGATCTGCGTGAGGCCATGCGGGAGTCCGTGAACTCCGCATATGTCCAGCTCGGCATGGATGTCGGCACCGACAAGGTGCGCCAGGCCGCCATCGACGCCGGCCTGCGCGACGACAAGCAGAGCATGGCCAGCTCGGACTACCCCTCCTTCTCCATCGGCACCTCAAGCCCCAGCGCGATCCGGATGGCGGGCGCGTACGGCACCTTCGCCAACAACGGCCGGCAGAACGAGCCTTTCTCGGTCACCAAGGTCACCAGCGAGGGCAGGACCGTCTACCAGCACGAGCATGTGGAGAAGTCGGCGTTCTCGTCGGCCATCGCCAGCAACGTCACCAATGTGCTGAAGACCGTGGTCGACAAGGGCACCGGAACCGCTGCCAGGATCCCCGGCCGGCAGATCGCGGGAAAGACCGGCACCACCGACGGCAACAAGTCCGCCTGGTTCATCGGCTACACCCCGCAGCTCTCCACCGCCATCGACATGTACCGCTTCAACGACGACGCGAAGGGCCAGAACCGCCAGTTCGAGGAGATGTACGGCACCGGTGGTGAGGACCAGATCCACGGTGCCTCGTTCCCGGCGAAAATCTGGCACAACTACATGGCGCAGGCGCTCAAGAACACCCCTGCCAAGGACTTCCCGGCACCCGAACCGATCGGGAAGGTGGTCTACGGCAGCGGAGTCGCGAGCCCCAAGCCGACGCCGACACACTCGCCGTCGCCGACCCCGTCGCAGTCCTCTCCTTCGCCCAGCCCGTCCGAGACGCCCTCCCCGACGCCCTCTCCGACCGAGTCCTGCAACAAGTGGACGGACTGGACCTGCGGCAACGACGGCGGGACCGACGCGGGAACGGCGGACGGCGGAACCGACGGCGGCGCCAGCCCCACTCCCAGCGACACCTCCGACACCGGCGGTGATCCGGGCGGAGCCGGCGGCGGTGGCGGTTTCATCGGCGGGCCCGGCGGATGACAGCCCCCTGAGCCCACGCACCTGATCAGGGCTCGGTCCCCACCACGAGGGCCGTCACAGCTCATCCGCTGTGGCGGCCCTTCCGGCTGTGCGGCCGCCCGCTGCTGCGGCCCTCCACGCGGGCACAGCCGCGTACGGCAGGATGTGCGCCATGACGAGCGCGCACGAGGACCGGCCCGCACTGAAGACCGCAGAACCCGTGGTGCGGCCCACTCAGCAGGACGAGACCGCCGCGGCGGGCAGCGAACTGATCGGGGGACCGGCCGGACGGTGGGCCCGCGGGGGCTTCGGCAGACTCACCCCCGTCCGCGTCATCGCCCTGGTCGCGATCGGCATGTTCGCTCTCGGCATGGTGCAGAAGATGCCCTGCTACGACTGGGCGTGGTTCCAGGGGGCAACATCCCAGTACAACCACGCCTGCTACTCGGACATCCCCCACCTCTACGTCGGTCGCGGCTTCGCCGACGACCTCGTCCCGTACTTCGACCGCATCAACGGCGACATGTCGTACCTCGAATATCCGGTGCTCACCGGCTTGTTCATGGAGGTCGCCTCCTGGCTCACCCCGCACGGGGGCGCCATGCAGCACCGCGAGCAGATCTACTGGATGGTCAACGCGGGCATGCTGATGATCTGCACCGCTGTCATCGCGGTCTGCGTCACCCGCACCCATCGGCGCCGCCCCTGGGACGGCCTGTTGGTCGCCCTCGCCCCTGCCTTCGCGCTCACGGCCACCATCAACTGGGACCTGTTCGCGGTCGCTCTCACCGCTGCGGCGATGCTGATGTGGTCAAGGGGGCGTGCGCTCGCCTTCGGGATCCTGATCGGCCTGGCGACCGCCGCCAAGCTCTATCCGGTGCTGATCCTCGGCCCGCTCCTCGTGCTGTGCTGGCGCGCCGGGAAATGGCGGGAGTACGGGCTGGCCGTGTTCGGCGCGGTCGCGGCCTGGCTCGTCGTGAATCTGCCCGTCATGCTGCCGGCGCCCGAGGGGTGGAAGAAGTTCTACACGTTCAGCCAGGAACGGAACGTCGACTTCGGTTCGTTCTGGCTGATCATCACCCAGCGCACCGGGAAGCCCCTCGACGTGGGCAACGTCAACACCTGGGCGATGCTGCTGATGATCGTGGCGTGCGGCGGAATCGTGGCCCTCACTCTGACCGCCCCGCGCCGCCCGCGGTTCGCGCAGCTCGCCTTCCTGGTCATCGCCGCTTTCATCCTCACCAACAAGGTCTACTCGCCGCAGTACGTCCTGTGGCTGATCCCGCTCGCGGCGCTGGCCAGGCCACGCTGGCGGGACTTCCTCATCTGGCAGGGCTGCGAAGTCATGTACTTCCTGGGCATCTGGCTGTACCTCGCGTACACGATGTCGGGCGACAAACCCAAGGGGCTGCCGCCCGAGGGCTACCAGTTCGCCATCGCCCTGCACCTGGCCGGAACGCTCTACATCTGCGCGGTGATCGTGCGGGACATCCTGATGCCGGAGCGCGACGGGGTGCGCAGGGACGGCTCCGACGATCCGTCGGGCGGCGTGCTGGACGGCGCTGAGGACGTGTTCGTGCTGGGCGCTGCCGCCCATCCGGCGCGGCACGCCGCCCACCAGGCCGAGGGCCCACAGGTCGAGTGGGGCAGCGGAGCGGTGCGCGAATAGCCGGACGGCCGGGCTACCGGCCGGGCGGTGGCCCGGCCGGGGCGCTGTGTCAGTGATCGACGAGGCGGTCGAACTGGGTCGTCGTGTGCCGCAGATGAGCCACCAGTTCGTCCCCCACCTTCGGCTCCTGCGCGTCCGAAGGGACGAAGAGGATCGACACCTGCATGTGCGGCGGCTCCGCGAACCAGCGCTGCTTGCCCGCCCACACGAAAGGCGACAGGTTCCGGTTCACCGTGGCCAGGCCCGCGCGCGCGACACCCTTCGCGCGCGGCATCATCCCGTGCAGCGCCTTCGGCGCTTCCAGGCCCACTCCGTGCGACGTACCGCCGGCGACCACCACCAGCCAGCCGTCGGAAGCGGTCTTCTGCTGCCGGTAGCCGAACCGGTCGCCCTTCACGACCTGGGTGACGTCCAGGACGGAGCCGCGGTACTGCGTCGCATCGTGGTCGCCCAGCCAAAGCCGCGTGCCGATCCTGGCGCGGAAGCGCGTCTGCGGGAACTGCTGCTGCAGCCGCGCCAGTTCCTCCGCCTTCAGATGGCTCACGAACATGGTGTGGAGCGGCAGACGCGCGTTGCGCAGCCTGTCCATCCATGCGATGACCTCCTCGACCGCGTCCGAACCGTCCATGCGGTCCAGCGGGAGGTGCAGCGCGAAGCCTTCCAGGCGTACGTCGTCGATGGCCGCGTGGAGCCTGCCCAGGTCCGCCTCGGAGACACCGTGGCGCTTCATCGAGCTCATGCACTCGATGACGACGCGGGCGCCGACCAGGGCGTGTACGCCGTCGACCGATGAGACGGAGCGGATCACCCGGTCGGGGAGCGGTACGGGCTCCTCGCCGCGGCGGAACGGTGTGAGGACGAGCAGGTCACCCCCGAAGGAGTCCTTCATCCGGGCGGCTTCGTACGTGGTGCCGACCGCGATGATCTCGGAACCGAAGCGCGTCACCTCGTCCGCGAGCCGGCCGTGGCCGAAGCCGTAGCCGTTGCCCTTGCAGACCGGAACGATCCCCGGGAACTGGTCGAGCACGGACTTCTGGTGCGCCCGCCAGCGCGCGGTGTCGACATAGAGGGTCAGCGCCATGGCCGGACCGGAACCTTTCTCGGAGCTGCGGTGTATCAGAGGTATGAACGGAACGAGCGGAACGATCGAAGCTAACGGGACTTACGGGACTCGCGGTTGTTACGGGCCCCAGGGTTCTTACGGGACTCGCGGTTCTTACGGGTCCCAGGGGCCTTACGGAACTGACAGGACGGATGTGCCGGGCAGGATTCCGGCACCATCATCCTCCTTAACGGCGCGACATGTAGATGTCGAGAGCCTTGTGCAGCAGCTTGTTGAGCGGGAAGTCCCACTCGCCGATGTATTCCACGGCCTCGCCGCCGGTGCCCACCTTGAACTGGATCAGCCCGAAGAGGTGGTCGGTCTCGTCCAGCGAATCGGAGATACCTCGCAGGTCGTAGACGGTGGCGCCCATGGCGTAGGCGTCCCGAAGCATCCGCCACTGCATGGCGTTCGACGGCCGCACTTCGCGCTTGTGGTTGGCGGACGCACCGTAGGAGTACCAGACGTGACCGCCGACGATCAGCATCGTGGCCGCCGCGACGTTCTCACCGTCGTGGCGGGCGAAGTACAGCCGCATCCGGTTCGGGTCCTCGGTGTTGAGCACCGACCACATGCGCTGGAAGTACGAGAGCGGGCGCGGCCGGAAGTGATCGCGCTCAGCGGTGATCTCGTACAGCCGCTGCCACTCCGCGAGGTCCTCGTAGCTGCCCTGGACGACCTCGACACCGGCCTTCTCGGCCTTCTTGATGTTGCGTCGCCACAGCTGGTTGAAGCCCTTGAGGACGTCGTCGAGCGAACGGTTGGCCAGCGGGACCTGGAAGACGTAGCGGGGCTGCACATCGCCGAAGCCGGCTCCGCCGTCCTCGCCCTGCTGCCAGCCCATCTTCCGCAGCCGGTCGGACACCTCGAACGCGCGGGGCTCGATGTGGGTGGCCTCGACGTCGCGCAGCCGCTTCACGTCGGGGTCCTGGATACCCGACTTGATCGCCGCCGCATTCCACCGGCGGATGACCACCGGCGGCCCCATCTTCACCGAAAACGCGCCCTGCTCCTTGAGGTGGGCCAGCATCGGCTGGAGCCACTCGTTGAGATTCGGGGCGTACCAGTTGAGGACCGGCCCCTCGGGGAGGTAGGCGAGGTACCGCTTGATCTTGGGGAGCTGCCGGTAGAGCACCAGACCGGCGCCGACCATCAGGCCGTCCTTGTCGAACCAGCCGAGGCTCTCCGAGCGCCACTCCGTCTTCACTTCCGCCCACGCGGGGACCTGGCAGTGGCTCGCCGACGGCAGACTCTGGATGTACGCCAGATGCTGCTCGCGGCTGATGGTCCTCAGGGTCAGGCTCATGCGGGGCGCTCCTCGGCAGGCGTGTCCCCATGGTTACAGGGGCGTCGGCTCTCCCGCCGAAGCCTACTGCTGCCGTGGAGCGCCCCGACTGGCCGTATCGGACTAGTGCCGCGGCGGCCCTCAGCCGCCGAGCACCCCACCGAAGAGACCGCCGTGCGCCATGCCGATGTAGAAGCCCACCGCGGAGGCGCCGATTCCGAGGATCACGATGAACCGTTCACGGGTCGTGACCGAGATGAACATCCCGTAGGCGCCGATGAGGATCCCCACCAGCCCTGCCCAGGAGCTCAGCAGATGGAGATTGTTGAACCCGGCCGCGACGAGTGCCACCACACCGAGGACGAGTGCCACCACGCCCAGGCTGTCCTCCAGCGGGTGCGGCTTGCCGTCCGAGGCGAAGAGAGAGGCGACGGCGTTGTGTCGCGGAGCAGGGTTGTGTCGCGCTGCCTGAGCCATCAGGCACCTCCTGGCATAAGGCGGCGTACTGTAACGCCGCTCACATCCCACACCTAGAGAGTCTGCCCCGTGACCGCCGGATTTCAACCGGAAGCGGGTGTGCGGGTAGTCTGTACGGTCTGCACCGGTGTCTGCCCAGCCCAGTGAACAATCCCTTTCTTCGCGAAAGTGGATTGTCGGTGGCTGCCGATACCGTTGCGTACGCATCACGACCCTCCTGCCACGGAACGACCGTGGCCGCTGAGTCCAAAGGAGGTGGGTTCCACATGCGTCACTACGAAGTGATGGTCATCCTCGACCCCGAACTCGAGGAGCGCGCTGTCTCCCCGCTGATCGAGACTTTCCTCTCCGTCGTCCGTGAGGGCGAAGGAAAGGTTGAGAAGGTCGACACCTGGGGCCGTCGTCGTCTCGCTTACGAGATCAAGAAGAAGCCCGAGGGCATCTACTCGGTCATCGACCTGCAGGCCGAGCCTGCGGTCGTCAAGGAGCTCGACCGCCAGATGAACCTGAACGAGTCGGTCCTCCGGACCAAGGTCCTCCGCCCCGAGACCCACTGAGCGTCTAGCTCAGCAGTCATCGGGTCCGAGTAGCACCAAGCAGCCAAGCAATCCCCGCCGAGAGGTTCACCCATGGCAGGCGAGACCGTCATCACGGTCGTCGGCAATCTCGTCGACGACCCCGAGCTGCGCTTCACCCCGTCCGGTGCGGCGGTCGCGAAGTTCCGTGTCGCGTCCACTCCCCGCATCTTCGACAAGCAGACCAATGAGTGGAGGGACGGCGAGGGCCTGTTCCTCACTTGCTCGGTCTGGCGTCAGGCGGCGGAGAACGTCGCGGAGTCGCTTCAGCGAGGCATGCGCGTCGTCGTGCAGGGCCGGCTGAAGCAGCGGTCCTACGAGGACCGTGAGGGCGTCAAGCGCACGGTCTACGAGCTGGACGTCGAGGAAGTCGGCCCCAGCCTCAAGACGGCCACGGCCAAGGTCACCAAGACCACCGGTCGAGGCGGTCAGGGCGGCCAGGGTGGTTACGGCGGCGGTGGCGGCCAGCAGCAGGGCGGCGGCAACTGGGGCGGAGCCCCCAGCGGAGGCCAGCAGGGCGGTGGCGGTGCACCCGCCGACGACCCGTGGGCCTCCAACGCGCCGGCCGGCGGCGGCCAGCAGCAGGGCGGGGGCGGCTGGGGCGGAAGCTCCGGCGGTTCCGGCTCCGGCGGTGGCTACTCGGACGAGCCGCCCTTCTAGGGCAGCCCGTACCCCCACTTCTTGATCACACAGGAGAAACACCATGGCGAAGCCGCCTGTGCGCAAGCCTAAGAAGAAGGTCTGCGCTTTCTGCAAGGACAAGACCCAGTACGTGGACTACAAGGACACGAACATGCTGCGGAAGTTCATTTCCGACCGTGGCAAGATCCGTGCCCGCCGCGTCACCGGCAACTGCACGCAGCACCAGCGTGACGTCGCCACGGCTGTCAAGAACAGCCGTGAGATGGCGCTGCTGCCCTACACGTCCACTGCGCGATAAGGGAAGGGTGACCGAAAAATGAAGATCATCCTCACCCACGAGGTCGCTGGCCTCGGCTCCGCCGGCGACGTCGTTGACGTCAAGGACGGTTACGCCCGCAACTACCTGGTCCCGCGTGGTTTCGCGATCCGCTGGACCAAGGGTGGCGAGCAGGACGTGGCGCAGATTCGCCGCGCCCGCAAGATCCACGAGATCGCGACCATTGAGCAGGCCAATGAGGTCAAGGCCAAGCTCGAGGGCGTGAAGGTTCGTCTGGCCGTTCGCTCCGGCGACGCCGGCCGCCTCTTCGGTTCCGTCACCCCGGCCGACATCGCCTCGGCGATCAAGGCTGCCGGTGGCCCCGTGGTCGACAAGCGTCGTGTCGAGCTCGGTTCGCCGATCAAGACCCTGGGCGCCCACCAGGTGTCCGTGCGTCTGCACGCCGACGTTGCCGCGCAGGTCGGCATCGAGGTCATCGCCGCGTAACTGCAGCGCTCGGCAGAGCATGGAAAGGGCCGTCTCCTTCGGGAGGCGGCCCTTTCGCTGTTTCGCTGGTGAAGAACCTTCGCCGGTTTCACGTGAAACCCTGGCTGCCTCGCTCAGCTGCTGACCGGGCTGCCTCGCTCAGTTGCCGACACTGGGGTCAGCGCGTGGCGCCCGTAACGATCCAGCGGCCTGAGCGGGCCCGGAGCCAGAGAGTCACTGTCCGGACCGCCATCATCAGAGCCATCGCCCACCACAGCGCCGTCAGCCCACCGCCCAGCGTCGGTACGAGGAGGGCTACCGGGGTGAAGACCGCCAGGGTGACGACCATGGCCCAGGCCAGGTATCGGCCGTCGCCGGCGCCCATCAGTACCCCGTCCAGGACATAGACGATGCCGGAGATCGGCTGGGCGACCGCCACGACGAGCAGGGCAGGCAGCAGCACGTCCCGTACCGCCTCGTCGCTGGTGAACAGGGGAACGAACAGCGGCCGGGACGCCACGACCAGCGCACCCAGTACGACGCCTGAGGCGATGCCCCACTGCACCATGCGGCGGCACGCCTCTTTTGCCCCCTCGGCGTCTCCTGCCCCCAGATACCGGCCGATGATCGCCTGTCCGGCGATGGCGATGGCGTCCAGGGCGAACGCGAGCAGGCTCCAGAGGGAGAGCACGATCTGGTGTGCGGCCACATCGGTGTCGCCCAGGTGAGCCGCCACAGCGGTCGCTGTCATCAGGACGGCCCGCAGGGACAGTGTCCGGACCAGGAGGGGGACCCCGGCCTGGGCGCAGGCCCGGATCCCAGCCATGTCCGGGAGGAGGGAAGCGCCGTGCTTCCTGGCGCCCCGTACGACCACCACCAGATAGACGGCGACCATGGCGAACTGGGCGATCACCGTGCCCCAGGCGGATCCGGCGATGCCCAGACCGGCTCCGTAGACGAGCGCCGCGTTGAGTGCGGCATTGGCCGCGAAGCCGCCGATCGCGACGTACAGCGGGGTTCTGGTGTCCTGGAGCCCTCGCAGCACACCGGTGGCCGCCAGTACCACCAGCATCGCCGGGATGCCGATGCTCGAAATCCGTAGATAGGTGACCGCGTACGGGGAGGCGTCGGCGGAGGCTCCGAAGATGCTCACCAGCCAGGGGGCGGTGGGCAGGACGACGGCGATGACGAGAGCGCCGAGCAGCAGGGCGAGCCAGATGCCGTCCATGCCCTGCCGGATGGCGGCCTGCAGGTCTCCCGCGCCCACTCGTCGCGCGACAGCGGCCGTCGTGGCATAGGCGAGGAAGACGAAGATGCTCACGGCTGTACTCAGCAGGGCCGCCGCGACCCCGAGCCCCGCCAGCTGACGGGTGCCGAGGTGGCCGACGATGGCGCTGTCGACCATGACGAAGAGCGGCTCGGCGACCAGCGCGCCGAAGGCGGGTACGGCGAGGGCGATGATCTCCCGGTCGTGCCGTCGGCGGCTGGGTTTGGGTGCCGTGGGGGCCTGTGTCATGCGGGACAATCTAATCTTCCACAGGTAAGCGATGCAATAGGTCCGTGACCCTTACGGATCTTCTCGTTCCGGCTCGGGCTGTGCGTTGTTTGTCGTGATCTTGGTCCAGTCGGAAAAGTTTTTCTCCCCCACAGCCGGTGGATGGCGAATGTGCAGGTCAGGTGGGTGGTCGGGGTGGGGCTATGAGTTTGTCCACAGCGCTGTCCCCCGACCCGTGCACAGGTTTTGGTGAGTTACCCACAGGCTGGGGTCCGTCACCCACAGGGCCTGTGGATAACAAGATTGGCTGACGGTGTCTGCGGGCCTACCGTGGACCGGCGCCCGACGCGCCGTTCGCGGAGTCGGGCCCCTTGTTTGTCGGTGCCGTGCCGTAAGAAAGAGTCGCACGGCTAGGTCCGCTGAGCGGACGGGAGGAGGTGGGCCGGTGAGCATTCCCGAGCCCTTGGACGACCCCTGGGCCGAGAGCAGTCCGGGTGACCGTCTGCCCGTCTCCCGCCAGCGCCGAGGTGAGGGGGCCGGGGGCCGGGAGCAGCACGACCGGGGCCGGGAGAACGGCTCCTGGGACGGCGGGTCCCCCGCGTTCGAGCGCGTCCCCCCGCAGGACATCGACGCAGAGCAGTCCGTACTGGGCGGCATGCTGCTCTCCAAGGACGCCATCGCCGACGTCGTCGAGGTCATCAAGGGCCAGGACTTCTACCGCCCCGCACACGAGACCGTCTACCAGGCGATTCTCGACCTCTACGCGAAGGGCGAGCCCGCCGACCCGATCACGGTCGCCGCCGAACTCGTCAAGCGCGGCGAGATCAAGAAGGTCGGCGGTGCGCCCTATCTGCACACGCTCGTCCAGTCGGTTCCGACAGCCGCCAACGCCGAGTACTACGCGGAGATCGTCCACGAGCGGGCGGTGCTGCGCAGGCTGGTCGAGGCCGGCACGAAGATCACGCAGATGGGATACGCCGCCGACGGCGACGTGGACGAGATCGTCAACTCGGCCCAGGCCGAGATCTACGCGGTCACCGAGCAGCGCACATCCGAGGACTATCTGCCGCTGGGCGACATCATGGAGGGCGCGCTCGACGAGATCGAGGCGATCGGTTCACGCAGCGGCCAGATGTCCGGCGTTCCGACCGGTTTCACGGACCTGGACGCGCTGACGAACGGTCTGCACCCGGGCCAGATGATCGTCATCGCGGCCCGCCCCGCCATGGGTAAGTCGACGCTCGCGCTGGACTTCGCCCGGGCCTGCTCCATCAAGGCCGCGCTGCCCAGTGTGATCTTCTCCCTCGAAATGGGCCGCAACGAGATCGCCATGCGTCTGCTGTCGGCGGAGGCACGGGTGGCGCTGCACCACATGCGGTCGGGTTCCATGACGGACGAGGACTGGACACGGCTGGCACGGCGGATGCCGGATGTCACCGCCGCACCGCTCTTCATCGACGACTCTCCGAACCTGTCGATGATGGAGATCCGCGCGAAGTGCCGACGGCTCAAGCAGCGCCAGGACCTGAAGCTGGTCGTGATCGACTATCTGCAGCTGATGCAGTCCGGCGGTTCGCGGCGCCCCGAGAGCCGCCAGCAGGAAGTCTCCGACATGTCGCGAAACCTCAAGCTGCTGGCGAAGGAACTGGAAGTCCCGGTCATCGCGCTCTCGCAGCTGAACCGTGGCCCCGAGCAGCGTACGGACAAGAAGCCCATGGTGTCCGACCTGCGTGAGTCGGGCTCGATCGAGCAGGACGCCGACATGGTGATCCTGCTGCACCGTGAGGACGCCTACGAGAAGGAGTCCCCGCGTGCGGGCGAGGCGGACCTGATCGTGGCCAAGCACCGTAACGGCCCGACGGCGACGATCACTGTCGCATTCCAGGGCCACTACTCACGGTTCGTGGACATGGCCCAGACCTGATCCCGGGAACCGTCTGCTGCCTCGGATCCGGCACCCTCATCCCACGACCCACGAAGCGGTTCAAGCTCTCCGGATCCAGAGTGGGTTGACCCTGACCCTGCGTCAGGGTTGCAGCCTGAGGGCATGACGGACAACAGCACTTTCCCGGTTCCGGTTCGGTTCGGTCCGCCGGTCGGGGGGTTTCAGGAGGTCGGCGGGCGCCGGATCTTTGTGCACCGGTCGGGTGGCGGCGGGCCGGCCGTGGTGTTCCTGCCGGGGGCCGGGGCGGTCGGCCTGGACTATTTCGGCGTTCAGCAAGAGGTTGCGCAGTTCACCACCGCTGTGGTGTACGACCGTGGCGGCACCGGCTACAGCGATCCCCTCCGGCTGCCGCGTACGGCGGCCGCGGTCGCCACGGAACTGCGCGAGCTGCTGCGCGCTCAGGGCGTCGCGGGTCCGTACGTTCTGGTGCCGCACTCGCTCGGCGGCTTCTACGCGCATCGGTTCGCGCAGCTGTACCCGCAGGATGTGGTCGGGTTGGTCTGGCTGGACGCCTTTCACCGCGACTGGGACGACTTCATGCCCCCGTCGGCGGGGCTGGCCGCGGTCGAGCGGATGGGGCCTGACCTGGAGCAGTCGGAACGGATGCGACCGGCCCTGCGCGAGATGTTCGCCGAGCTGCTCGCGGACTACCCGGAGCACCTGCAAGAACCGTTGACCGAGGCCCATGTGAGTGACGCGTGGATGCGCGCCGGCATCGCCGAGCGCACCCGGCTGACCGAGCTCGCCCGTGAGCTACGGGCCGGGCCGGATCTTCCCGATGTCCCGGTGGTTGCACTGTCCGTCGTGGGGGCAGAGCCGGGCCGGCAGGCGTCGGCGACGGAGCCGGAGCGGACGCCGCGGGAGATGAACGACGGCCGGAGGCGGATGGACGCGGCCCTGGTGAGCGCGGTCTCGTACGGGGAGCAGCGCATCATCTCCGACACCAGCCACCACCGGCTCTGCTTCGACCGGCCCGATGCCGTCGTCGACGCGATCCGCGATGTCCTCGGCCGGGCTCGCCCCTAGACTCGGCCGGGCTCGCTCCTGGAGTCGGGACGGCTTGCCCCTGGAGTCGGCCGGGCTCGCTCCTGGAGTCGGGACGGCTCGCTCCTGGACTCGGCCGGGCTTGCCCCCAGAGTCCGCACGGCAGTGCACCGGGTCCACCTGCACCAGCCGCGTTCCGCGAAGAGAAGACCCGAGGAGGGCAGTGCGTGCTCACGATCGGTCAGCTCGCGGCAGCCGCCGGCGTGACTGTGCGCACCGTTCGCCACTACCACCACATCGGGCTGTTGCCCGAGCCCGAGCGTGATGCCTCCGGCTACCGCCGCTACAGCGCGCAAGCGGCCGTGGATCTCATCCGGATCAGGACCCTCGCCGATGCGGGCGTGCCCCTGGCCCGTATCGACGCGCTGCTGCATGCGCAGCCGGCCGAATTCGCCGAGGCCATCACCGGCATCGACGCCGAACTGCGGCGCAGGATCCGCGAGCTCACCGAATACCGCCGCAGAATCGCCGAACTGGCCGAGGGCGAGGGGCTTTTTCTGCCTCCTGAGGTGGTCGCCGTCCTGAACCGGATGCGCGGTCTCGGGTTCAGTGAACTGAGAGTACGACTGGAGCGCGACGCGTGGATCCTGATGCAGGCCCTGGACCCGCACGCCATGCCGGAGCGGATACGGGACAAGAACGCCGGCTTCGACGATCCCGAGACCACGCGCCTGTATCTCGCCTGCGATCAGTCCGTCGACTGGGATCCGGACGATCCACGTCTGGACCGGCTCATCGATGACCTGGACGCCTGGGAGATCGAACACGAGCGGGACAGCGATCGGTCGGGTACATGCAACTGGTCTCCTCCCGGATCTCGGAGACGTCGCCGGCATGGCAGCGCATCATCGACGCCCTCGCCCACCGCGCCACGCAGCGCCGGGCCGCCGGGCATGCCTGAAGGAATGCGGTCGTCGGCGCAGTCCGGTCCCGTCCCGCAGCGGACACGCGGACGCGCTACCTGGGCGGGGGGCCCTGCCCGGTGGCCTGCCTGCGGGCGCGATAGGCCGCAGCCTTGACGCGATTGCCGCAGGCGTCCATGCCGCACCAGGTACGGCGTGCGCCGCGGGAGCGGTCGAGATAGAGGCGGGTGCAGTCCGGACGTCCGCACTCCTTCAGGCACGCCCCGCGGTCGGCGAGTACGGCGATACCGCTGCGGGCGACATGGGTCAGTGCGGAGCGGAGGTCTCCTGACACACGCAGTCCCGCGTCGCTGAGTTCGACCGTGGGGACCGGCCCGGTGGCGGCCTTGTTGACGATGTCCAGCCCGGCCGGTGTGAAGCGGCGGTTCTGTATGCGCGCGAGCGCCAGTTGGTGGATCGCCTCACGGAGTTGCAGCGCGGAGGCGAAGGCCGCGGTGTCGGCGGTCACCTGATCGGGGAGCCCTTCGCACTCGCGGACCCATCGGTCGAGGTCGGTGGGGGCGGCCAGCAGGTCGACGGCCGTGTGCCGACGGGACTCGACGGTGCCGACCAGGTCCAGAGCCGGGTTGCCACTCACGAAGACGAACGTCACGTCACCATCTTGACCAGTGACGCGAGGGCGGGCAAGACTCGTCACCTGTTGAACCGGTGACACGACCATGAACCCGGAGGGACCGGATGCCCGAGACATGCGACATCGAGGTTGTCGTCTTCGACGTACTCGGAACGATGGTCGACGAGCCGGGCGGACTGCGAGCGGCCATCCGCCACGCGGTACCGGCGGCCGACGACGCGGCGGTCGATCAGCTGCTCACCGTGTGGCAGCGGCATGTGGCGCACGAGCAGCACCGCATCGGGAAGGGCAGCCGCGCGTACGCCGGCTCCGAGGTCATCGACCGCGAAGCGGCTCACCGCGTGGCCGGCCGTGCCGGGCTCACCGACCCGGCGGCCATCGAGCGGCTGGCCGGCGCGAGCCGGCGCCTGGAGCCCTGGAACGACTCGCTCGCCGGACTCGCACGCCTCGCACGGCGTTTTCCCGTGCTGGGGCTGTCGAACGCCGGCCGCGCGACCTTGCTGCGTCTCCACGCGTACGCCGGACTGCGCTGGCACCAGGTCCTGTCCGCCGAAGAGGCCCGGGCCTACAAGCCCGCGCCGGAGGTCTACCGGCTCGCGGTCGACGCAGCAGGATGCCCGCCGGGACGGGTGCTGATGGTCGCCGCCCACGCCTGGGACCTTCGCGGGGCTCAGGCGGTGGGAATGCGGACCGCCTATGTACGGAGGCCGGGCGGGGATCCTCCGAAGAGCTCCGACACCTTCGACCGGCGGTCGGACAGCCTGGACGAGTTGGCCGCCGCACTGGAACAGGCGTAACAGGGCCGGAGCGGGCGCCGCAGGACGGGAGCGGGCATCGCAGGGCAGGTCCGAACATCCGCCCCGAGGCCGCCCCGAAGGCCGCCCCGAAGGCCGCCCCGAAGGCCGGTCCGGTGGATGATTCCCGCGTCCGGAAACGGACGTTCCCGTACCGTCCCGACACCTATACTCAGCGCCATCCGGCTGAGGGAGTGGGGGAGGGACGCCTTGGTGTCTGCTCGTGTACGGATCGCTGAGGGCCATGACGTCGCCGCCGAACTGGCGTCGCTGCACCAGTGGCTGGCGCGCGAGGACGCCTTGCGTGGACGCGTACGCATCGAGCAACGGCCCATCGGCGCCGAGCACATGGGCGCCCTGGCCGACACATTGGTTGTTGCCGTCGGCAGTGGTGGCGCCGGCGCGGTGCTGGCACGATCGGTCTCCGTCTGGCTCCAGCAGCGGCGTTCGGACGTGACGGTCGAGGTGACCTCGCCGACCGGGGACAAGGTGACGGTGGCTGCCCGGCGCGTGCCGGACGCGCAGGCAGTGATCGAGACCGTGCTGCACCCGCCGGCGGCCGGCGGAGATCCGGCCGACGGTCAGTAGGGATCCGTGCAACGGCCAGTAGGGGTAAGGGCGACGGCCGGCAGAGGTACGGGCCATGGCCCGTAGGGATACGGGCGACCACCGGTGGAGAAGGGCGGGAAAGTGAGTCTGGCGGATCCGGCCCGGTCCCGCGCGCTGCTGATCGGGACAGCCGTGTATGAGGACTCGGCGTTGCCCGCACTCGACGCGGTGACCAACAACGTCACCGATCTCGCCGAGGTTCTGACCAGCCCGTGGTCCCTCGGCCTCCCGCCCGGTCACTGCACGGTTCTGCACGATCCCGGCGCTGTGATGGAGGTGGGCGAACAACTGGAACGGGCCGCCGAGCAGGCGGAGGACCTCCTTCTGGTGTACTTCGCCGGGCACGGCCTCGTGGACGAGAGAGGCGAACTCCACCTCGGCCTGCGGACCACCCGGCGCGGGCGTCTGAAGTGGTCGGGGCTGCCGTTCGCGCACATCAGGGAATGCATCGCGGGATCTCCGGCGCGCAATCGTGTCCTGATCCTCGACTGCTGCTTCTCGGGCCGTGCCATCGAGGCGATGGGCGATCCGGTCTCGCTGGCATCCGCCCAGGTCGAGATCGTCGGCACCTACACGCTGACCTCGACATCGGCCACCGCCCCCTCGCACACCGCGGTCGGCGCCCGTCATACGACCTTCACCGGTGCGTTGCTCGAACTGCTGCGGTCCGGGCTGCCCGGCGGCCCGGAGCTGCTGACCTTCCGTGTCATCTACGAGCACTTGCTGCGCACCCTCGTGGCGAACGGCAAACCGCGGCCGGAACAGCGAGGAACGCTCACCACGGATCAACTGGCCCTCGCCCGGAACAGGGCGCCCAGGCTCCCGGCCGTGCCCGCCGACGGCGGCGTTCCTGTCCCGTCCCCGTCCGACGCGCGGAAGACGGTCGAATTCGGACGGCACGACCTGGAGGGGAGCGTGCGCCGGCGCAAGGCGCTCACGGTCGTGCTGACGGTTCTGCTCCTGGCCGGGTTGCTGTGCGCGACGGTCCTCCTGAAGTGGGACTGGCAGGCGGTGGTCGCCACGGCCGGCCTGGCCCTCTTCCCCGTGCTGATCGTGTACTTCTGGGCCTGGGACCGGCGGGCGTACCTGGTGCTGTCCCGTTCGACGCTGAGTTTTACGGACGGTTTCGGGCGGAAGGTGGACATCCCCTGGCCCGATGTGGACTTCATCGGTCTTCTCCACACCTTCGACGCGGTGGTCGGGGAGGACATCACGACCTACAAGAACCTGCTTGTGGTGCGGCTGGGGCCGACCTCGCACGACTTCGGGCTGAGCAGACTGACCTGGACGGTGCCCTACCTGCGCGGCTTCGGGTACCACGCGCTGTGCGGGCTGGGCGATCTCAGCGCGGACCCCGTACTGCTGAGGGACAGCGTCATCGAGCTGGCGGGCCCGCGGTACCGCACCAACGACGAACTCCTGAACCTGGATCCACGCCTGAGCTGAGGGTGTGTCATGTCACTGGCGCTGTGGGAGTCCTGGAGTGGGAGTGGCGGTTCAGCGTTCAGTACTGTCTCACCGGCCCAGGCCGGCGGCCCTGAGCGTGCGCCGGGCACGGACAGTCAGCCCTCGAAGTCGTCGACGAGCCGGCGACTTTCCGGCTCGGGCAGCTCGAGCTCGGGGTAGATGATGTAGCCGACATGCCGGACTCCGGAGCCACGGGCAGACATCTGTGTTCCCCCTTCTGCTCTGTTTCCCCTTCTGCGTACAAGCGTTGACCCGTCGGCCGAAGCGGTCAGTACTCTTCGCCTCCGTGGTCCAGTGATCCCTCTTCGTGGTCGAGTTCGTTGTGGAGCAGCCGGAGGCTGTCGTCGGGGAGGTGCCCGAGGCGACGCCAGCGGACCAGTTCGGAGCGCTGGACGTCGATCACCTGTCGCTGTGCCTGGCTCACGGAAGCGGCCAGGGCCGTATGGCGGGTCCGGTGTGGAGCGGTGGGGTTTCGGGGCTGCCGGAAGAGGGGCCCGGGCTGTGCGCGGTGATCGAGACCGCGGCGCAGCCGCTCGATGGTGGATGCGTCGAGAAGGTGCTCGTAGGCGATGTCGTCCAGCTGTGCCAGCGCTGCCCGGGCGGCGGCGGCGCGGGCGCGGTCGTGGAGTTCGGTGTGGTCGGGCTCGCCGCGAAGGCGCAGCAGGCGGACCAGCGGGACGAAGGTCGCTCCCTGGCCGACGAGGGTGACGATGACGGTCAGGTAGGCGCAGAACAGCAGCAGGTTGCGGTCCGGGAAGGGCGCGATTCCGAGGGCGGTGAGGGGCAGCGTGAGGGTGCTGGTGATGGTGATGACACCGCGGGTACCGGTCCAGCTCAGCGCGACGATCTCGCGGCCGGACAGCCGCTGGTCCGCACGGGAGCTGTTTCCGCCGAGGCGCAGGTGGAGCCTGCGGGGGAACCACTGTGTGCCGAAGAGCCACAGCGGCCGTACGAGGAGAACGCAGCCCAGAGTCGTTCCTGCGGCCAGGAGCAGTGTGGAGAGGGGATACGCGCGCAGTCCGTGGAGTACGAGGGGCAGTTGCTGGCCGATGAGCAGGAAGACGAAGCCTTCCAGCAGGAAGTCGATCAGCCGCCAGACGGCTCGTGTCTGCAGGCGGCTGCTGCCCGAGACGGCCCGGGGGGTTTCGTGCCCGATCAGCAGGCCGGCGACCACGACCGCGAGTACGGCCGATGTGTGCAGCAGCTCGCCGAGCAGACAGGCGGCGAACGGCGTGGCCAAGGAGATGGCGTTGACCAGCAAGGGCTCGCGAATGACGCGACGGAGCCAGTGCACGAGCGCGGCGACCAGCACGCCGATGGCGGTTCCGCCGGTAGCGGTGACCACGAAGTGCAGGACAGCCGAGGCGGGCGAGAACTCGCCGGTGGTGGTGGCTGTGATGGCGACGGTCAGGGCGGTCAGAGCCGTGGCGTCGTTGAGCAGCCCTTCCCCCTCGATGAGGGTGGTCAGCTTGCTCGGCAGACCGGCCCGCCGTGCGGCCGCGAGCGCCGCGACGGGGTCGGGCGGTGAGACCGCGGCGCCGAGCACCATCCCGGCGGCCAGCGTTGCTCCTGGCACGACGAGGCTGAAACCGACACCGACCGCTGTCGCAGTCAGGAGTACCAGCACCACCGACAGGCTCACGATCGAGCGCAGATTCCTGCGGATCGCGATCAGGGACGAGTTCAGCGCGGCGCTGTAGAGCAGCGGCGGCAGCACCAGGGTCATGACCGCGTCGGGTGGTACCTGGATGTCGGGGCCGGGCAGGAGTGCGTAGAGCAGGCCCCCGACGGTGAGCAGGGCGGCCGTCGGCAACCCGGTCTTCGCGGCGATCAGCTCGACCGCTATGAGCATGATCACCGCTGCCAGGAGAAAGCACAGCACCTCCTGCACATCCGCCTCCCGTGTGGGGTGGACCGCTCGTCACGACGATACGCTGCAGTCGCGTCGTGACGATAGCGTATCGTCCCGGTCGCCGGTGTGCTTCGGCGCGCTTCCGCCGATCGTGATCATTCGCCCGCTGGGTACGCGGACTTCCTCGGCGCAGGGGCCGGTGAGGGAGCCGGAGGCGACCACCAGATGTCTGCCCGGCCGGCGGGCGTGCAGGACGAACTGGCCACCGGAGTCGGTGTAGGCGACGTCGGCCTGTGCTCCCGCGGGGTCGATCAGAGTCAGGGTGGCGTGCGCGACAGGGGTGCCGGTGGGGTCCTGGAGGCGGCCCCGCAGCTGCGATTCGCTGTGCTCCGCGGGCATTGACGTGCCCTCGCTGAGGGCCGCCCGCAGCCTCCGGAAACTCTCCCGGGCCGCAGGGTCCGCCCAGTCGGCCGGGAGGGCCTCGGCCGCGGGACGGCGCCCCTCGGCCGCGGCCGTTGCCAGCGCACCGAACGCGTGACGGGCCCGGTCGCCGTCGGGCGGGGTCGGCGTGGCGGCCAGCGCGAATCCGAGCCGCTGCAGGGCGAGATGGGCGGGCCACAGGGCCGCCACGGACGGGGCGGGGCGGATGTCGGACAGCGCCTGCCGGAACAGCTTTCCGAGGTCGAGGGAAGCGGTGAGGACGGCGCGTCGCCAGTCGTGTTCGTTGCGCTGGCCGGGTCGGTCGTGTTGGCCGGGTTGGTTGTATGCGTCGTGTTCGTCGTGGGGGGTGTGTGCGCCGGGAGTCCTGGAAGCCCCCGGTGTGTCTGCGGCCAGGGTCCGGATGAGTGAGGCCAGGTGGGCGCGGAGCGCGTCGGGGGCGGGCCTGCGCCGCAGCAAGGGGGCTGCGAGCAGAGCGACCGCCGCCCCGATGACCGTGGTCCAGAGCCTGTCGTCGAGCAGCGGCAGAAAGCCCTGAGTCCGTGTCGCGGACAGCGGGAGGATGCCGGGGGTCAGGACCAGCATGGCCAGGCCGGAGTTCTTGGCGAGGAAGGGCTGTGCGAGTCCGACCACGCCTGCGACGATCACGATGGTGGCGGCCCTCGGCGGATGCAGCGTCAGTACGCCCGCCGCGAGGACCAGGCCCAGTGCTGTGCCGGCGCAGCGTTGCAGGGAGCGGTTGAAGGTGCCCGCCAGGTCGGGGGCCAGCAGCACCGAGCCCGCCGAGATCATGGCCCAGCCGGGCCGGTCGAGGCCGGCGAGGTGGCTGAGCGCGCCGGCGGTGAATATCGCTGCGCCCGCGCGTACGGCGTATCGCCAGGCGTCGGCCTTGGCGCGTACTCCGGCGGCGAGGGCCGCCCGCAGGGGTGGGTAACGGCGGCGGTCCGACGGTGGTGACGCGGTGAACGCCGGGGTGCGGGCGGCCTGTTCGGCCTGGCTCAAGGCCTTGTCGAGTCGCTGGACCGCTGCGGACGCCGGATGCCCCGATGCGTTCCGCCCGTAGGCCCTGCCCCGCCTGGCGGTCTGTCCGCAGGCCGGTGCGCCGCCTTGTCCGCAGCCCTGCGTGTCGCCTTGTCCGCTGCCGTGCTGACCGACCTGTTGACCGGCTGGTTCGGAGTGCCACCGCGACCCCCGCGGGTGTCGGCGGCCGAGCAGCCGGGCGATGCGTGCCGCGGTCTCGGACTGGGTGTCCAGTGTCGCGCGTGGGGTGCCGGACACCGCTGATCCGGCTGCGGCGATCGCGTGTACGGCGTACCGGTCGAGCTCCAGCAGACGGGCCCACTCGCCGGTACGGCGCATCCGCCTCGTGCCGCCGCGGCTGAGCGTTTCGTGCGCCCCGGCCAGGGCCGCCACGGCAGCGTGCCGGGCGGTGTCCGCGTGAGCGACGGCGGTGCGAGTGAGGGCGGCGGGTGGGGTGCCGGTGAGTGGGGTGCCGGCGGGTGGGGTGCCGATGGATGGGGCCCCGATGGATGGGGCGCCGACGGATGCGGCGTCGGCGTGGGCGTTGCCCGTCGCCCGGACCAGGGTGGCCAGGCACTCGTACACGTACGCCACGGCCCGGTACTCGGCCGCGCCCGCGGTCATCGCGTTCTCCGTGAGGACCATCAGCCAGCCGGCCACTGCGCCGGTCGCGGCGGCGGCGAACAGGACCGGCACCTGCCGCAGATCGGCCGGGACTTGGCTGCACAGCGAGCATGCGAGCAGGTAGAGGAAGCCGCCCGGCGGTGCGGCGCGCAGCACCGAGCACACGTAGTAGGTGAACGTGGCCAGCACCGCCTGGACGCCGATGGCCGTCCACTGCGACACCTGCGTGGCCGACAGCAGGAAACCGATGGCTGCCGAGCAGGCGAGCCCCCCGCCGGCGAGCGGGGTGAACAAGCGCCGGTGGGCTCCGGGGGTGCTCTGTTCGAGCATGACGTTCCAGGAGCCGATGAAGGCTGCCAGTCCGATGAGCCAGCCTGCTGCCAGATAACCCACGCCGAAGACAGCGGCACCCGTGACCGCCACCAGCAGTGCCTGGCCCCACAGCCACCGCCCCGGGTTGAGCATGACCACTCCCCGGGCGGACAGTCGCCTGCGCGGGAGAGGCGCGTAGCACGCGTGGTTGCCGGCGGTCACGGAGTCACGCCGCGGCGGAGCCTGTCCGGTCACTGATCACCCCTGGGCAAGGAACTAAGTAAGGAACCTTATTTAGGTTACCCTAACTTGGGGCTGTTCCGTTGTCCGGGGGCTGTTCCGTTGTCCGGAGAGGCAGCAGGGGGAGCCGGTAGGCTGCGGCGCATGAGTGGGAGCGGCGTCGGCGACAGTGACGCCTGGTGGGCGGGCGTCCTGCTCCGCCAGGTTCACCAGCGGAAACACCAGGCGATCGACGCCGCACTGGCTTCGCTCGGGACGTCCATGTCGCAGTACGTCGTGCTGGTGGCGGTCGCGGACACGCCCGGCTCCTCCGCACACGAGCTCGCCGCACGCACCGCGCAGACGGACCAGTCCTTGGGCGCGCTCATCCGGCGGCTCGTCGACAAGGGGCTCGTGGAACGGGCCTCCGGTCCCGGCCGGGTGCACCGTCACCGGCTCAGCGCGCAGGGGTACGACCTGGTGGCGCGTTGCGAAGGGCCGGTCACGCGGGTGCTCGCCGAGGAGTTCTCCGCGCTGAGCGATGCCGAACTGTCCCTGCTCAGATCCCTGCTGGAGCGGCTGTGACGGCGGGCTGACCGGCTTACCGGCTGTAGCCGCTGTAACGGTAGGCGTGGGCCGGCTGGGCAGCCTGGACCGGCTGGACCGGACGTCGGTATCGCGTCGGGGTCACCTCCGGGAGCGCCTGTTCAGCAGCCGGATCACCACGAGGGAGACCAGTACGGCTGCCGCGGGCACGGCTGCCCTCCTGAGCAGTACGGGCAGCACCGCCGCCCCGAGGTCAACGGCTTCCGGCTCGGCGGCGGGACGTACGGCAGCTGATCCCGCTGTCGTGGGCACCGCGGAAGGTACGGGCGCGGCCCCCGCCGATGTCGCTGATGTCGCCGATGTCGTCGATGTCGTCGCGGAAGGCGTCGTCGCGACCGGCTCGCCGTCGCGCAGCAGCGCTTCGAGGCGGGTGGCGAACTGCTGCACGATGCGGTCGCCGACCTCGGCCATGATGCCGCGGCCGAACTGCGCGGGCCGCCCGGTGATGTCGAGGTCCGTGGCCACGCGCACCCGGGTACCGGCCGGGTCGGCGGTCAGCGTCGCGGTGACCTTGGCCGCCGCGGTGCCCGAGCCACGCGCTTCGCTGCCGCTGAGGTCGAGAAGCATGGTGTGGGTGGCTTCGTCACGGGTGACGCGGCCTTCGCCCCGGTAACTCATCTGCACCGCACCGACCTTGACCTTGACGCGGCCGGTGAAGGCGTCTCCGTCGAGGGTGTCGAGCACGGCGCCCGGCATACAGGGCGCGACCCGGGCGAGATCCTGGAAGAGCGTCCAGGCGGTGTCGGGATCCGCCGGGACGGTGAAGGCGTGGTCGAGTTGCATGGGTTTCCGATCTTGGGTCGAACGGCTCGCGGGCCGGGGTGCGGCGGGGCGCCCTCGGGCACCTCGGGGGCCCGAGGGGACCGGAGGGGATCCCGAGAGATGTTGAGGGGGGTTCGGTCGGGTCGGGCGCGTGGGGCTTGTTCACCCCCGGGTGGCGGTGGCGGTGGCGGTACGGATCAGCTCGCGCACCCGGCTCGGTGAGAGCGGTCCGCGGCGCACGACCACGTCGAACGGGCGCAGGGCGTCCTCCACGGCGCCGGTGATGACCGCCTGCGGGGCGATCGCGCCGCCTTCGCCGAGTCCCTTGACGCCGAGGTCGTTCATCGGGCTCGGGGTGAAGGTCTCGTCCATGTCGAGGTCGGGGATCTCCGATGACGTGGGCACCAGATAGTCCATGTACGTGCCGGTGCGGGGCTGGCCGTCGGGGCCGTAGATCATCTCCTCGTAGAGCGCGCCGCCGATCCCCTGCGCGATTCCGCCGGTGACCTGGCCCTCCGCGATCATCGGGTTGACGATGGTGCCCGCGTCGTGGACGACGACGTAGTGCAGGATCTCGATGCAGCCGGTGTGCTCGTCGACCTCGACGACGGCCGCGTGTGCTCCGCCCGCGACCGCGAACCCCGGCGGCCGGAAGTGCACGGTCTCGCTGAGCTCCGTGCCGTGTCTGCCGTCGGCCGGCTCGGGCGTCCCGGGCAGCGCGGCCCGCCCGGCCAGCTCCGGCAAGCCGATCGACGGGCCACCCGTTCGGTCTGGTCGGCCCGGTCCGTCCGTCTCGCCCGTTACGCCCGTCCCGCCGGGCCCACCCGTCGCACTGGGCCCACCCGTCTCACCGGGCCCACCCGTCTCACCAGGCCCACCCGTCCCGCCGGGCCCACCCGTCCTGCAAGGCCCACTCGTTCCACCCCTCCCGCCGGGTCCACCCACTTCCCCCACTCCGCCCACTTCACCCGTCCCGCCGGCCCCGCGGGACGTCACGGTGCCGTCGCGCAGGTCGAGTCCGTCCGCCGGGACCCCGAGGCGCCGGGCCGCCGCCTCGATGATCTTCTCGCGGACCAGCAGGCCGGCCCGGTGGGTGGCGTTGCCCGCGTTGACCAGGGCGCGGCTGGCGATGGTCCCCACGCCGAACGGGGTGGCCGCGGTGTCGCCGCCGACCACGTCAATGACATCGACCGGCACCCCGATGGCGTCGGCGGCGATCTGCGCCATCGAGGTGCGGTGCCCCTGCCCCTGGGACGGTGCGCCGATGGCGAGATGCACCCGGCCCTCGGGGGTGATGTCGATACGGGCCGTCTCGAACGGTCCGAGACCGGTGGCCTCGATGTACATGGCGAAGCCGATGCCGAGGTGCTTGCCGTCGCGGGACCCCGCCCGCTGACGGGCGCGTACCTGCCCGGCATCCACCTTGGCCACGGCGCGGCGCAGGAGTTCCGGGTAGTCCCCGGAGTCGTAGGTCTGGGGACTGCCCGAGCGGTCCACCAGACCGGTCCTGTACGGCATCGCGTCCGGCGGTATCAGATTGCGCGCCCGCAGTTCCTCGGGTTCGATGCCCAGTTTCGCGGCCAGCCGGTCCATCGCCCGCTCCATGGCGAACACCGCCTCCGGGCGGCCGGCGCCCCGGTAGGGCGTGGCGAAGGTGGTGTTCGTGAGGACGCCGGTCACGTCGATGTCCACATGCGGGACGCGGTAGGGGCCGAGCAGATGGCAGAGCGAGTTGTACGGCACGACGAGGCCGGTCATGTTGTACGCGCCGAAGTTGACCGTGATCCGGTCGCGTACGGCGAGCAGCCGGCCGTCGGCGTCCGCGGCCAGCTCGATGCGGTGGATCTGTTCCCGGGCGTGCGAGGAGGCCGTGAGGTTCTCGTTGCGGTCCTCGCGCCACAGCACGGGGCGGCCGATGAGCCGGGCGGCGTACGGGACGAGGAGTTCCTCGATGTAGAGGATGCCCTTCTGGCCGAAGCCGCCGCCGACATCGGCGGCGATGACCCGGACCGTGGCCGGTCCAAGCCCGAGGGTGTGGGCGATGGCGTCGCGCAGCCGGTGCGGGGTCTGGGTGCCCGACCATACGGTGAGCCGGCCGCTGTACGGGTCGACCTGGGCCGAGACCGCGCGGGTCTCGATCGGGGACGCGACATAGCGGTGCGCGTCGAACCGCTCGCGCACCACGGCGTGCGCCCCGGCGAATGCCGCGTCGGGGTCGCCGACCCGGGTGGAGACGGCGACAGCGGTGTTGTCGGGCAGCCGCTCGTGCAGCAGGGGCGCGTCCGGAGCCAGGGCGTGCTCGGGGTCGACGAGTACGGGCAGCGGGGCGTACCGCACGTCGATCAGTTCGAGGGCGTCCTCGGCGAGGTAGCGGTTCTCGGCGATGACGACGGCGACCGGCTGGCCGACGTAGACCACCTTGGTGCGGGCGAGCAGCGGCATGGGGGTCGTCCTGACGACGGGGGCCAGGAGTTCGGCGAGGCCGGGCGGGGTGCGCAGCTCCTCCTTGTTGACCAGGGCCGGCAGGTCCGCCACATCGTCGCCGGTCCACACGGCGACGACTCCGGGTGCGGTCAGGGCCGCACTGACATCGACCGACTCGATCCGGGCATGGGCGTGCGGGCTGCGCAGGAAGGCGGCTTCGGCGGCGCCCGGCAGCGCGATGTCGTCGACGTATCTGCCGTTGCCGCGCAGCAGCCGGTCGTCCTCGACCCGCGGGACGGAACGCCCGATCCAACTGCCTCCGCCCTGTGGGGAAGGGGAGGTGCCAGTGGAGGTGTCATGGGATTCCCGGAACATGCGGGTCACTCCCCAAATCGCTCGTCGAGTGCCTGGCACACGGCACGGCGGATGTTGCGGTAGCCGGTGCACCGGCACAGATGCCCGCTGAGCGCGTCGGCGACCTGCTCGTCGTCCGGGCGCGCGGGCTGCTCGGTCAGGGCGGTCGCCGTCATGAGGAACCCGGCGGTGCAGAAACCGCACTGCATGCCGTGACACTCGTGGAAGGCGCGCTGCACGGTGCTGAGCGGTGCGTCGCCGGGCGCGAGGCTCTCGACGGTGCGTACCGCGGTTCCCTCGCACTGGACGGCCAGGGTGAGACAGCTGCGCGACGGTACGTCGTCGATGAGGACGGTGCAGGCCCCGCAGACTCCGTGCTCGCAGCCGACATGGGTACCGGTGAGGCCGAGCCGGTCGCGAAGGAAGTCGCTGAGCAGCAGCCGGGATTCGACCTGGGCGGTGAAGGACCGGCCGTTGACCGTGAGGGTGAGGCGGTGCCAGCCGGACGGCTCGGCGAGCGGCGGGGTGCGGGTGACGGCGGGGGCGGTGGTGTGGGCGGTGGTGCGGGCGTCGGCGGTCGGGACGCGGGCGTCGGCCGGGGTGGGGACCGAGGGTGTCATGGGCAACGCTCCCAGGCTGTGATGCAGGCGCGGATGAGCAGATGGGCGGCGCCCTCGCGCCGGTATTCGGCGGTGGCGTGGACGTCGCCGCCGGGGGCGAGACCGGCGTGTACGGCTCGTGCCGCGGCGGCGAGGGCCTGCTCGCCGGCATCGGTGCCGATCAGCGCGTCCTCGGCGGAGGGCAGGCGTACGGGGACGGGGCCCGCGCCGCAGAAGACCACGCGGGCGGTACGGACGGTGCCCGCGCCGGGGTCCCGTTGCAGGAGGACGGCGACGCCGACCGTCGCGAAGTCGCCGTGTCTGCGGGACAGTTCGTCGAAGGCCCAGCCGTGGCCCGCGCGGGGCGGCGGGAACACGACTTCGGTGAGCAGTTCGTCCGGCTCGACGGCCGTGGAGAAGGTGGCGACGAAGAATTCCCCGGCGGTGACCGTGCGGGTGCCGTGCACTCCGGTGATCACGAAGCGGGCGTCAAGTGCGAGGGCCACGGTGGGCAGTTCGGCGGCGGGGTCGTGGTGCGCGAGGCTGCCGCAGACGGTGCCGCGGTGCCGGATCTGCGGGTGCCCGATGTGTCCGATGGCGGCGGCCAGCAGCGGCCAGCCGTCACGCACCGCGGTGTCGGCGGCGACGCGTGCCTGCCCGACGGCGGCTCCGATACGGAGCGCGCCCTCCTCGTCCACGTGAAGGCGGCCGAGTTCCGGGATACGGGTGATGTCCACCAGCAGCTCGGGCCTGGCGAGGCGCATGTTCAGCATGGGAACGAGGGACTGGCCGCCCGCCATGACCTTGGCCTCCCGCGTCTCGTCGGCCAGGAGGGCGACCGCCTCGCCGACGGTGGCGGGGGCGGTGTAGTCGAAGGGTGTGGGTTTCAACCTGCTGCCACCTGACCTCTCGGTTCGTCGGGCTCGTTCTGGCTCGTCCTCGCGTCATGGCATGCGGCGGCCAGGGAGCCAGAGAACTATCTAGTACCTAAAATGATTGACCCCAAAGTTTCATCCTGGCAAGGGGGTGCTCTGGATTTCCGACGATCACCGCCCCTTGTGTCCCCTTATGCCAGATAAGTGCTGGCCCTCTGTTCGTGCTGTACGGCGGATCCGTTCATTGGCCGTGATCTTTTTGAACGGTCGTTTTTCTGTACGCTTGTTCAGGGATACTGGCCTGAACGCTCGTTTAATCTGAAGCGTGTGGACCCAGACGACATGAACTCCGGCCGCCCGGCGTCCGGCCGACGGCGGCCCGGCTCCCGTGACCCCGAGGGCAACCGTCAGGCAGTGCTCGACGCGGCCAGGAAGCTGTTCGGTGCCCACGGGTACACGGGGGTGGGGGTGCGTGCCATCGCGGCCGAGGCAGGAGTGGCACCGGGGCTGGTGATGGCGTACTTCGGTACCAAGGACGGCCTGTTCCGCGAGATGGTCGGCGGTGGGGCGGGCGTCAGCAGGGAAGTGCTCGACGCCGCGTCGCGGGACGAGGGCGACCTGCCGGCGGCTCTTGCCCGCGCGTATCTCGACCGCTGGGACCGGCTGCCCGCCGACGACCCCTGGACTGCGCTGATCCGCTCGGCCGTCGGGCATCCGCCGAGCGCCGACATGCTGCGGACGATCCTCGAGAAGCAGGTCGGTGAACCGCTCGCGCGACTGCTCGGGGACTCTCCCGGGGCCGATGTGCGTGCCGCCCTGATCCGCAGCATCCTCTTCGGCGTGGTCATGGAGCGCTATCTCTTCGCGCATGAACCGGCGGCTTCGGTCCCCACCGACGAGCTGGCGCCCGCGCTCACGGAGGTGCTCACCACGGCATTCGGCGATGCACTCGGCGCCGGCCGCTCAGCACGCCCACCGGCACAGGGCTCGGGCAGTTCCGGTAGCTCCGGCAGCTCGGGTGGTTCCGGCAGCTCCGGCAGCTCGGGTAGTTCCGGCAGCTCCGTCGGCTCGGGCAGTTCCGGCAGCTCCGTCGGCTCCGGTAGTTCTGGCAACTCCGACAGCCCGGTCAACTCCGGTCAGGGGCCTGCCGTACACCCGGAGCGCGGGCGTCTCGGCGCGGACGATTCGCCCGCCTCCCTGCTCGCCCGGCTGAATGAGTGCGCGCTGCGCCATCAGACGCTCATGGGCAGGGTCGTGCGCCCGTTCGGGATCAGTCTGTCCGCCTGCGATGTGCTGACGGCCCTGCATGACGCGGGCCGCCCCTACCGGCTGACCATGGGTGAGGTCGCGGCAACCGGTGCCATCAGGGCGGGCGGCCTCACCCAGCAGGCCGACCGGATGGAGGCGGCCGGCCTCATCCGCAGGGAGCGCGACACCGGCGACCGGAGGGTCGTCCGGCTCTCCCTGACCCCCGAGGGCATCGAGCTGGCCGGCCGGGTCGGCGCGGTGAGGTCCGCCCAGGAGCAGGAGTTGCTGGCCGGAATGAGCGGGGTGGACCGGCGCAGGCTCGGTGCGCTCCTCGACGCCCTGGGGCGCACACTCGGGGCCGGCGAGCCCGAGCGCTGATCAGCCCTTCGCACAGTGTTCCGGGCGGGTCTTCGCAGTGTTCCGCGCGGGTTTTCTCGGTGTCCTGCGGTCTTGTCGGTGTTCCGCGGGCGTCTCGGTGTTTCGCGGGCGTCTCGGTGTCCCGCGGTCAACTCAGTGTCCCACGGGTGGGCCTTCCTGCGGGCCGATGACCGGCTCGAACGTGGCCGTGTAGCGGTCGAAGAACTCCTTCCAGGCGTGGGCGGCGGACGTCTCACCGGCGAGACGGGCCAGGCAGACCTGCCATCCGGCCGCGTTGCGGGCGGCGATGGCCGGGTCCAGCTCGTCCGTGAACACCAGGCGGGTGCGGCCGCCGGGCTCGGGGGTCAGGGTGAAGCGCAGGGTTTCGTCTCCCCAGGTGTAGGCGAGGAGACGGGGCTCATCGGCTTCCAGGACCTTTCCGGTCAGCGTCGGTCCGCCGCCGGGGAACGGGAAGCTGATACCGGCGCCCGGCTCCCAGGCGTCGGCGATGACGTCGCAGGGGAACCACGCCTTGAGTTCTTCGCGGTCGGTGATCGCGCGCCACACCTCCTCGGGCGGCCGGGCCAGGATCCGCTCGAAACGGATGACCGGCCGGGCGCCCGAGGTGCTGAGTACGGCTTCGGCGGGGGTGCTGGAGTGGTCGTTCATGGTGTCCCTTCTTCCAGGTGCCGCTCAAGGCGGTCCAGGCTCGCGGTCCACAGCTTCCGGTAGGGGGCGAGCCATGCGTCGAGGTCGGCCAGTGGCTCCGGGCGTACCCGGTACAGCCGGCGCTGGGCATCGACCCTGACCTCGACCAGTCCCGCGTCGCGCAGCGTGCGCAGATGCTTGGAGACGGTCGGCTGCGCCAGCCCGAGCCGCTCGGCCAGCTCGCCGACGGGCCGCTCGCCGTCCTTGAGCAGGTCGAGTATGCGTCGGCGGTTCGGTTCGGCGAGGACTTCGATCACGTCACTCGCCGGGGTGTTCGCGGTGCCCATGCAGACGAATATACGCCGCTGGCTATATGCCTGCAAGCGCATATATGGATGCCACCTCTACTGCCGCCTCCCCCTCCTACGACCGTGACCCGCCATGCCCCGACGATGCCCCGGCGTGACCTGCCATGCCCGCTGGAGCGCCATGACCTGCCATGACCCGCTGGAGCCCGCCCGAGCCGGTCGACGCCCACCCGATCCCGCCGGCCCCTACCCCGGTTCGCCGGCCCCGGACACGCCCACCCCGGACACGCCGGAGGCCGCGGTACGACACCTTTGTGTCGTACCGCGGCCTCCGGCCTTGCTCAGTACGCGGAACGCCGCGACGACCGCGTCAGTGGCTCAGGTCCAGGTCGAGGCCCTGCCCGCCCCTGCCGTCCACCAGCAGCGGAACGGCGCTGGGCGCATAACCGCTGGCCACCACCGTGTAGTCGCCGGTGTCGAGGTCGTTGAACGTGTACACGCCGTCCGTACCCGTGACGGTCGACCCCACGGTGTTCCCCGCGGCGTCGAGCAGCGTCACCCGGGCGTCGTCCAGCGGCTCACCCGCGCTGTTGCGGATGGTGCCCTGGACCCGGGCGCCGGGGTCGAGCCGTACCTCGTAGCGGTTGGCGGAACCGCTGGCGACCTCCGCCGGCACGGCCGTCGGCCGGTGCCCAGCGGCGCTCACCGCGAGGGTGTAGCTGCCGGGCACCAGGTCACCGAAGGCGAAGTCGCCCGACCCGTCGGCGGTGCCGGATGCGACCACGTCACCACGCATGTCGGTGGCGATGACGAGGGCTCCCGGCAGCGGACGGTCGCCCGGCGCGGCCAGGACCGTGCCGACGAGGCCGGCCGCACCACTGAGCATCAGGTCGAAGTCGATGGGGCCTTCCCCGACCGCCACCGTCGTCGCCTGCGGCTGCCGTGCGCCGCCCGAGCCGATCAGGACGTACGTCCCGCCGGCGGGAGCCGCCACGAAGTACCGGCCGTCCGGATCCGTCGTCGTACGGCCGAGCTGCCGGCCGCCCAGGTCGATCAGGGTGACCACGGCCTGCGGTACGGGCGTGCCGTCGCTGTCGCGGATGTATCCCCTGACGCCCGTACCAGCGGCGTCCGTGATCCCGGCCTGGTCGTCCGTCTCCGGCCGGGGCGCCGCGTGGCGTCCCGCGGCCGAGGCCGGCAGTGGTTCGGGGACGGCCGCGACGGCGGCCTCGGCCTCGATGGCGGCGGTCGCCGCACCCTCCTCCTCGGCGGCGCGGGCCTGCAGGCCCGACACGTTGCGCAGCGGCACCTCCTTGGTCCACAGGACCATCAGGAAGCCGACCGCGACAACACCCGCCGCGATCAGGAACACCAGGTGCATGGAGTCGGCGAAGCCCTGCTTGAAGGGCTCGGCCAGCCGCGGGTCGAGCTGCTGGATGAACGAGGAGTCGCTCAGCACACTCGAACCGCCGCCGCCCGCACCGGGGTTCTTGACCATGTCGAGCACCGGCTTGTTGGTCGGGTTCGAGAGCACCTGCGGATCGTGCAGCGCGGCCTGGAACTGCGGGGTCTGCGCGGCCGACTTGAACGCCGAGGAGATCTTGTCACCGACGTTGCTGAACAGCACCGAGAGGAAGATCGCGGTACCGGCGGTGGCGCCCATCTGACGGAAGAACGTGGACGAGGCGGTCGCCACACCCATGTCCTGCGGCGGCACCGCGTTCTGCACGGCGAGTACCAGGGTCTGCATACAGCCACCGAGGCCGAGGCCGAAGACCAGCATGAAGACCATGGACTCCCACAGGGGGGTGTCCCACTGGACCTTGAAGTGGAAGAGCAGCAGCGCCGCGACCATCAGGGCGGTGCCGATGATCGGGAAGATCTTGTAGCGGCCGGTCTTCGCGGTGAGCTGGCCCGCCACGATCGACGCGATGATCATGCCGAGCATCAGCGGCAGCATTTCGAGGCCGGACCGGGTGGGGCTGGCGCCCTTCACGATCTGCAGGTACTGCGGGATCATCAGCATCCCGCCGAACATGCCCGCACCGATGAGCACGGACAGCAGACTGGTCTTGCTGAAGATCGAGTTGCGGAACAGCCGCATCGGGATCAGCGCGTCGTCGCCCATCCGGCGCTCCACGAGGATCCAGGCGATGATGCCCACCACCCCGATGCCGTAGCAGAGCAGCGAGTTGGTCGAGCCCCAGCCCCATTCGCGGCCCTGCTCGGCGACGAGCAGCAGCGGCACCACGCCGATCGCGATGGTGACCGCGCCCCACCAGTCGATCCGGCGGTCGCGCCGGACGTGCGGGATGTTGAGGACCTTGGCGACGACGAACAGCGCGATGATGCCGATCGGGACGTTCACCAGGAACACCCAGCGCCAGCCGGTGACGCCCAGGATGCTGCTCTGGCCGGCCAGGAAGCCGCCGATCAGCGGTCCGGCGACACTGGAGGTGGCGAAGGTGGCCAGCATGTAGCCCTGGTAGCGGGCACGTTCGCGCGGCGGCACGATGTCGCCGATGATCGCCAGGGCCAGCGACATCAGACCACCGGCGCCGATGCCCTGCAGGGCACGGAAGGACGCCAGCTCGGTCATCGAGGTCGAGAAGGTGCAGAGCACCGAGCCGACGATGAAGACGCTGATCGCGGTCAGGAAGTACGGCTTGCGTCCATGAAGGTCGGACAGCTTGCCGTACAGGGGTGTGGCGATCGTCGACGTGATCAGATAGGCGGTCGTCGCCCACGCCTGCTGGCTGAGGCCGTGCAGGTCGTCCGCGATGGTGCGGATCGAGGTCGAGACGATCGTCTGGTCGAGCGCGGCCAGGAACATGCCCAGCATGAGGCCGCTCAGGATGGTCAGGATCTGCCGGTGGCTCAAGCCGCCCGGACTGGTGGGTATCGCTTTCGTCTGGGTGTCTCCGCGTGGCGCGGACACGGCCTCACTCATGCTTGGTTGCTCCCTGCTTCGCCGCCGCTTCGGGGTGGTTTCCCGAGCAGTGACGTGCGTGTTCATGCTCTGCCAGGTCGTCGTTGAGGCGTGCCATCAGCCGGATGATCTGGTACCGGTCCTCCGGTGACCACGGCCTGAGGAGTTCCGCCAGCTCAGCGTCGCGCTGCCGCCGGTACGCCTCGAAGGCCGCCCGTCCGGCGTCGGTCGCGTGCAGCAAGGCACCGCGCCGGTCCTCCGGGTCAGGGCGCCGCGCGATCAGGCCGCTCTCCACCATCGACCGCACCTGACGGCTGACGGTCGAAAGGTCCAGGAAGGTGTCCGTGGCCAGGTCGGTCGCGCGCTGCTCGCCGTCCAGTACCAACCGGGCCAGCAGCACTCGCTCGCCGGCGCCCTGTTCGAACTTGGCCCGGCGCCTGCGGGTCGTGAGCAGCCGGGAGAACCGTACGATCTGGCTCCCGAGCCCTGCTGCGGCATCCTCGGCACTGGCATCACCGGTGACCGGCATCGCCTCCGCCGGTCGGTCATGGACCGTCCCCTTGTCCATGCCTCCCGCCTCCGTATTCTTTTTGTTGCTTGTGTCTAGCAAGTGATTGTACCGGCCCCGGACCGGTGCCGAAACACGGCGTGAGTGAGGGCTGCGCCACTAGGGACTGTCCGGCGGGCTCAGCCCCTCCGGTGGCTCAGCTCTTCCGGCGGCTCGGCTCTTGCAGAGGCTCAGCTCTTCCGGCGGGCCCGGTCGGGCCAGACGACATCGACCGGGATGCCCCTCTCCCGTGCCGCGACGACCACGTCCGCGGTGCCGCCGCCCTTACCGGTCGGGGGTTCGCCGTTCCAGACCGCCACGAGACGGTCCGCGCGCTCCAGAAGCAGTGCGTTGGCGGCGTCGTACGCTGCACGGCCCGCCGATTCCTGGGGGATGACGACGACGTCGTCCGATGCTTGCACCAGCCGGTCGAAGCGGGCGGCATGGCCGGGGCGTACGGCCCTGCGGCGGTAGTCCCGGGACGGAATGACGGCGGTCAGACGGCCGCCGGCGGCCAGGACGGCCTCGGCGAACAGCGCGTCGGAACCCTCCGCGATGCAGGAGACACCGACGAGGGGCCCGGCCGCCGCGTAAGGCCGGAGCAGCTCCTTCAGCGCGGTACGGACCAGGGGCACGGTGTCCTCGGTCAGGTCCATGTGCCCGGTCACCGCGATCACCGTTACCGCCACAGCCGCACTCCCGTATTCGACAGCAGGCGGCGGATCCTATCCCGCGTCCGGCCGGCAGCCCCGGCAGCAGCTCCGAGGGCAGGCGGCGCGTCGGCCGACGGCCCGGCCGCCGCGCGCTGTCACGGCAGTGGCCACGGGTAGCGCGCCGGGAAGCCGCGGCCCGACAGCTCTTGTTCCGTCGTACGGAGGGCGGCGGTGAGCGCCCCGTGGAAGAAGCGCACGGATCCCTTGCGGCCCAGCTTCCGCTTGACGTACCACCAGCGCAGCACCGGAGTGTCCCCGGGGCGCGCCCGGCAGTACTTCACCACCTGCGTCCGCTCGTGGAGCGTGAGCTCCAGCTGGTGGACGCGGAGAGTGGTGACGTCGTCGACGGAGCCCGCGAAGCCCTCCAGGGCGGCCGTGATCACGCAGGCGTCCAGGAACGCCTGCGGATACTCCGCCTTGTACAGCTGGGCCGGCGGCAGGACAAGGACCAGCCGGGTCTGGAGTTCGTGCTGGGTGATCTGGTCGATCTCCCACTTGAGGGCGGACCTGATGCCCTGACCCGGCGGCAGGATCAGGACGATGGAGTGCGCGCGCCGGATGAGGGTCCGGACGGCGTCCTGCCACTGGTCGTGGGGCGAGCGCATCCAGACCGGCCCCGGCGGCGCGAGCCGCAGATCCTGGTCGACCAGTGCGTAGGTCCGCAGCCCGAGGGCTTTCCGGGCGCTGCGGGCGATGGCCTGCTCCATGGTGGAGGCGCCGAACCAGGCGTGCGCCAGGGCCACTTCGCCGTCACTGCCGAACGGCCGCAGGATCAGGCAGTACTCCTCGTCGGACCTGACCAGCGGGCCGACGATCTCCTGGTACATCCGCGTCCGCGTGGTGCGCCGGTAGCGGCCCCAGGTGAGGGCGATGGGCACGCCGATCAAGGCGACGTAGACCAGGGGGCGTACGAACGTCAGCGGGTCGAAGTAGCCGCCGTACTGCCGGTGCAGGGAGAGCAGTTTCAGCCCGAGAGCCAGCAGGACGCCGACGCCCACGAGGATGAGCAACCCGCCACCGCGCACACCGCGCCACAACTTCCGCCCCCGCATGGGCACGAACGTAGCGCACCCGTGTGACTACGGTCCATGAACATGTCACATCGCGATGCCGGCCACGAAGGCCATCAGATACGAGAGCGCGAAGATGACCGGCACCCACTGCTCGACATGCGTGAGCGGCAGATATCTGCGCCAGTCCAGCCCCTGGCCCAGCGCACCCCACTCCGCACGGGAGTAGGCGAAGGCCGGAAGCCGCGCTTCCAGGGCGCCGATCACCTCGTACTTGGCCGCGTTGAGCTGCCGGTACGAGCGGACCATCACCCACCACGCCGCGCACTGGGCGAACAGGATCAGCAGCCCGGAGGCCAGTAACCAGACGGAGGTGCCGGTCAGGGTGTGGCCGGAGAGCGCGGCCACCACGGCCACGACGGCGCTGTTGAGTGACAGGAAGAAGGTGTTCGTGAGGTTGCGCCGGGCACTGACGCGGTCGGCCATCTCCACGCAGAGTTTGTACTGTTCGAGTATCGCCTGCTGGTACCGGTCCTTGGCCCGGGAGTAGTCAGAGGTGTTGATGTCGGTGTTCCACAACGCTTTGCCGATGTCACTCATGCCCTCAGCATGACGAAGGCGCGAGTTCTTGTCACCGGTTCTTGTTACCGGGCGAACTGCTGCGCCACGCTGGCGGTATGACGGCGGAAGACGGCTGTACGGGCCGCCCCGGGGGTGCCGGCGACGGGCCCTCCGGCGACGGGGATCAGGGCGGGAACGGGGACGGCGGCGAGGACGGCCGGGAAGCGCGGTTACGGTTCATCGGAACCCGGACGTCGCGGCTGCTGGGGGCGGTCGCCGTGCTGGCGAGCGGACCGCTGCGGCTGACCCTCCTCGCCTGCTACTTCGCCCGGCATCTGCACAACCGCCTGCTCCACCACGGAGGTTGGGGCATCGCGGCGCTGGCCGGCTCCTTCCTGCTGCCGGTCCCGATGTACTACCTGGCCGCCGCGGTGCGCCGCGCGGGGCGCCGCCGTCTGGCCCGCCCCGCGGATACGGAGCCACCGGGTCGCCCGTATGTGCTCTATCTGCGGGGGTTCGCCGAGGACCCGCGGCTGGCCCGGCTCGCGCCCACGGTCCGTACCGTGCTCGGCGGCCCCGGGCGCTCCCCGCTCAGCGAGGAGGAGCAACTCGCCCGTGCCGTACGCGTCATCGGCCCGCTGATCGCCGTCGGCCGGCCCGGCGCCCGCCTGCACCACGCGGGAGCGCGGCGCGCCACCATGCCCGCGGACGACTGGCAGGGCCCGGTGCTGCGGCTCATGCGGGAGGCGACGCTGATCCTGATGTCGACCGGCGGTGGCGGGGCCGGGCTGCGCTGGGAACTGGAACAGGCGCTGACCCGGATACCGGTGCAGCGCCTCATCCTGCTCGTGCCACACGGGGCCGGGCCCTACGCGCAGCTCTCCGGTGACCTGCTCCGCGAGGGTCTGATCCCGGTGGCGCTGCCCGGCTATCCGCCGCTCTCGGAGCGCCGATCCCGGGTGCTTCCGTACCGGGGCGCCGTCGGATTCGGGGCGGACGGCGCCGCGCACTTCATCAGGTTCGACCCCCGGTGGCCGCATGTGGGAAAGCCGCTGCGCGGGGCGCTGCTCGATGCCCTGCTCGCGGTGGAGCCGGGGACTCTCAGGGAAAAGTAGCGGCGCCCGGCTCCCGAGCCCAGGAGGCATGGTGGGCCGCTCAGGCTCAGGCTCAGGGGCAGTTGGCTCTGCTGGATGTGTCTTGAGACGCGACCCGCTGGCGGATGTTTCACGTGGAACGTCGAAGGCGCCAGGAGACCTGAGTCTCCTGGCGCCCCGCACGCTCGCGTCCGCCCGCCGGACAGCAGATCAGAATCAGATCCGGATCCAATCCGGGTCAGGTCAGGATCAGTTCCGGTTCAAGTCCGGTCAGTTCCGCGGGTCGTCGCGCTCCGGGTCGCCCTCCTCGGCCTTGGCCTGCTTGGCCTTGACCTCGGGGTCCAGAGCGTCGGACGGGCTGCCGTCGACCGAGCTGAGCGGCCGCCGGCCGTCCCCGACCTCGGTGGGCGCGGGCGGCTCGACCAGCCAGTCGGGGTTCGCCTGCTTGTCCCACCACTTCCAGGCGGCGAAGGCGCCTCCGGCGACCACGCCGAGCACGAGCATGCCCTTGGCCAGCCGGCCCGCCTTCGCGCACCGCTGCTGCCGCCTGGCCAGCCTCTGGATCTGCTTCGCGGAGACCTGACCGCGCAGCGCCGCCACGGCGGCCGCGCTGCGTGCCGTGGCCTCCTCGCGGACGGGCTGGGCCGCTGCCACGGCCTGTTCCACCCGCGGGGCGAGCTGGCCGTGCGCCTGCCGGGCCGCCTTGGCCGCACGCTGCGCCGCCGCGTCGACCTTCGGCGGTACATGAGTGAGGGCCTGGTCGACGTGGGGTGCGAGGCGTGCGTCGTACTGGGTACGGGCCTGCTGGGCCGCCAGCGAGACCTTCGGGGCCAGCCGTACACGAGCTTCGCTGGCGTAATGCGTGGCCTGTTCCTTGGCCGTTCCGGCGTAGGGCGCCACCACTTCCGCGGCGTGCAGCACGTTCTCCTTCGCCGTACCGGTCGCGGCGCGCACGCTGTCCATGCGGGTCACGGGTTCCTCCTCATCGGTGGCGTTCTGTCATTCGCCTGTCCACCCTTTTCGAAATCATGCCTGTCCGGCACCTTCGCGGCACCTGAGAGCGGGCATCCGGGTCAGGAAAGACGTAATCCTTCATTGTGGTGCAAGGGGGATTCTGCGGCCGACAATGCCATGGTTCGGTCCGGCACGCGCCGGTTCGGCGGTCACCCGGGTGCTTTTCCCCTGCGTGGCGGCTCGGGAGTTCGGGGCCGTGCGAGGATCGGGGAACGTCAGAGAAGACTTACGGAAGGCACACCGTGGCCGAGCAGCTTTACGCCACCCTGAAGACCAATCACGGCGACATCGAGATCCGGCTGCTGCCGAACCACGCGCCGAAGACGGTCAAGAACTTCGTCGAACTCGCTCAGGGGGAGCGGGAGTGGACCCACCCGGCCACCGGTAAGAAGTCCACGGACCGGCTGTACGACGGCACCGTCTTCCACCGTGTGATCAGCGGCTTCATGATCCAGGGCGGCGACCCGCTGGGCAACGGCACGGGCGGCCCCGGTTACGAGTTCGGTGACGAGTTCCACCCGGACCTGGCCTTCGACAAGCCGTATCTGCTCGCCATGGCCAACGCCGGACCGGGCACCAACGGCTCGCAGTTCTTCATCACGGTGCAGCCGACGACCTGGCTGACGCGCAAGCACAGCATCTTCGGCGAGGTCACCGACGCCGCGAGCCAGAAGGTCATCGACGAGATCATCACCACCCCGACCAACCCGCGCACCGACCGGCCGGTCGAGGACATCGTCGTCGAGACGGTCGTCGTCGAGACCCGCGACAGCGCCGGCGCCCGCAAGAGCTGAACCGCGCGGCGGCCGGAGAGCCGGCCGCCGGATCCCGCGGGCGCGGGAGCGGTGGGAGCAGAGAGCCCGTTGCCTTGTCCGGTACGGGAACCACCCGCCCCGTTCGTCCGTATGACGAGCGGGGCGGCGCAGTGCGTACGCGACCCGTACGAGACGAGGGAACCCGATGGAAGAGTTGCCAGGAGGCCCGGAGCGGCAGTCCGGGGCGGGCGGTCTGCCCCACTGCTACCGCCACCCCGGCGTGGAGACGGGCATCAGCTGCGTCCGCTGTGAGCGGCCGATCTGCCCGCAGTGCATGATCAGTGCCTCCGTCGGCTTCCAGTGCCCGGAGTGTGTGCGCGGCGGCGCGGCTTCGGGCCCGGGAGCGGGCGGGGGCACCGGCAGCACCCCGGCTGCCGCGAGCCGGCCGCGCACCGTGGCGGGCGGTGCGGTCACCGCCGACCCGCGGCTGCTCACCAAGATCCTCATCGGGATCAATGTCCTGGTGTTCATCATGCAGGTGGCGAACAACAACAGCTTCGACTCCAGCTACGAGCTGGTGGGCCAGGCGCAGACCACGCCGTTCGGGCCGCTGGTGGGCGTCGCCCAGGGGCAGTGGTACCGGCTGTTCACGGCGATGTTCATGCACGCCAACTATCCGCACATCGGCTTCAACATGCTCAGCCTCTGGTGGATCGGCGGGCCGCTGGAGGCGGCGCTCGGACGGGCCCGCTACATCGCGCTGTATGTGCTCTCCGGGCTGGCCGGAAGCGCGCTCACCTATCTCATCGCCTCGCCGACCGAGGCGTCGCTCGGTGCGTCCGGCGCCATCTTCGGGCTGCTGGGTGCCACGGGTGTCCTGATGAAGCGCATGAACTACGACATGCGGCCGCTGCTCGGTCTCCTCGTGGTCAATGTCATCTTCACCTTCACCGGCGGCATCGCCTGGCAGGCGCATCTCGGCGGCTTCGTCGCCGGGATCGTCATCGCGATCGGTATGGTGCACGCCCCGCGCGAGCGGCGGACGCTGCTCCAGTTCGGGACCTGTGCGCTGGTGCTGGTGGCGATCGTCGGCATGGTCCTGGCCAGAACCGCGATGCTGACCTGAGGGCCTGGGCCTGACCCGGGTGCCTGGCCCCAGCGCCTGCTCCGGACACCTGATCCAGGTGCCCGATCCGGTCCTCAGGCACCGGTTGTCCACAGCGAGTGGCGGATCTTGTGCATCCTGTGGGGAACAGCAGTGCCCCTTGTCGCTGACCTGGGTTTCCCCAGGAAGGGCAAGGGGCGGGCCACTGTTGTGGTATGGCGCCGAGTAGTCACACCGGCGTCAACACCCGAAAGTTATCCACAGATCTTCTGAGTTTTCCCCGGCTGTGGATAGCGCTGTGGATAACTCAGGGCAGGGCTTGACGGGCGCCTGGGCGTGTGGCAGCGGGACCGGCTACTTCCACTGCGTCGAGACGCCGAAGCCGCCCGCGATGAAGCCGAAGCCGACCACGATGTTCCAGTTCCCGAACGGCTTGATGGGCATATCGCCATCGGTGACGTAAAAGACAACGATCCAGGCGAGACCGATCAAGAAGAACGCCAGCATCACCGGGGCCACCCAGCTGCGATTCGTCAGCTTTATGGCGGTCGCCTGCTTCGTCGCGGGCGGCGGCGTGAAATCGGGCTTCTTGCGGATACGTGACTTCGGCACGAGGGGCTCTCCTGTCGATGCGCTGCGTGACCGCGCAGGGGGAACTGTGTGGGAAGTGCCGGGAGCGGGATGCGACGGGACGCATTGCCTCCCCCAGGCGTCCGTTAGCGTAGTGCTTCCGGGGTGTGGAAGGAGATAAGGGTACGTTGAGCAATTCCGACGACTCTCCCACAGGAGCTGCCCGCCCCCGCGACCGGCGGCCGGTCCGCGTCCTCACCGCCGCTGTTTTCGCCCTCGCCGGACTCATCTTCGTGACCAGCTTCAACACCGCCAAGGGCACCGATATCCGCACCGACGCGTCGATGCTGAAACTCTCGGACCTCATCCAGGAGCGCAACGGCAAGAACAAGGAGCTCGGCGACTCCACCGCGGCCGTACGCCGGGACGTCGACGCGCTCGCCCAGCGTGACGGAGGCACCACGAAGAAGGAGGACGAGGGGCTCAAGGCCCTGGAGAAGTCCGCCGGCACCCAGAAGCTCAGCGGCTCCGCGGTCTCGGTCACCCTCGACGACGCCCCGCCGAACGCCACCGCCAACCCCGGCTACCCCGAGCCGCAGCCCAATGACCTGGTCATCCACCAGCAGGACCTCCAGGCGGTGGTGAACGCGCTGTGGCAGGGCGGCGCCAAGGGCATCAAGGTCATGGACCAGCGGCTGATCACCACCAGCGCGGTGCGCTGCGTCGGCAACACCCTGCTCCTCCAGGGCCGCGTCTACTCGCCGCCGTACAAGGTGACGGCCGTCGGCGACCCCGGCAAGCTGAAGAAGGCACTCACGGCCTCGTCGGCGATCCAGAACTACCTGCAGTACGTGAAGGCGTACGGGCTCGGCTGGAAAGTCGATGACGACGGGGCGGTGACTCTTCCCGGTTACTCGGGCACAGTGGATCTCCATTACGCAGGACCTGTGGGGTAGTTCCGGGGAGGCGGCCGGCTGTGACGGTACGAGTGATCGTCAGGAGCTTCAGCGAACTCTGCATCACCGTAGGCGCGTTGATCGTGCTGTTCGTCGCGTATCTGCTGTTCTGGACAGGCGTCAAGGCGGACAGCGCAGCGGACCACCAGATCGACGACCTGCACCGTCAGTGGGCCCACAGCGCCTCCGCCACCCCGGGCCCCGCGGCCGGTGCCTCGTCACCGTCGAAGGCGTCGAAGCCGGCGGGACCGAAGCCCGCCGCCACCCCCGCCCCCGTCGCGTACCGGGCGGGCAAGCCCTTCGCCGTGATGTACGTCCCGCGGCTCGGGCGGAGCTGGAGCAGGCCCGTGCTGCAGAACACGGCCGTCGGGACGCTCCAGCGGGGTCTCGGCCACTACACGGGGACCGCCAGGCTCGGCGCCACCGGCAACTTCGCGGTCGCCGGTCACCGGCGCACCTACGGCGACCCGTTCAAGGACTTCCCGAAACTCCGCCCCGGCGACGCGGTGGTGCTCACCGACGGGACGACCTGGTACACGTACCGCATCGACAAGAAGCCCTATCTGACCGTGCCGTCCGATACCGGGGTCATCGCTCCGGTGCCCGTGAAATCGGGCTTTCAGGGGGCCGGCCGCTATCTGACGCTCACCACGTGCGACCCGGAATGGGGCAGCAGCCACCGGCTCATCGCCTGGGGACATCTCGACTCCACGCAGCCTGTGACGCAGGGCAAGCCGGCCGCTTTGCGCGGGTGACCCACGGGCGCCTGCCACTGCCCTCTACTCTGGTGCCGTACCACGAACGGAAGGGACAGCATGTACGGCTGGATCTGGCGGCATCTGCCGGGCAACGTATGGCTTCGGGCGGTCATCTCGCTCGTGCTCGTGCTCGCTCTCGTCTACCTGCTCTTCCAGTACGTCTTCCCGTGGGCGGAGCCGCTGCTTCCGTTCAATGACGTGACCGTCGACCAGGGGATGGGGGCCGTGCGATGAGCGCCCGCATCCTCGTCGTCGACAACTACGACAGCTTTGTGTTCAACCTCGTCCAGTACCTGTACCAGCTGGGCGCCGAGTGCGAAGTCGTGCGGAACGACGAGGTCACCCTCGCGCACGCACAGGACGGCTTCGACGGCGTCCTGCTCTCCCCCGGGCCCGGAACGCCCGAACACGCCGGTGTCTGCGTGGACATGGTGCGCCACTGCGCCGACACCGGGGTCCCCGTCTTCGGGGTGTGCCTGGGCATGCAGTCGATGGCCGTCGCGTACGGCGGAGTGGTGGACCGGGCGCCCGAGCTGCTGCACGGCAAGACGTCCCCGGTGACGCACGAGGGGGCCGGTGTCTTCGCCGGACTGCCCTCGCCCTTCACCGCGACCCGCTACCACTCGCTGGCCGCCGAGCCCCGGACGGTGCCGCCCGAGCTGGCCGTCACCGCGTGGACCGCCGACGGCATCATCATGGGCCTGCGCCACCGGGAACTGCCCGTCGAGGGCGTGCAGTTCCACCCCGAGTCGGTCCTCACCGAGCACGGCCACCTGATGCTCGCCAACTGGCTGGTGCAGTGCGGGGACGCGGGCGCGGTCGGGCGGTCGGCGGGACTGGCGCCGGTGGTGGGCAAGGCCGCGGCGTGACGGCACTGCGCCCCGAGCAGGACGGCGCGGGGGCGGCCGGGGCG
>NZ_JAAGLN010000200.1 GCF_010548145.1 Streptomyces sp. SID10853
GGCCCGGCCGGTGCCGCCGCCGCGCCGGCCGGCCCGGACACCGGCGAGGGCGGCGGCTACCGCGTCTTCACCACGGCCTACGACCGGCAGCGGCGGGCAGGCTCCCTGGTACGCCCGGCGGCGCTGACCGGCTACCGTGAGCGGCTCGACCGCCGTATCGCCGCACAGGGCATCAACATGGCAGGTATCACCAGGGAGTTGACGGCCCGGCTGGCCTCGCCCGTGCCCCGGGGCTGGGACGGCGCCCAGGAGGAGGGGTACATCGACGGCCGGGCGCTGGCCCGGCTGATCGGCTCCCCCACCGAGCGCCGGGTGTTCAGGGCCGAGCGGACCGAACCCGCGACCGACGCACGGGTGACGTTCCTGATCGACTGCTCGGGCTCCATGAAGGAGTACGGCGAAGCGCTCGCCCTGCTGGTCGATGTGTTCGCCAGGGCCCTGGACCGGGCCGGTGCCGAGTGCGAGGTCCTGGGTTTCACCACCGGAGCCTGGAACGGCGGCCGGGCCCGCCGCGACTGGCTGCGCGCCGGCCGGCCACCGCGCCCCGGGCGCCTCAACGAGCAGTGCCACCTGGTGTTCAAGGACGCCGCGACACCGTGGCGGGCCGCCCGCCGGGACATCGCGGCCCTGCTGAAACCGGACCTCTTCCGCGAGGGGGTGGACGGCGAGGCGGTGGCCTGGGCGGCCCGCCGCTCCCAGGGCACAGCGGCGGAGCGCGAACCGGGGAGCCGGCGGCTGCTGTTCGTGCTGTCGGACGGTGGCCCGATGGACACCGCGACTCTGCGCGCCAACGATCCCCGCTTCCTCGACCGGCATCTCAGGGATGTGGTGGCGCGGTACGAGCAGTCCGGGGCGGTCGAGGTGTACGGGGTGGGGCTGGGCCTCGATCTGAGCCCGTACTACCGCCGCTCCCGTGTCCTGGACCTCTCACGAGGCCCGGACAACGGGGTGTTCCGGGAGATCCTCGGTCTGATCCGCTGACCGGGACATCTCCGCGCCGTCGCGGCTCCGTTGGAGGTTTCTCCAGGAGGCGGCCCTCATCGGGGCGATCCCGTTGTCACCGCCGCCGGTAGCCGGGGTGCGTCGGTGGTCCGTAGCGTCCACGGCACAGCCATCGGGAAGGGGAACACCGCAGTGCCGCCGACGAACGGGACGATCGCACGGTTCCGTGAGCTGCTGTCGGTGCTCGGCCCCTGGCTGCCTGCCGTGGCGTTCCTCGGCAGGATGCCCGCGGCGATGTGCCCGATCGGCACCCTGCTGCTGGTCGGCGCCGAGACCGGCAGCGTCGGGGACGCCGCTCTGGTGAGCGGCGCGCTGGCCCTGGGTGAGGCGACCGGCGGGCCCTTCGTCGGACGGCTCGCCGACCGGCGGGGCCAGCGGACCGTCGTCCTGACCGCCTCACTGGTCAACGCGACGGCCATCCTGGCCCTGGTGGCGGCAGCCGTGACGGACCGGCCGGTGGCGCTCCAGACCCTCCTCGCCGCGGTGGTGGGGCTGGCCGTGCCGCAGGTCGGCCCGCTGGCGCGCGGCCGGTGGCTGTCGATGGTGAAGGGCCGCCCGGACGAGGAGCGGCTCATCGGGTCGGCGCTGTCCTTCGACGGCACCACGGACGAGGTGTCCTTCACCCTCGGTCCCGCGGTGACGGGCGTCCTGGCCACTCTCGTCGCACCGGCGCCCGCCATGGTGCTGGCCGCGGTGCTCGTCGGTGTCTGCGGCACCCTGTTCGCCGTCCATCCGTCCGCGCCGGCGGGCAGTGGGCCGCCCGCGGGTGGCCGGGGCTCCGGTTCGCTGATGACTCCGGCGCTGGCCCTGCTGCTGTGCAGTATGGCCATGCAGGGGCTGCTGTTCGGCTCGGTGCAGGCCGGGGTCTCGGCGACGGCCGCCCACCTCGGCAGCCCCGGCGCGGCGGGGCTGATCTATGCCCTGCTGGGCGGGGCCAGTGCCCTCGTGGGGATCGCGACCGCCGCTGTGCCCGCCAGGATAGGGCTGCCGCTGCGCCTGCGGCTGGCGACCTGCGCCCTGCTGGTGACCTCGCTGCCGCTGCTGCCGGCCGACTCCATGGTGTCCATCGCGCTCGCGGTGTCACTGGTCGGCGCGGCTGTCGCCCCGCACCTGATCACCGTGTTCGGGCTGACCGAGCGGATCGTCGCCCGCGAACGGATCGGTGAGGCCATGGCCATGCTGGTGAGCAGTGTCCTGGTGGCACAGTCGGTGGGCGTGATCTTCGCGGGCCGCCTTGCGGACGCGTACGGTCCCGGTGCGCCGTTCGTCGTCAGCTGCGCGGCGACGGCCACGGCGGCCCTGGTGGCGGCGGCCACCGCGACATCCGGCCGCTACCGGCCCGCGGGGGCGCAGTTCCTCACGCCGCCGCCAGCATCTTCTCCACAAGGCCGCCCAGAATGCTGATGCCCGGGTCGATCGCGCGTACCTGCGGGGCGGCGAAACCGATCCGGAAGTGGTTCAGCGGAGGCTGCCCCGACAGGAAGTAGATGTCGCCGCGCTCGATGAGCACGCCGCGGCGCTGCGCCAGCTCCACCAGTCTGCGGCAGTCCAGTTCACGCGGCCCGGTCATCCACAGGCTCACCCCGCCCGGCGACGGTGTGGTGTGCCAGGGCAGGTGGGTGTTGACGGCGGCGGTGGCGGCCTCCCACTTGCGCATCAGCTGGCCGCGGTAGCGGCGTACGGCACGGTGGTACTCGCCGGACTGGATGAGCAGCGCGAGGGCGCGCTGGATGTGGCCCGACGGGTGCCGTACGGAGTAGCGGCGCAAGTCGCGCAGTTCCCTGATGAGTTCGCGGGAGGCCACCACGTAGCCCATGCGCAGCCCCGGTGCCAGGAACTTCGAGAAGGTGCCCAGGTAGACGACCTGGCCGGTGGTGTCCAGCCCTTTCAGCGCGGGCGTCGGACTGCCCTGGTAGCGGAATTCGCTGTCGTAGTCGTCCTCGACGATGACCGTGCCGCTCTCCCGTACCAGCGAGAGCAGTTCCCTGCGCCGGCCGATGCTCAGCGTGACATTGGTCGGGTGGTGGTGGGACGGCGTGACGTGCAGCAGGTCGACCCCGGCCAGACCGGCCGGCGGGACCACCCCGGCGGAGGTGACGGGCAGCGGGAGCAGCCGGGCACCGGCGCGTACGAAGATGTGCCGGGCGTCCAGATAGCCGGGGTCCTCCACCGCGACCGTCGAGCCGGTTCCCAGCAGGGCCCGGCTCAGCAGGTCGAGGCCCTGCTGGGACCCCACGGTCACCAGGATCTCGTCCGGAGCGGCCTCCACCCCGCGTGCGGGCAGCAGTTGGCGGCAGAGCATCTCGACGAGCAGCGGGTCGTCGGCGGCGATGCTGTCCTGGAGGCTGTACTGGGCGTGCGGCTGGTACAGCGCCTCGTTGAGCGCCCTGGACCAGTCCCGGGCGGGGAAGGCCCGCAGATCCACCTGTCCGGCGAGGAAGGGGTACGGGTAGTCGGCCCAGTCGGGCAGTTTCTCGATGTGCGGGAGCCGGTCCTCGGGGTGGCCGCGCAGCCGTGCCCCCCAGTCGAAGCGCTCGGCCGGCGGCCGCTCCTCCACCGCGCAGTAGGGGCGCATCTCGCGGTTGACGAAGATCCCCTGCCGCTCACGGCTCTCCACGAACCCCTCGGCGACCAGCTCCTGGTAGGCGGCGTTGACGGTGTTGCGGGAGAGGCTCAGCTCGCGGGCCAGCTCCCGTGACGACGGCAGTCGCCGCTCGGCATCGATGGTGCCGACGGCGATGCCGTGTTCGAGCGCTTTGCGGATCTGCCGGTAGAGCGGCTCCCCCGACGTCCGGTCGATCTCGATCAATGTACGTGGCATACGCGCCTCCTGCGGATCACGTGGGCCGCGCGCGGCCCCTGGGGCCGGGCCCCCGGCGCGGTACTCCGCTGTCCCCATCCGGCGGGCTGCTTCTGCTCTGTTCGGGGGTACCAGCTGACGGGGAGCGTAGCCGGACAACAGCCTTTACTCCAGAGGTCGGACCGGGTCGGCTGCCCGGATCGCGTTTCGGGCCTGGACCCGTCGGATGGCGCGGATCTGGCGCTTCTGTCCGGACCAGCCGGTCGTCACTCTGGTGGTGCACTCAGCACGGTGTGCCCCGCCGGGGCACCCGTCCGTACTGCGGGTCAGCCGTTTCCGGGTCTGTCCCGGCACGGCTCCGTCGCTCCGGCACGGGCCGGAAGCGCCCCGCACCACCGAGGGGAGATCATCGTGAAGATCGGGATTCCGCGCGAGGTCAAGAACCACGAGTACCGGGTGGCCATCACTCCCCCCGGCGTCCATGAGCTGGTCAGGGCGGGCCACAGCGTCCGGATCGAGAAGGACGCGGGCGCCGGCTCGTCGATCGCGGACGACGACTACGTCCGGGCCGGCGCCACCATCGTGCCGACCGCCGACGAGGTCTGGGCGGATTCAGGGCTCGTACTGAAGGTGAAGGAGCCGGTGGCGGAGGAGTACCACCGCATGCGCGCCGACCAGACGCTCTTCACCTATCTGCATCTGGCGGCCTCCAGGGAGTGCACCGACGCGATGCTGGAGTCCGGGATCACCGGGGTCGCGTACGAGACGGTGCAGGCCGTCGACGGCTCGCTGCCGCTGCTCTTCCCGATGTCCGAGGTGGCGGGCCGGCTGGCGCCGCAGGCCGGCGCCCACCACCTCACCCGGGCCGCGGGCGGCCGCGGTGTGCTCATGGGAGGTGTATCGGGGACCCGGCCCGCCAAGGTCGTCGTCATCGGCGCCGGGGTGTCGGGGATGAACGCGGTGGCGGTGGCCACCGGTATGTGGGCGGATGTGGTGCTGCTCGACAAGAACATCGACAAACTCCGCGCCGCCGACCGGATGTACGGGGGCCGGATCACCACCGTCGCCTCCAACGCGTACGAGGTCGAGGCCGCGGTGCTGGACGCCGATCTCGTCATCGGCGCGGTGCTGGTCCCCGGCGCCAGGGCGCCCCGGCTGATCTCCAACGAGCTGGTCTCGCGGATGAAGCCCGGTTCGGTCCTCGTCGACATCGCCATCGACCAGGGCGGCTGCTTCGAGGACTCCCGGGCCACCACTCACGCGGACCCGGTGTACCGGGTGCACGACTCGGTCTTCTACTGCGTCGCCAACATGCCGGGCGCGGTGCCGAACACCTCGACCTACGCGCTGACCAATGTCACGCTTCCGTACATCCTGAACATCGCCGCGAACGGGATCGCCGCCGCCGCCGAGTCGGACGCCGCCATCGGACGCGGCATCAACATCGTGGGCGGCCAGGTCACTTACCGCCCGGTGGCCGAGGCGCACGGCCTGAAGTACGTCGACGCCGCCCAGGCCCTCGTCTAGTACACCGGTAGTACACCGCCCACCCGGCCGCACGAGCCACCCGGCCGCGCGAGCAACCACCGTACGCCGGGCCATCGCGCACCCGGCCACCCGCACATCCGGTCCACCACCGCACACCACCCGCCCGGCGGCCGCCGGGCCAGGAGGGGAGATCCACCGTGACCAACGAGTCCGCGTTCCGTGCCAGGGCGCAGCGCCATCTCGGCCAGCACTTCACCCGCCAGGACGTCTGGCGGAGCGACGAACTGCCGGTCTTCGTCCGCGGCGAGGGTTGCTATCTGTACGACGAGCAGGGCCGGCGTTTCCTCGACGGTCTCGCGGGCCTGTTCTGCGTGAACATGGGGCACAGCCGCGGGGACATCGTCGCGGCCGCCACCCAGCAGATGGAGACGCTGGCCTACTCCACCAACTGGGGCGCCGCGCACCCGCCGGCCGTGGAGGCGGCGAGCCTGATAGCGGAGCTGGCCCCCGGCGACCTGGAGGTCACCTGGTTCGTGAACTCCGGTTCTGAGGCCGTCGAGACGGCCATCAAGTTCGCCCGGCAGTACCACCGCAGCCAGGGCCACACCGAGCGTACGAAGATCATCAGCCGCAACATGTCGTACCACGGCGTCACCCTGGGCGCCCTGTCGGTCACGGGCCTCCCGAAGATCCGCGACCCGTTCCTGCCGCTGCTGCCCGGTGTCCGGCATGTGCCCAACACCCTTGGCCACACCGGCGACTGCGGTCCCGCCGACGAGCTGGAGTGTGTGCGGGCCATCGAGGCGGCCATCCTGGAGGAGGGCCCCGAGACCGTCGCGGCCGTCTTCGCCGAGCCCGTGCAGAACGGGCGCGGCGCGCTGGTCCCGCCGGACGGTTACTGGCGCGAGCTGCGGCGGATCTGTGACCGCTACGGGGTGCTGCTCGTCGCCGACGAGGTCATCTGCTCCTTCGGACGGCTTGGCCACTGGTTCGGCAGCGACTACTTCGGCGTGGTGCCCGACATGATCACCTTCGCCAAGGGCTCCACCTCCGGCTATGCCCCGCTCGGCGGCATGATCGCCCGCGAGCCGCTGGTCCGCGGGCTCTACGACTCCCCCTCCGGCGGTACGTTCACCCACGGCGCCACCTGGGGCGGCCACCCGGTCTCCACCGCCGTCGCGGTCGCCAACATCACCGCGATGCGCGACGAGAAGGTCCTGGACAACGTCACCACGCTCGCGCCCGGACTCCGCGCCGGACTCGACGAGATCAAGCAGCGCCACCGTGTCGTCAAGGACGTACGGGGCATGGGCTTCTTCTACGCGGTCGAGTTCACCGCCGACCGTGACTCCGGGCGCGAACTCAGCCCGGAGCAGTCGCAGAAGGTGCTGCGCGAGGTGCTCCCGCAGGCGTTCAGGAAGACCGGGGTCATCCTGCGCCCCGACGACCGCGGCGCGACGATGCTGATGATCTCGCCGCCGCTGGTGGCCGACCGGACGGTGCTGGACGAGCTGCTCAGCGCGGTCGACACGATGGTCGACGACGTCGAGAAGAGCGTCACCGGCTGACCGGGGGCGGCCGTACGCCGGTGCGGGGAGGGACAGCGCTTTCCGGCGCTTCCCTCCCCGCACCGGCTGCATCGGCGTGCCTCCGTATAGGCTTTCCCCATTCCGTGGCCGGAATTCTCCCTCCCATAGCCGTGCGGATAGCGTGTGGATAGGGGACTGAATTCCCGTGGAACGGGCACGGAATCGGAATTCAGGGCTCTGGTACCCGGCCGGGGGCCCGTTCTGGATCTTCCTCTCACCTTCACTTTTCGGCCAGCATGCCGGGCACTGCTGATTTCCCGACGGCAGCTCCACGCACTTTCCGAAATAAGGGGTCCCCGTGGCAGAGAACAACGGGTCCGGCGAGATCGGACGCGAAGAGTCCGGAGGGGCCGGACTCCGGAGCGAACTCAAACAGCGGCATATGACCCTGATCGCCCTGGGCGGGGTGATCGGAGCAGGACTCTTCGTCGGCAGCGGAGTGGTGATCGACGAGACCGGGCCGGCCGCGATCATCTCGTTTCTGCTCGCCGGCGGACTTGTCATCCTCGTCATGCGGATGCTGGGCGAAATGGCCGTGGCCCGCCCGGCGGTCGGCTCCTTCTACGCGTACGCCAGGCTCGCACTCGGCAACTGGGGCGGCTTCACCATCGGCTGGCTCTACTGGTACTTCTGGGTCAACGTGGTCGCTCTCGAAGCGGTGGCAGGGGCCAGCCAGATCCATGCCTGGCTGCCCGGTGTCCCGCTGTGGGTGGTCAGCCTCTGTCTGATGGTGCTGCTCACCGGGGTCAATATGTTCTCGGTGCGCTCGTTCGGCGAGTTCGAGTACTGGTTCTCCTCGATCAAGGTCGCCGCCATCACCGTCTTCCTCGTCGTCGGTCTGATCTTCGTCCTCGGGCTGTGGCCCGGCGCCCACGCCGACGTCAGCAATCTGACCCAGCACCACGGATTCGCCCCGCACGGCATCGGCGCGGTACTCACCGCCGTCATTCCGGCGGTCGGCTTCTTCACCGGCGCCGAGATCGCCGCGCTGGCCGCCGCCGAGTCCAAGAACCCGCAGCGCAGCGTGGCCAAGGCGACCCGCTCGGTCGTGCTGCGTGTCCTGCTGTTCTACGTGGGCTCGATCTTCCTGGTCATCGCGATCGTCCCGTGGAACGACCCTTCGGTGGCGCAGGGCCCGTACGTCTCGGCGCTCCAGCACATCGGGATCTCCGGTGCCGGCACCCTCATGCGGGTACTGATCCTGGTGGCGGTGCTCTCCTCGCTCAACGCCGGTCTCTACAGCGCCTCCCGGATCGTGTTCGCGCTGACCAGGAACAATGACGCACCGCACGGTCTGACCAAGCTCAGCAAGCGGGGCGTGCCCCGGCGCGCGATCCTGCTCGCGACGGTGCTCGGCTATGTGTCGGTGATCATCGCGTATGTCTCACCGGACGCCGTGTTCTCCTTCATCGTCCACTCCTACGGCGCGGTCGCCCTCTTCGTCTATCTCCTGGTCGCCCTCTCCCAGGTGCGGCTGCGGCGTCGGCTGGAGCGCGAGGACCCGGGGTCGCTCACGTTGAAAATGTGGTGCTTCCCCTATCTGAGCTGGTTGACGATCGCCGCGATGGCTGCGGTCATCATCGCGATGGCGGTCCTGCCCTCCACCCGCTCCGACTTCGCCGCCAGCCTGCTGACCGTCGCGGTGGTCCTGGGCGCGTACGGGATTCGCGCCTACCGGGACCGCGTACGGGCGCGTACGGCCGGCGCCCCCGCCCCGGGCGGCCCTGCGTCCGGGCCCGGGTCCGGCCCTGCGTCAGGACCCGCTTCCGGTCCTGATTCCGGCCCCGGGCCAGGCCCCGAGCCCGCCCCCGTGCTGGATTCCCGTAAGTGAAGTGACCACTAAGGGGTCCTGCGGCGATCACCGCCGACCGCCGGAAGGCCCTGACACCCGCGCGCCGCCGCTGCCCGGATACGGCAGCGGCGGCGCGGTGCGTCACGCACATCCGGAACACTGGCAGAACGCTTACGGAAGGTGTCGCTCCAGGAGCTGGGCCAGGTGGTCGCCGGAGCGGTCGGTGAGGCTGTCGAGCTGGGTACGGCAGCTGAAACCGTCGGCGAGGATCGTGTCGTCCGGGGCCGCCTCGCGGACCGCGGGCAGCAGCTGCTGCCCGGCCACCGCGACGGAGACGTCGTGGTGGCCCTCCTCGACACCGAAGTTGCCCGCGAGCCCGCAGCAGCCGCCCAGCCGTTCGACCGTGGCGCCGGCCTTGCGCAGCAGTTCGGCGTCCGCCTCCCAGCCCATGACGGCGTGGTGGTGGCAGTGCGGCTGGGCGACGACGGTGGTGCCGGTCAGGTCGGGCGGGGTCCAGTCCGGGGTCCGGCCGAGCAGTTCGGCCAGCGTACGGGTGGCCGCGGCGACTTCGGCGGCGGCCCTGCCGTCCGCGTCGCCCGCCTCGCCCGCCTCGCCCGCCTCGCCCGCACCGTCGCCGAGGAGTTCCGCCGCGTCCGAGCGGAGGACGGCCGTACAGGAGGGCTCGATGCCGACGACCAGCGCGCCGGCCCTGACGTGTGGCGCGAGCGCCCGCACGGTGGCACGTATCTGCTTTCGTGCGCCGTCGAGTTGACCGGTGGAGATCCAGGTCAGCCCGCAGCAGACGGGCTGTTCGGTGACGGTGACCCGGTATCCGGCGTCCTCCAGGACGGCGACGGCCGCGGCGCCGGTCCCGGGCGAGAAGGCGTCGGTGAAGGTGTCGACGAAGAGGACCACATCACCGTGGCGCGGGGCAGGGGCACCGCCGGTGGACCGCGCGGAGCGGCGGGCGAACCAGTGGCGGAAGGTCTCGGGCGCGAACACGGGCAGTTGGCGACGCGCGTCGACCCCGGCTGCGCGTACGAGGAGCGGGTGCAGGGCCCGCGAGCGCATCAGCAGGTTCGCCAGCCGGGTGAGGCCGGGCAGAGCCCGCACCAGCCGGGCCCAGCGGGGCAGCCAGCCGAGCGCGTAGTGGCTGCGCGGGCGTGGCCTGCGCCGGTATTTCTGGTGCAGCGCCTCCGCCTTGTACGCGGCCATGTCCACGCCGGTCGGGCAGTCCGACGAGCAGCCCTTGCAGGACAGGCAGAGGTCGAGCGCGTCGTGCAGCGCCGGGGAGCGCCAGCCGTCCGGGCCGAGCCGGCCGGAGACGACATCCTGCAGCACCCGGGCCCGGCCGCGGGTGGAGTCCTTCTCCTCGCGGGTGGCGAGATAGCTGGGGCACATCACCCCGCCGCTCGCGGTCGTGTCGGCACGGCACTTGCCGACGCCGGTGCACCGGTGGACCGCCATCGACAGATCGCCGCGGTCATGGCGGTAGGCCAGTCCCAGGGTGGGGAGTTCCTTGCGGCGCAGCGGCGGTGCGTCCGCTGCGCGGACGGCGTGGTCCACCGGGTCGGGCCGTACGATGACGCCCGGGTTGAGCAGGTCGTCGGGGTCGAAGACACTCTTGACGCGTTCGAACAGGCCGATGGCCTTCGGGGAGTACATCAGCGGCAGCAGCTCTCCGCGGGCGCGCCCGTCCCCGTGCTCGCCGGACATGGATCCGCCGTGCCGGGCGACCAGTTCACCGGCCTGGAAGAGGAACTCCCGCAGGGCGCGCGTCCCGTCGGCGGAGCCGAGCGGGAAGTCGATACGGACATGGACGCAGCCGTCACCGAAGTGCCCGTACGGCAGTCCGGTCAGCCGGTGCTCGGCCATCAGGCTCTCGAACTCCCTGAGATAGGCGCCGAGTTGCGCGGGCGGGACCGCCGCGTCCTCCCATCCGGAGTGGGCGGGTTCGCCCGCCGGTGTGCGGGAGGCGAGCCCGGCGCCGTCCTCCCGTACGCGCCAGAGCGCGGCGGCGTGCGCGGTGTCGACGACGGTACGGGAGTCCAGCGCCCCCGCGTCCGCGATCAGCCGGTCCGCGTCGGCGAGGAGGGACGCGGAGCTCTCCCCGGCCAGCTCGACCAGCAGCCACCCTTCGCCCCTGGGCAGTTCGGGGAGTGCGGCGGCCCCCTTGCGGTCGACGACCACGCGGACGATCCGCGCGTCGAGCCCCTCGCAGGCCACCGGTGTGTACGGCAGGATCGCCGGGACCGCGTCCGCCGCGTCCGCCATGGTCGGGTAGCCGAGAGCGATCAGGATGCGCTCGGGCTCGTCGCGTACGAGCCGGACCCGGGCCGCGAGGGTCAGCGCCAGGGTGCCTTCACTGCCGACGAGCGCACGGGGCACGTCGAAGCCGCGCTCGGGCAGCAGGTGTTCGAGGCTGTAGCCGGAGACCTGACGGGGGAAGCGGCCCAACTCGGTCCTGATGACTTCGAGTTCGCTGCCGGTCATGTCCCTGAGGCCGTCGAGCAGCGGTGAGGCGGCCGTGGTGTGCGGCACCGCGCCGAGGCGCAGCCGCTCCCCCGTTCCCGCCAGGACGTCGAGGCCGAGGACGTTGTCGCTGGTGCGGCCGTACCCGAGGGCGCGGGAGCCGCAGGCGTTGTTGCCGATCATGCCGCCGAGGGTCGCGCGGTTGTGGGTGGACGGGTCGGGGCCGAAGCGCAGGCCGTGCGGCGCGGCGGCGCGCTGCAGGCTCGACTGGATCACCCCTGGTTCCACCAGGGCGGTTCTGGCGTCCGGGTCGATCTCCAGCACCCGGTTCAGATGCCGGGAGGTATCGATGACGACGCCGGGGCCCACGGCGTTACCCGCGATGGAGGTGCCCGCGCCGCGCATGGTGAGCGGGACCCGCTGTTCCCGGCACACCGCGAGGACGGCGGCGATCTCGTCGGCGTCGTGGGGGAAGACGACCGCGCGCGGCGGCACCCGGTACAAGGAGGCGTCCGACGCGTAGAGCGACCGGGCCAGCGGGGAGTCGTCGACGTCCGCCGCACCGGCGCGGCGGAGCGCGTCGGTGATCTCCAGCGCGGATCGGGGATGGGGCGTGTGCACAGCGCTACCTCACGGTGGGTCAGGGGCGCCCCGCCCTGAATGTCGGGGCGGGGCGCGGCGGGCAGGGGTACGGGGCGCGGCCGGGGGAGCTTCGGTCCCCCGCGCCTTGCGGTTCAGCTCTGCAGCACCGGTACCGGCTGCGGTGTCTGCGCGCCGATCCTGCGGCACAGTACGGCGATGAGGATGACGGACACCAGGCTGAGCACCGACATGGCCACGATGTAGACGGACATCAGCCAGGGGCGGCCGCCGCCGGAGGCGAGCAGGCTGGTGAGGATCAGCGGGGTGAGCCCGCTCGCGAAGACCCCGGAGACCTGGTAGACGCAGGAGACGCCGCTGTAGCGGACGTTCGCGGGGAACAGCTCGGCGTACAGCGCTGCCTGCGGGCCGTACATCGCCCCGTAGAACAGGCCGAGTGTCACGACCAGTGTGCCCGCGATGACCAGGGAGGAGCCGGTGTTGAAGAGGGCGAACGCCGGGAAGGCCGACAGGCCGAAGAGCACGGTCCCGAGCCCGAAGACGCGCAGTCTGCCGAACCGGTCGGAGATCGCGCCCCACACCGGGATCATGGGGATGCAGACCGCGGCGCCGACCATCACGCCGATGAGTGCGTGGGTCCTCGACACGTTCAGTTCGGTGGTGGTGTACGCGATGGCGAAGACGCCCCAGGTGTTGAAGGCGATCCCTTCGGCCATCCGCGTTCCCATGCCGAGCAGCAGATTCAGCTTGGAGGTGCGCAGCAGCTCGACGATCGGGATCCGGGCCTGGTCCTGCTTCTCCTGTACGGCTTTGAAGGCGGGTGTCTCGTAGACCTGGAGCCGGATGTAGAGCCCGATGATGACGAGCGCGCCGCTGAGCAGGAAGGCGATGCGCCAGCCCCAGTCGAGGAACTGGGCACTGGACAGGGAGCTGGACAGCAGGGCGTACACCCCGGTGCCGAGCATGAGACCCGCGGGGACGCCGATCTGCGGCCAGCTCCCGTAGTAGCCCTTGCGGCCCTCGGGGGCGTGTTCGACGGACATCAGGACGGCGCCGCCCCACTCACCGCCGACCCCGACGCCCTGGACGATACGGAGCAGGATCAGCAGGACGGGCGCCCAGATGCCGATGCTGTCGTAGGTGGGCAGCAGGCCGATGAGGAAGGTGCCCGCGCCCATGATGAACATGGTCACGACGAGGGCGGTCTTGCGGCCCACCCGGTCGCCGAAGTGGCCGAACACCACCCCGCCGAGGGGGCGTGCGACGAAGCCGATGGCGAAGGTCGCGAAGGCCAGGAGCGTGCCGACGAGGCTGTCGAACCTGGGGAAGAAGAGTTTGTCGAAGACGATTCCGGCGGCCGTTCCGTAGAGGAAGAAGTCGTACCACTCGATCGTTGTGCCGATGGCGCCGGCCAGGGCGACCTTGCTGATCGGCGTCTGCGCTGGTGCGGGCATGGGGGATGCCTCCGGGTCGAGGGCGCAGGGGGGCTGAGTGCCAGAGGCACCGGGGGCCGCGGCGCGGGACCTGCC
>NZ_JAAGLN010000201.1 GCF_010548145.1 Streptomyces sp. SID10853
CGGCCGCGCGTACGTGCGGTGCGTCCCGGTCCGGATCGGCGTAGACGGCTACGCTCGCGATTCCGGCATCCCGGCAGGCCCGTGCGACACGGACAGCGATCTCGCCACGGTTGGCGATGAGCACCTTGTGCACGATGGCTCCCTCCTTGCTGTGTTTTCCCCGCTCGCACCCGAGCCGGGTTTACTCGGCAGGTCATCGTGCCGAAGAGTTCGCTGAAACATGCTGAGTTTAGGGACTGCCGACACCGTGTTGCGACCTGTCCCCATGGGTGAGCTTCCCCACACACGGTGTGACACGGGCGTCGGCGATGCTGTGAATCCCCTTGTCACACCACGGTACGGAGGGTCCCCGGAACCCACAGTAGCCCCGCCCTGTGGGTGACGTCTCTGTCGGTCGGGACCGCTGCGGCTCGCGATTCTTTGTGGAGTCCCTACGAAGGGCCGGGTGATTCTTTGCCGCCGGTTCCGATCACTCCGCCCCCCTTGTCCCGGCGAGTACCCGTTAGTAGCCTGCGCGTGTCGCACGTACTTGCGGTAACAGCGGTAACGGGCGGCATCCGGCGGAGATCTGACTGAGTGCCCACGGGGTACTCACTGGGGGGTGGGCTCATGGCGCGCAGGCCGGTGGCCTTGGTGGCTGCGATCGTCCTCGTCCTCGAGGCGTTCGGGATCGCCTTCGTGAACCTGATACTCGGCAAGGTGGCCGACAACCAGAACATGTCCCTGGCGGGCCTGCGGCCGAGCGCGATAAGCACCGGCTCCTGGATAGCCGGGGGTCTCTTCGGTGTCTATCTGCTGCTCTGCGCGTTCTTCCCGCTGCGCGCCGGGATCACGGACCACGGGCCGGGCCGCTTCGGCCGGATCCTGCTGATCACCTGCGCGGTGGTGCACGGCGTACTCGGCGCGCTCACCCTGGGCCTGGTCGGCTGGCCCGCCTTCGCCGCGATGATCGTGGTGCTCGGACTGATCGTCCTGACCCTGGTGGCGTACGACGGGGACCACCCGGAGCCCGTGGTGGCCGAAGGCACCCCAGCGGCCGTCTGATGCCCCTGCGCGAGGTGCCGGGCTCCAGTGCCGCGGCACTAGGGTCGGCCGGGTGAAGATCCCCCGCCTGCTCGACGGCCGGCTGAAGTTCCGTCATCTGGTCCTCGTCGACGCGCTCTCCCGCCGGGGCAGTGTGGTCGGCGCCGCCGCCGAACTCCATGTGACACAGCCCGCGGCCACCCGCAGCCTGCACGAGCTGGAGGACATCCTCGGTGTGCCGCTCTTCGAGCGCGGCCCCCGCGGTGTCACCGCGACCGTCTTCGGTGAGGCGTTCACCACCCACGCCCGCACCGTGCTGGCCGAGTTGACGCAGGCGGGCCGCCATGTGGTCGAGCTGGCCGATGCCGACCGCGGCACGGTGATCGTCGGCACGCATCTCGCCGGGTCGAACGTGCTGCTCCCGCGCGCCATCGCCACCGTCAAGAAGGTGCGCCCCCAGCTCACCGTGGTCGTCCGGGAGGCGTCGCCGGAGGCGCTGCTCCTCGAACTGGAGGCCGGGCGCGTCGACTTCATCGTGGGGCGGCTGACCGTGGCGTCCGACGAGCACACCGTGCGCCGCAAGCTGTACGACGAGTCGGTCGAGCTGGTCGTCAGGGCCTCGCACGCGCTCGCCGGGCAGCGGGCGGTGGACCTCGCGGAGCTGGCGGACTACCCGTGGATCCTGCCGGGCGCGGAGACCGCGCTGCGCCGGGAGATCGAGGAGTTCTTCGCCCGGCACGGGATCGCCCTGCCGGTGAACCGGGTGGAGACCACGTCGTTCCTGACCGTGCGCCAGCTCCTCCTGGAGACCGATGTGGTGGCGGCGCTGCCCAGCCTCATCATCCGCGACGACCCCAGGATCGTCCGGCTCGACGTCCCGCTGGAGCCGATCGGCCACAGCGTCGGCCTGACGCTGCCCGCCGCCCGTACCCCCAGTCCCGCCGCGCGGGCGCTGATCCGGGGCCTGGAGGACGTCGCCGCCGGTATGGCCCCGCAGGGCGCCGGCGGCGACGGCTGAGAGCGGGCCGCCTTCAGCCGGCCACTCCCAGGAAGCGTTCCGCGTTGCCGTGGGTGATCAGCGCGCGGTCCGTACCGGTGAGGAATCCGCTCTTGCGGACGACGTCACCGACCGGGCGTTCGCCCAGCGGGTACGGGTAGTCGCTGCCCACCATCACCCGGTCGGCGCCGACCGTGTCGACCAGCAGCCGCAGGGCCCGGTCGTCGAAGACCACCGAGTCGACGTAGAACCGGCCGATGTAGTGCGACGGCGGGAACCGCGAGGTGCCGATGATGTCGTGGCGGCCGTGCCACGCGTTCTCCATCCGGCCCAGCCAGAAGGCGAACGACCCGCCGCCGTGCGCGAAGCAGATCTTCAGCCGGTCGTCGATCCGGTCGAAGACCCCGCCCAGGATCATCGCGAGGATCGACAGATGGGTCTCCGCGGGCATCGCGGTGAGCCACTGCGCCATCCAGCGGTCGAGCCGGGGCGAGCCCGCCATGTCCCAGGGGTGCACGAAGACCGGCACATCCAGCGACGCGCAGTGCTGGAAGAAGGTGACGACACCTTCGCTGTCCAGGTCGAGGTCACCGACGTGGTTGCCGATCTCCACACCCCGGTGGCCGTTGGCGATGCTGCGCTCCACCTCGCGGCAGGCCGCGTCGGTGTCCTGGAGCGGCACCTGGCAGAAGGGGATCAGCCGGTCCGGCGCCGGGGCGACGATCTCCAGGGCCAGATCGTTGAAGATCCGCGCGATCCTGGCGGCCTCGGCGCCGCTGCGGCCGTACTGGAAGAACGCCGGGGTGGGGGAGACCACCTGGGTCCGTACGCCGTCCTTGTCCATGTCGCGCAGCCGGGTCTCCGCGTCCCAGCAGTCCTGCTGGATCCGGCGGAACTCCCGGGTGCCCGTCATGATCATGGCTTCGGACTCGGACTCGATCCGCAGCCAGGGTGCGTCGGGTCCGGCGTCGGCCGTCAGATCGGGCCAGCCGCGCGGCACGTAGTGGGTGTGGATGTCGATCGTACGGTCGTCCACGGTCAGCCCTTCCCGGGGTGGAGGGCGCCGCACCGCGGGCAGCCGCGGGCTTTCTCGTCGTCGTAGAACCCGGCGAACACCGGCGGCAGATCGGCGACGATGTCCCGGACCTGGAGTTCGGTCTCATGGACGAGGGCCGCGCAGCCGGGGCAGTACCACTGGAAGCGCTCCAGGGTCCCTTCCTCGCGGACCCGCTCGATGACCAGCCCGATCGAGGCGGGGTCGGGCCGCTGCGGGGAGTGCGGGAGGTTACCGGGCAGCAGCCATGCCTCGCCCTCCTTGATGTGCACGGTCCGCGGGCCGTCCTCGGCCATGACGTTGACGTGCATATCGCCCTTGACCTGGTAGAACCACTCCTCGTACGGGTCGAGGTGGTAGTCGGTCCGCTCGTTGGGGCCGCCGACGATCTGGACGATGAAGTCCTCGCCGAGTGACATGGTCCTGTTGTTCACCGGGGGCTTGAGCAGGTGCTCGTGCTCGGTGATCCAGCCCTGGAAATCGATGACCGGGGGGATGGCGGTCATGAGAGCACCTCCGTGCTGTGTGAATCCGTGCCGTGTGAACCCGTGCTGTGTGAATCTGGGCCGTGTGAATCTGTTCCGTGCGGCAGATGGGCCACCGCCTGGATCTCTATCAGCAGATGCGGGTGCGGCAGCTGGTGTACGGCGACCGTCGTCCGGGTCGGCCCCTGCTCGTCGAAGTACTCGCCGTAGACCTCGTTGTAGCCGCCGAAGTCGTTCATGGAGACCAGATACGTGGTGAGCTGGGCGATGTCCGACAGCTCCGCGCCGACCTCGGCGAGGATGGCCCGGATGTTCTCGATCACGGCGCGGGTCTGCGCCCTGATGTCCAGCCGGGTGGTGCCCAGTTCGTCCGCCTCGGCGCCCACGAAGGTGTTGTCCGGCCTGCGCGAGCTGGTGCCCGACACATAGACGACACCGTCGACGACCTTCACGTGCGGGAACCTGCCGCGCGGCGTGGCCCGGCCCTTGATTACCTGTGCGCCGCTCATCGGACCCCCTTCAGTGACACCGAGCCGAGCCCGGCGACGTCGCAGGTGGTGACCCCTGCGGTCAGCGGGACAGCGGCTGTTGCCGCGCCCGCGAGCACGATGTGGCCGGCCCGCAGCGGGATGGAGCGGCGGCGGCACATGTCGAGCAGTGCGTGCAGCGCGTGCACCGGGTCGCCGAGAATGGCGGCCGTCGAGCCGGTCACCTCGGCCGTGGCGGTGCGCAGCCGGACCGCGCGGTTGGCCGCTTCGCCGACGGGGCGCCAGGGGCCGATCGCGTAGCCGGCGGCCGATGTGTTGTCCGCGACGACATCGCCGTAGGTGAACCGGAAGTCCCGGTAACGGGAGTCGATGATCTCGATCGCCGGTGCCATCGCGTCCACACAGGACTCGATGTCCGTCAGCGAGTCGTCCAGGCCGACGTCGCGGCAGAGCCGGTACGCGACCTCCGGCTCGGCCTTGGGGTGGATGAAGCGGTCAAGGGCCACGTCATCGCCGTCCACGATCCGCATCGCGTCGGTCAGCCTGCCGACGATCACGTCCGAGACGCCCATCTGGGCCATCTTGGCCTTGCTGGTGAAGCCCAGTTTCACCCCGGTGATGTGCTCGCCGCGCGCCTGCCTGCGGCCGACCAGCGCCGTCTGGACCGCGTACGCGTCGTCGATGCCGAAGGCGTGGGTGTCGGCGAGGCTCGGGGTGTCGGCCCGGGAGGTCTGCGCCGCGTCGAGCCGTGCGGCCAGGCCGTCCACGGTGGCCGCGTCGATGCGCTGCTCCGGGCCCGCGGTGGTCCCGGCGGCGGCCACCGGCCGCTCCTGCCCGCCGGTTTCCTCGGCCTTCTCGGCCTTCTCGGCCTTCTCGGCCTTCTGGGTCTTCTGGGGCGTCTTCTTCTTCGTGCCCGTGGCCGTCTCCGCGGTCTCCGCCGCCTCCTCGATGACGGCCTCGACCTCGCCGAGCCCGTCCAGGAGGAGCCGGAACCGGCCCGGCCCGCCGACCGGCACCATCGGGCCGAGCGCGCCGGACATGACGACGTCGCCCGCGCGCAACGGCCGCCCGCGTGCGACGAGTTCGCGCGCCAGCCAGGCGACCGCGACGGCCGGTGAGCCGAGACAGGCGTGACCGGCGCCGAACGCGACCGGCTCGCCGTCCCGCTGGAGCGTCATCCCGACCCGCGCGAGGTCGAGGCCGGCCGGCGAGTACGGGGTGGCGCCGAGGACGACCGCGCCGCTGGAGGCGTTGTCCGCCACCGTGTCCGCGAGGGACAGGTCCCAGCCGGCGATCCGGGAGTCCACGATCTCGATGGCGGGGAGCACGAACTCAGTGGCTCGCAGGACATCGGCGACGCCCGCGCCCGGCCGGTCGATGTCGCGGCCCAGCACGAAAACGATCTCGCCCTCGGCGCGCGGCTGGAGGAACCGGCCGAGCGGCAGGGGCTCGGTGTGGGCGTACATCATGTCGTCGAAGAGCACCCCGAAGTCCGGCTGGTCCACGCCGAACTGCTGCTGCACGACAGGGGCGGTGAGCCCGATCTTGGCGCCGACGACCCGCGCACCGGCCGCGCTCCTGGCTTCGGCGAGCCGCCGCTGCACCTCATAGGCGGCGTCCAGATCCGTACCACCGATGAACTCCCTGACGGGCGCGCACGGCGTACGAGTGGCGGCTGCTTCGGCGAGCCGCGCGACCGCGGAGCCGATCCGCGCGGAGGGTTCGGTGCCGATCCGGGCGGAGGGCGCAGTGCGGGCACCGGCGGGGGGCTCGGTGCCTGCCCCGGCGGGGGAGAGGTGATCGTTCACAGCTGTACGCACACATTCGTCGGCTCGGTGTAGAAGTGCATCGACGACGCGCCGCCCTCCCGGCCGATACCGGAGAGCCCGGTACCGCCGAAGGGGGAGCGCAGGTCACGCAGGAACCAGGTGTTGACCCAGGCCATGCCGGTGTCCATCGCCTGGGCCACCCGGTGGCCGCGGCGCAGGTCGTTGGTCCAGACGGAGGCCGCGAGGCCGTACTCGGTGTCGTTGGCGAGCGCGATGGCCTCCTCCTCGGTGTCGAAGGGGATCAGCGCGGCCACCGGGCCGAAGATCTCCTCGCGTACGGGGCGGTCCGCGTTGGTCAGCCCCGTCCAGAGCGTCGGCTCGATCCAGGAGCCGCCCGAGAGCTCCGGGCCCAGCTCCGGCACCCCGCCGCCGGTGAGGACCTTCGCCCCGGCCTGCTCGGCCAGGTCGAAGTAGCCCAGCACCTTGGCGCGGTGGGCCTGCGAGATCAGCGGCCCGGTGGTGGTCCGCTCGTCGCCCGGTGCGCCGAGGCGCAGGGCGCGGGCGCGCTCGGCCAGCCCGTCCGCGATGTCGGCGAACACCGAACGCTGGACGTACACCCGCTCCGTACAGAGGCAGACCTGCCCGGTGTTGGTGAAGACGGACCGGGCCAGTCCGGTGAGCGCCTCGTCGGTGTCGACGTCGTCGAAGACGATGGCGGCGTTCTTGCCGCCCAGTTCGAAGGAGACCGGGCGCACGCGGGGCGCGACGGTCTTCATCACCTGCGATCCGGTGGCGGACGAACCGGTGAAGGTCACTCCGTCGATCCCCGGATGGGAGGTCAGATACGCGCCGGCGGAGTCGGCGCCGAAGCCGTGGACCACGTTGTACACCCCGGCGGGCAGACCGGCTTCGGCCAGTACATCGGCCAGCAGTGCCGCGGTGGCGGGTGTCTCCTCGCTGGGCTTGACGACCACCGCGTTGCCGCAGGCGAGCGCCGGGGCGACCTTCCAGGTCAGCAGCAGGAGCGGCAGGTTCCACGGCACGATGACCGCGACGACGCCGAGCGGCTTGCGCACCGCGTAGTTGAGGGCCTGCCGGCCGCCGGGGAGATCGGTGAGGAAGGACTCCTGGCCCGCTGCGGCGGCCACATCCGCGAAGCTGCGGAAGTTCGACACGGCCCGTGCGACGTCCAGCGACCGTGCCTGGGTCACCGGCTTTCCGGTGTCGGCGACCTCGGCCGCCACGAACTCGTCGAAGCGCGCCTCGATCCGGTCGGCGGCCCGCCGCAGCAGCGCGGTCCGCTCCGCGACCGGCGTGCTCGCCCAGCCGTCGTGGAGGGCCCGCCTGGCTCCCCGTACGGCCCGGTCGACCAGCGATCTGTCCGCCTCGTGCACCCGCGCGAACATCCGGCCGGTCGCCGGGTCCACCTTGTCGAAGCCATGGACCGTGCCCTGGGGGCCCTCCGGGTCCACGTACCGTCCGTCCACGAAGTTGCGGATCCACCGCCCTGCCTCTGCCGCATCCGCCGTATCTGCCGTCATGCGTCCCACTGTGATCCGCCCAGCCATGCCGGACAAATGCACTTCCTGTGTCAAGCCATAAGCAGATGGGTATACCTGGATGCGCTATACCCGGACGGCTATGGGCGGCCCCGGTTCCGGTATTGGTGTGTCATGGCGTACGGCGTCACGATCCACAAAGCGGCACCCGCGAAGCTCACCGACGCAGGAGGTACGAGATGACGCGCTCCGGTACGGGGCCGGCCAGGGCAGGGCTGTCGGACACCGGGCCGTCGGGCACCGGGCTGATCCGGTCGGGCCCCCTCCGCTATGCGACGGCGGAGCGCTTCGGGCGGCCGCGCGCCGTGCCGGCGGGGGACACCCGCCCGGCCGGCGGCGAGATCTGCCCCCAGCCGCCCTCGCGGCTCGACGCGGTGATGGGCCCGCCCCACGACAGCCGCCCCCAGGGCGAGGACTGCCTCCAGCTGACCGTCACCACCCCGGCCAGGGACGACGGGGCCCGCCCGGTGCTGGTCTGGTTCCACGGCGGCGGGTTCAGCAGTGGCTCCGGGCTCCTGGACTGGTACGACGGCGGTGCGCTCGCCGCCGAGGGCGATGTGGTGGTCGTCGGCGTCAACTACCGGCTGGGCGCGCTCGGTTACCTCTGCCTCGACGGTGTCAGCGAGGGGAACCTCGGCCTGTACGACCAGCTCGAAGCGCTCCGCTGGGTGCGGGAGCACATCGCCGGGTACGGCGGCGACCCCGGCAGCGTCACCGTCTTCGGCCAGTCGGCAGGCGGCATCTCGATCCGGCTGCTCATGGAGATGGACGAGGCCCGGGGGCTCTTCCACCGGGCGGTCCTGCAGAGCGCCCCGCTGGCACTCGCCGAACGCTCCCGTGAGGACGCCGAGGCGCTCGGGCGGATCTTCGCGGAACATCTCGCCGCACGGGGCGAGTCCCCGTGGACGGCGGGCCACGCTGCGCTGCTCGACGCGCAGCGGGAGACCGCGGTGGCCCATGGGCGCAGGTCGGGCAGCACCCTGGAGCCTCCCTTCGGCCCGGTCGCCGGTGTGCTCGGCCGGGACGGCGCGGCCTTCGGCGGGAACGTCCGCGGCCTCGACGTCCTGTACGGCTGGAACGCCGACGACATGACCGCCTTCCCCGGCGAGCAGGGCGACCCGGCGGAGCTGACCGCGCTGACGTACGCGGCCCCGCTCGCAGAGCTGGGCGGCCGGCTCGTACGGGCCGGGGCACGCGTGCACTCGTACCGTCTCGACTGGCGCCCGGCGGGCTCGGCCCTCGGTGCGACGCACTGCGTGGAGCTGCCGCTGCTGCTGGGCGGCCGGGACGCCTGGCAGGGTGCGCCGATGCTGGGCGACACCCCCTGGGAGGAGGTCGCCGCGCTCGGCGCCGCGCTGCGCGCCACCTGGCTCGGCTTCGCACGGACCGGGGTCCCCGGAGCGGCGCCGGAGCCGCTGCACTGCGCCGAGGGGCCGGTTCCGGTTCCCTGAGGGGCGTTTCCCCCGAGGGCGATCGGTGCGCTGGTACGGCGGGCTGTCGCTCAGACCCAGAGGTCCGTGACCGACACGTCAAGTCCGGCCAGCAGCCTGCGCAGCAGCGGCAGGGAGAGGCCGATGACATTGCCGTGGTCGCCCTCGATGGAGTCGATGAACGGCGCCGAACGGCCGTCGAGGGTGAAGGCCCCAGCGACATGGAGCGGCTCGCCGCTCGCCACGTACGCGGCGACCTCGGCGTCCGTCGGTTCGCCGAAGCGGACCGTGGTGGAGGCGGTGGCCGACACACTGCGCCCCGTCGCGGTGTCGATGACGCAGTGGCCGGTCTGCAGGACGCCCGCGCGGCCGCGCATGGACATCCAGCGCGCGGTGGCCTCTTCGGCGTCGGCGGGCTTGCCGAGCGCCTCGCCGTCCAGTTCGAGCACGGAGTCGCAGCCGATGACCAGGGCACCGGCCGCGGCGTCCCGGGCGGCCACCGACCGTGCCTTGGCCTCGGCCAGGACGAGGGCGAGTTCGGCGGGGGTGGGTGCGCTGATCGCGTCCTCGTCCACACCGCTGACGATCACCTCGGGGTCGAGTCCGGCGTTGCGGAGCAGTCCGAGGCGGGCGGGCGATGCGGAACCGAGAACGAGGCGGCGCTGAGCAGTCATGCGGACATCGTATGACCGCGCCGGTGAGGGCCGGGACGGCCGGAGCGGGCCCGGGTCCGCCGGGTCAGCGCAGGCCGGCCACCGCCATCACCAGAATCACCGCCGCGGCGAGGACGAGACCCGCACGGCGCAGCATCGCCTGTACGTCTCGCAGCTCCTTGGGAGGTCTGTCCTCCGGGTCGGACCACAGCATGTGTTCGATGGTGCGGCCGGAGAGGGGTCCGGCGCCTGAGTACGGGTACTCAGCTGCCCGGACGAGTCGGACTCCGCCCCGATTCCTCCCCCTTGGGGTGACGCATCGTCAGTTGGCCGGAAGCCGCCTTACGGTGCCGCGTCATGACCGGGATATAAAAATGGAATGAACTTTCCGAAAATGAGCCGACGCAGCGTTCTCGCAGGTCTGGGCAGTGTTCCGCTGGCGGCGGCAGCCGGGTTACCGGCCGCCGCCCGCGATCGGCCGGGCGGCCACAGGGAGCGGCCGGGCGAGCGGCGGACCACGGTGCTGCGCGGCGCCGACCTCGTCCTGACCATGGACCCCGGCATCGGCGAAGGCGTCCTGGGCACGATGGAGGGCGGCACCGACGTCCTGCTGCGCGACGGGAAGATCGCCGCCGTGGGGAAAGGGCTCGATGTGCCGCACGGCGCACGGGTCGTGGACGCCGCAGGCAAGCTGGTCCTGCCGGGCTTCGTCGACATCCACAACCACCTCTGGCAGTCGAGCATCCGCGGCGGCTGCTCCGACCAGGACGTGACCGGCTGGCTGGCGGCCTGCAACCGGACCGTCCTGCCGAAGATCGACGCCCAGGACATGTACGGCTTCGTCCATCTCGCGGCCCTGGACGCCCTGCAGACGGGTGTGACCACCGTCGTGGACTGGGTGCACCCGATCCCGTACGAAACCAGCGAGCGCTATGTGCGGGCCCTGCACGACTCGGGGCTGCGGTTCGTCTACGCGATGACGCAGAGCGGCGCCGACCGCCATCTGATCCCCGAGGTGAAGAAGGACTTCCTCGATCCGCTGCCGCTGGCCTCCGCCCAGGTCGCGGTGCACGCAGGCATGGACGAGATCAAGGACCTGCGGCTGCTGCACGAGGTCTCACGCGACCTCGGCCTGATGATCAACTCCCATGTGCTGGAGAACAGGAACGACCGCAAGGACGAGCAGATCCGCGCTCTGCGCGAGGTCGGCGCCTTCGGTCCCGAGCTGTTGATGAACCACGCGATCCACCTCACCGACGACGAGATCGCGCTGACCGGCGACCACGATGTGCGGGTGGCGCACTGCCCGCTCAGCAATATGCGGCTGGCCTCCGGCATCATGCCGCTGCCCGCGATGCACCGGCGCGGCATCCAGGCCGGACTCGGCCACGACGGCGGCACCAACGACACATCCGACATGTTCAACGTGATGAAGGCGGCCGTCGGGCTCCAGCGGGCACTCCACCAGGACGCCGGGATCCATCCGACCATCCCGGCCGTGCTGCGGGTCGCCACCCGGCTGGCCGATGCCGTGCGTCAGCCGCGCCGGGACGATCTGGAGGAGGTGGCCGCGCGGGCCGGGCTGAAGCTCGACGGGTCGGGCCGGGTGGCCTGCCCGTTCGGCTACGCGGACATGCGCAGCGCGGTGCGGGGGCTGCTGTCGACCGGGCTCTTCGACGCGGCGATACGGGCGACCGACCGGGACCAGGTGAAGAAGGAGGTCGCCGAGGCGCTCCACCCCCATCTGCGGCGGGACGGCACCGTGTGGATGCCGAACATCTTCCGTTACGTGGTCGCCCGGACGGCCTGAGCACGCGGGAAGCGGCCCGTACCCCTGATGTCCGAGGGGTACGGGCCGCTCCGGTGTCCATGACAGGCGAGAACGGGCCGCCAGGTCAGCCCATGAACTTCTTGAACTCGTCGGGGAGCTCGAAGTTCTTGGCGTCCTCACCGGACGGCAGGCCCGGGACACCGCCCTGCTCGCGGCGGGCGGCCGCGGCCTGCTCCTCCGCCTTGCGCTTCATCGGGTTACCGCTCTTGCGCTTGCCCTTGGCCTGCTTCTGCTGCTTCTTCTGCCGGCCGGCGCCGCCGCCCGTGCCCGGCATCCCGGGCATCCCCGGCATGCCGCCGCCCTGGGCCATCCGCGACATCATCTTGCGTGCCTCGAAGAACCGCTCCACCAGGCTCTTCACGGCGGAGACCTCGACGCCCGAGCCCTTGGCCACCCGGGCCCGGCGCGAGCCGTTGATGATCGTCGGGTCCTGCCGCTCGGCCGGGGTCATCGACTTGATGATCGCGGCGGTGCGGTCCACGTCCCGCTCGTCGATGTTGTTGATCTGGTCCTTCATCTGCCCCATGCCGGGCAGCATGCCGAGCAGCTTGGAGATGCTGCCCATCTTCCTGACCTGCTCCATCTGAGCCAGGAAGTCGTCGAGCGTGAAGTCCTTGCCCTTGCTGCTGGCCAGCTTGGAGGCCATCTGCTCGGCCTCGGCCTGGCTGAAGGTCTGCTCGGCCTTCTCGATCAGGCTGAGCATGTCGCCCATGCCGAGGATCCGGGACGCCATGCGGTCCGGGTGGAAGGTGTCGAACTCGTCCAGCTTCTCGCCGTTGGAGGCGAACATGATCTGCCGGCCGGTGACATGGGCGATCGAGAGGGCCGCGCCACCACGGGCGTCGCCGTCGAGCTTGGAGAGCACCACTCCGTCGAAGCCCACGCCGTCGCGGAACGCCTCCGCGGTGTTGACCGCGTCCTGGCCGATCATCGCGTCGACCACGAAGAGGACCTCGTCGGGGCTGACGGCGTCGCGGATGTCCGCGGCCTGCTGCATCAGCTCCTGGTCGATGCCGAGCCGGCCGGCGGTGTCGACCACGACGACGTCGTACTGCTTGGACTTGGCGAACTCGATCGAGTCCTGGGCGACCTTGACCGGGTCACCGACGCCGTTGCCCGGCTCGGGGGCGTACACGGCGACACCCGCGCGCTCGGCGACGACGCTCAGCTGGTTGACGGCGTTGGGGCGCTGGAGGTCGCAGGCCACGAGCAGCGGGGTGTGGCCCTGGCCCTTGAGCCAGAGACCGAGCTTTCCGGCGAGGGTCGTCTTGCCCGCGCCCTGGAGGCCCGCGAGCATGATCACGGTCGGCGGCTGCTTGGCGAAGCGCAGACGGCGGGTCTCGCCGCCGAGGATGCCGATGAGCTCCTCGTTGACGATCTTGATGACCTGCTGCGCCGGGTTCAGCGCCTGGGAGACCTCGGCGCCGGCCGCGCGCTCCTTGATCTGCTTGATGAAGGCACGGACGACGGGCAGCGCGACGTCGGCCTCGAGCAGAGCGATGCGGATTTCGCGCGCGGTGGCATCGATGTCCGCCTCGCTGAGGCGCCCTTTGCCCCGGAGGTTCTTGAAAGTCGCGGCAAGGCGGTCGGAGAGGGTATCGAACACGGCGGTCGCGGATCCTCGGGTCGGGGGCGGGGGGACGGTTGGACCCCAGGGTATCCGGACGTGGTGGGTCGGGTCTGCCCCTGCCCCCGACAGGGGCCCGGAGCGGGGCAGGATCCGGGCCGTCGGAGCGCGGGCCCTGACTGCGGACCCCGCCTGCGGGCCCGGCCACGAGCACGCCCGCGGCCACGCCCGGCGGTCACGCCCCGCGGCCACCCCCACG
>NZ_JAAGLN010000202.1 GCF_010548145.1 Streptomyces sp. SID10853
CGGCGCCGCGGTTGCCCGGCGGCAGCGCTGATGTCCAGCCGGGTCACGGCCGCCCCGCGATCACCGCGCCGCACCGCGCCACGACCGGCGGCCCCCGCATCCCGCTCGGCTGCGGGGGCCGTCACCACCTCGACGTCCGGGCGGCGCTCTATCGGGCCGCGTCGTCGGGGTAGGCGGCGGTCGCCTGGATCTCGACGAGGAGCTCCGGGCTCGCGAGGCCGCTGACGCCGATGATCGACCAGGCGGGGTAGGGCGCCTTGACGAGCCGCTGCTTGGCCGCGAGGAAGCCGGACATGTTCTCGCGGATGTCGACGTGATAGCTGGTCACGTCCACCAGGTCGCCGAGGCCGAGGTTCTCCAGCCGGAGGATCTCCTCGAGGCGCCGGATGGCGAGCTCGGTCTGCTCCTCGGCGGTCTCCCCGGCGACGCCGTCGGGGCGGCGGCCGATCTGGCCGGAGATGAACAGGTGCCCGTGCGAACGGATCGCGGGGGCGTGGCCGAAGCGCGCGAAGGCGCTGGTGGTCCCTCCGAAGACCGGGGAGTTGTCGGGGACCTCTACGGGGTGGGCTGCCATGGCGGTGTTCCTTCTCTCTGGTGTCTGTGTCGTCGGTGTCTGTGTCGTCTTCGCCGACCGGGCGGCGGGCCGGGCAGGGGCGGTCAGTCGCCCCACCGGGAGGAGCCGCAGGCGTGCTCCATCCGGGTCCGGCCGAAGGACTCGCGTTCGCGCAGGAATTCACCAGGGATCGCGTAACGCGGGCCGTTCTTCGGGTTCTTGGCGGCTTGCGCGACGATCGCGTCGGTGAGTGAGCGGATCATCTCCAACCGCGGATAGGCGGCGTGGATGATGTCGGCCTGCTCGTCGCTGAGGCAATCGGCGTAGGCGTTGCCCATCGGGCCGCCGAAGTCGAGCGCGACGCCTTCGCGGACCAGCACGCACAGCGTGCCGCGGCGCTCCGCGATGCCCGACGAGGTGTGCAGGGCGATGGCCTGCCAGACCTCGTCGGCGTCTGCCTCGGACCGTCCGTGTTCCACGAGGAACGCGGCGGCCCGGTCGGCGCCCTCGACCTCGAACCGCTGGGTGTGCGGGCCGTCCGAAGCCACCCCGAGGTCGTGCAACGCGCACGCCGCGAACAGCAGGTCGTCCTCGTAGTCCTGGCCGGCGGCCAGTTGGAGGCGCGTGGCCACGAGCCGGGCGAACAGGTAGGTGCGAATGCTGTGGTTGAAAACCGAGGGCGATTCCACCGGCTTGATGAGCTGTACGACAGCACCGGTGAGCGGTGTGCCGGGCAGCGCGATCAGGTCGGTGGCCGCCTGGTTGCGGGGAGATCCGGTCATGTCCACCAGGCTGGCAGGCACCTCCCTGACCAGGTGAGTGGCAATATTGACTCCTATCAACAGAATATTGCCATCGCGTGACGGCAGGCCGGGCCGCGGCCGTGAAAGCGCCTACGGCCCGTCCGGCAGGCGAACCGCGCGCAGCGCGTGCGCGGCGAGGAGTCCGGCGCTGAGCGCCGTCACGATGCCGCAGCACAGATGGGCGCTGGTGTGCGAACCGCCGAAGGACGCCGCGAGGTTGAGGGCGGTACTGACGCCTAGGATGGCCCACAGAACGGACCGGAAGGCGCTCCGACGGCTCGGCTGCGGGGGCGGGGAGACGACGTTCGGCATGGGGAAGTCCTCTGCGAATCCGGTGGTCGAAGGCACAGTTGACGCTATCGACCGTCTCAGGCCCGGACGATCCCGCAGACTGCTCGACAGCGGGTACGGCAGGCTGTTCGACCGGTGGTACAGCAGGCGGTACCGTTTCGCGTTCCGCTCCTGTCGGGCCGACCGGAACCCTTGGGGCACAGGAAAGCGGAAGCGGTCGGGGAGGGAAGGATGACGGCGGGGACGCTGTGGCGGACACCGCGCCTGCGCGGGGCGAAGGAAGCCGGCACCGCGGTGCTCAGAGCGGCCGGGGCCGCGATCGGTGAGCTGGCGGGCGGTTTCGGCACCGCGCTTCCCGCGCTCGCGCTCCTGATTCTGTTGCTGCTCACGGCTGTTCTGTCGCTCACCGGCACAGGTCTGCTGCTGGTGGGCCCCGTGCTGGGCGGGCTGCACGCCCTGGCCCGGCGCGAACGCCGGCGGCTCGCCCGCCGGGGCCACGACCTCATCGCTCCTGACCCACCTCCCACGCGCCCGCGGGCTGGACTCGTCCACCCCACCACCCGGCGCGAGATGCGCTGGCTTCTCCAGCACGCCTCGGCCGGACTGCTGTTGGCGCTGACGGGCATCGCTCTTCCCGTCCTCGCGGTGCGCGACACGGCCTTCCCGCTGTACTGGCGGTTCGCCCCGAAGGACACCACCGCCGCCTCCATCGGCATCGGCACCGCGCACACCTGGCTGGACGCGATCGCGGTGTCCCTGCTCGGGGTGGGCTGGATCGCTCTCATCCTGGGACTCACTCCCGCGCTGGCACGGCTGCAGGCGAGGCCAGCCCGGCGCTTCCTCGCTGCCGATCCCGGCACCGATCTCTCGGTCAGGATCCTTGAGCTGACCGCGAGCAGGGCCGCGGCCCTCGATGCCCACGCCGCCGAACTGCGCCGTATCGAACGTGCCCTCCACGACGGCAGCCAGAACCGGCTGATCTCCGTCACCGTGCTGCTCGGTGCGGCCCGCCGCCGGCTGAGCCGCGAGCCGGACCCCAAGGACGAGGTCATCGAGATCCTTGAGCGTGCGCACTCCGCCGCCGAACAGGCCCTGGCCGACCTTCGCGGTGTCTCCCGCAGCATCCTCCCCCCGGTACTGGAGGCCCAGGGCCTCGCCGGGGCTCTGGCAGGGCTCGCCGCCGACTGCGCGGTGCCCTGCCGTACGGACGTCGATGTCCCCGTACGGTGCGCCGTGTCCGCCGAAGCGACCGCCTACTTCGTGGTGGCCGAGGCACTGACGAACATCACGAAGCACAGCGGTGCACAACAGGCCGCCGTGAGCGTGCGGTCCGACGGCGTACACCTCCGCCTCACCATCACCGACGACGGCAGGGGCGGCGCCGACGAGGACGGCGGCTCCGGCCTCACCGGCATCCGCCGCCGGGTGGAGGCACACGACGGAACACTCCGCCTGGCCAGCCCCGCCGGCGGCCCGACAACCCTTGAGGTGGTACTTCCCTGTGGAACGTGACCCGCGGATCGTGATCGCCGAGGACGACCCGCTGCTGCGCGAGGGCCTGGCGCTGCTCCTGCGCGCCGAGTCGATCGAGGTGGTGGCGACGGCAGGCACCCCCGAGGCCGCGCTCGCCGCCATCGACGAACACAGGCCGGACGTCGCCATCTTCGACGTGCGGATGCCGCCCACCCACACCGACGAGGGCATCCGCGCGGCCGTTGAGGCCAGGCGCCGTCAGCCCGGGCTGGCGATCCTGGTGCTGTCCGCCTATGTGGAGCAGAGTTTCGCGACCGAACTCCTCAGCGACGGCGTGGGCCGGGTGGGCTATCTGCTCAAGGAACGGGTGGGCCGGGTCGAGGAGTTCCTGGACGCACTGCACCGGGTGGCCGCCGGTGGCACCGCGATCGACCCCGAGATCGTCGCCCAGCTCTTCACCCGGTCCCACCGGGACGCCCGCCTGGAGCGGCTCACCCCACGCGAGCGGCACGTCATCGCCCTGATGGCCGAGGGGCTGGGAAACGGCGCGATCGCGAAACAACTCGTCGTCACGGAGGGCGCGGTCCACAAGCACATCCGCAGCATCTTCGCCAAGCTGGACCTGTCGCCCACCGACCACGTGGACCGAAGGGTGACCGCCGTACTGAGGTATCTGGAGGGCGCCACGGCGAGGGTGAGGTAGAGCCTGCTGTACCGCGCTTCGATGCGTACGCGGGAATGATCCGCCGACGCGGCGGTGGTGTGCTGAACACATCAACCGGCCCGCCCGAAGGAACAGTCCAGTGCGCCAACACCAAACCCACGCCTCCACCGGCAGCCGAGCCGACGTCCCGGCAGCCCGGACTCCCCAGCAGTCCGGAACGCTCCGGGCCGACGAGGATCAGCAGCCCGGCCGAGTCCCCGCCGACGCAGTCCAACCGGGCCGAGTCCACACCGGCGGGCCCGACCGCCACCGCTCCAGGCATACGCCCGACGGCTCCGGGCTGCGCGAAAGCCTCCGGCGCCGACCGCTGCTCTGGTTCTTCCTGCTTGCCTTCTCGCTGAGTTGGGCGGCCTGGACCCCGTACGTGCTGTCCCGCAACGGTCTGGGCGTCTGGCACTTCACCTTTCCAGGAGGCAGCATCGGAAGCCAGCTGACCGGTGTGCTGCCCGGCGCCTATCTCGGACCCATCGCCTCCGCGCTCCTGCTGACCGGGCTCACGGAGGGGCGCCGGGGCCTCAGGACCTGGGGGCGGCGCATGACCGGGTTCCGGCTCAGCTGGCGCTGGTACGTCGCCGTGCTGCTCGCCGTACCCGTGGCACTCACGATCGCCGCCACCGCCCTGGACGACCGCGGCCCCGCCATGCCGACCTTCGCGGTGCTGACGGCGTACCTGCCCGGTCTGATCCTGCAGTTGATCACCACGGGGCTCGCCGAGGAACCAGGCTGGCGGGAGTTCGCCATGCCGCGCGCCCAGGAACGGTACGGTCCGCTGCCCGCCACCCTCCTGGTCGGTGTTCTGTGGGGAGCCTGGCACCTGCCGCTGTTCCTCACCGAATGGGGTGGCGGCCCGCACGTACAGCCCGCCAAGGTGGCGGCGTTCCTCGCTACGACGCTCTGCTTCAGCTTCGCGATGACCTGGGTGTTCAACCGGTCCGGCGGGAGCATGCCGCTGGTGATGCTCATGCACACGAGTGTGAACAACTTCTTCTCCGTCGCCTGGACGGCCATGTTCCCCCGGCTCTCCGACGACGACACCACCTACGCCTTCCTCCTGGCCTCGGTGGCGGCGGCCCTCCTCGTCCTCGTCCTGACCCGGGGCCGGCTCGGCTACCGCCCGACCGCCGCCGGCCCGGCCTCTGTCCGGCCGGCACCGGGTGCGGAAGCCGCCGGCCTGTAGCGGTGCCTGCCTGTCGTGACACCTGCCTGCTGTGATGCCCGGCCTGCTGTACGCCGGGCACGCGGTCATGGCGCGCCGCCAGGCCGCGGCCCCCGGTAGCCCGGCCGGGACGAGCGGTCGATGCCGACTTCGTAGCGGATGCGGGAGCCGGCCCTGTTGCCGCTGACGTGGGCGTCCGTGGAATGGATGGCCAGGCCGACGGCGTGGTCGGGGGAGGCGGCGAAGACGTTGCCGGTGACGGTGGCGTGCTGTACGTCCTCGAACATCAGGGTCTGTGAAGCCTTCAGGGTCTCGCAGTAGTTGTCCCTGACGGTGATGTCGTACGTGTGGCCGCGGCCGTCGCCCTCGCCGTCGTTGGGGCCCTCGGCCATCAGGCACATGTTGTCGATCCGCTCGCAGCGGTTGCCCTCGATCAGGACGTGGTGGCTGGGCGGGGTGTCGCTGGCGAAGGTCTGCATGCAGTCGGCGTGGCCGTACCGGTTGGAGGCGCCGGTGATGGTGTTGTGCTGGATCTTCAGGTCGTCGCCGAAGAAGCGCAGGCCGTCACCGTCGCCGCCGTGCGGGCGGGTGACGGTGTTGTTCCGTACGGTGATGTCGTTTCCGGTCATCTCGATACCGGGGGCCCGCGGGGTGTGGACGGTGTAGCCCTCGACGACGACGTGGTCGGCCTCGATGGTGATGCCGTCGACGGTGCGGCCGTTGCCGCGGTGGACCGCCGGGTGCCCGGCGGTGCCTCCTTCGGTGATGACGAGCCGTACGGATGACCGCGAGGACGCGGACCGCACGGCGGGGGCCGGGCTCAGGGACACGGGCCGGGGCACCGGCTGGGCGGTCGCGGCCGTGAGCGTCGCCAGCAGGGCGGCACCGACGATGAGCCGGCCGCGGATGCCCTTCGGAGGGCGGGTCGTGGTCGTCATGGTGCGGGAGCGTAGGAGCTGTCCCGGGGAGGGGTCCCGGGCGCCGTGGCCGGCGTCGGCCGGGCATCAGACGGCGTCGGCCGGCGTGTCAGGCGGCACCGACCGGCGTGTCAGGCGGCATCGATCAGCGTCAGGTCCATCGGAACGAGGCTGGTCGACGCCATCAGGGCGCGGATCAGGTGGTCGTTGAGCGCGTTGCCGACCGGCTCGCCCACCTCCTCACGGGTCAGCCCGGCCACTCCGTCGCGGGAGAGCCGCAGACGCACCGCGTTGACGGTGTGCTCGACGCGCTTGTCCGTCCAGCCGGCCCCGGGCCGTGAATCGGCCAGCAGGGCGGCTGTCTGCTTCCACGTCAGCGGCTGCGGGCGGGGCTCGTGGAGCAGATACCGCCGTCCCAGCACGACGAGGACCGGTTTCTCCTGCTCACTGAGCTGCCACACCCGGGGCGGCCGGGTGACATCACCGTGGCGCGGCACCGGCCGCTCGTCGTCGGGGCCGGTGACGAAGGCCTCCAGCAGATGCTCGCGGCCCCGCGAACCACCGGCGAACAGCGGGGTGTAGCCGGTGGCGAGGGGAAGCGGCTCCTCGCCCCTGAACAGCAGCCGGGACCCGGCGCAGCGGATCGGCAGCCGCCCGTCGTTGCACACCCACCACTGCCCGCCCCGGTGGGTGAACGTGCCCTGGTGCCGGCTGACCCGGGCATCGTCCTCGCCCACGCAGATGTGCACATCGGGCCGGTTGCGGCCGAACAGCACCTCACGGCCCTCGCCCGGGCCCAGTGCCAGGCCGCCGGTGAGCGCCAGCGCGTAGAGCGTCCCGGGCACCGGACCGGAGGCACCCCTGGCCAGGCTGCCGTGGCCGGCGGGCAGGACCTGCCCGTCAGGGGAGGGACGTACTGCTGTGGGGCCTACTGCCGTGGGACGTACCGGCGCGGGACGGACTGTCGTGGGGTGTACCGGAGCGGGGCGCGCGGTCACTTGCTCTCCGGCTGCTGCTTCGCGAGCTTGTGCACCACGGTGGCCGACAGTTTCTCCGCGGTGTCGCAGAGCCGTCCGGCCGGCTGCGGCGCGTAGACGGTCAGCTCCACGAACTCCACGATGTCGTCGCCGACGGCGCTCGTGTACGTACGGTGCGGGGTGCGCACGACGCAGCTGTGATCGCCGGATTCCCCCGGTGACACATAGCTCTTCCGCCCGGCGACGCGGACCGGCTCTCCGTTGTCGGACAGTTCGTTGTCGCGGTTGAACAGGACGTCCACGCCCGTGTCGCCGGTGGAGGACGACCACTCGCACCGCCAGCCGCCGAAGCCCCGGTCCGGGTCCCGGGTCTCGACGCCGGGCACCTTCCCGAGGGCGGACGCGTCCAGCACTGAGCACGCGTCGCGACGGGCCAGGGAAGCCGCGGCGACGGGCGAGGAGCGCCGCGGGACTTCCCCGCGGTCCAGCACTCCCACGGCCACATCGGTGCCCGCGTCGGCCAGTCCGCACGGATCGGGCGCCCCCGCCACGCGCCGCTTCGCCACGAGTACGACCTGCTGGTGGTCGGCGGTCGCGATGTGCCGCTCGCACTCGTCACCGTCGCGTGCGTACGCCCCGACGGTGACGTTGCCGACCCGCCGGGTGGGCACGTCACCCTCGAACTGTGCCCGGGTCCTGTCGAAGGCCAGCTCCAGGTCCGCGAGTTCGTCCCCGTTGCGGGTCTCCACCACGACGTCGCATCGGTTGAACTCTCCGTAGGCAGGGTCGAGCCTGGTCGCGCCGAACCGGCTCAGCGCAGCGGCGTCCAGCAGTCCGCAGGGGGCGGCCGTAGCGGCGTCGCCGATGGTCCCTGCCCGGCCCGCGGGTGCCGTGGCCGGGGACACGGCGTCCGGGTGCGCCCTGCTGCCGCTTCCCGGGGTCCACGGGTGCAGGACGGCGGCCGTGATCGCCGCCGCCGCGACCAGCGCCCCCGCCGTGACAGCGACAGGCCGGCGCCGACGGCGTACGGCGCGTGGCAGCCGGCGCGTGACGGAGAGGAGAGGGCTGAGCGGCAGGGTGACGCCGTCGTGCAACTTCGCCGCGATCTCCGGCGGGGGCGGGGCGGCACGCGTCAGCAGCCGGTACGCCCCGGTGGCGTCGGGCCGGTTCCTGGGCTCCAGCTCCAGCAGCGCGGCCAGCGGTCCCGTGAGCAGGCCGGCCCGCACCATGGGTTCGATGTGCCCCTCGATGGCCCGGGCCACGTACGCCATGGGGTGCTCGGCCTGCCCGTACGGCGACTGCCCCTCGACCGCCGCGTACAGGGTGGCGCCCAGGGAGAACACGTCGGACTTCTCGTCCGCGGACTTCCCCTTGACCAGTTCGGGCGCCAGATAGCGGGGCTTGCCCCGTACGACACCGGTTGTCGTCCGGGTGGCCTCGCTCCACAGCGCCCGGGAGATCCCGAAGTCGGTGAGCCTGGCGATGCCTTCGCCGGTGACCAGGATGTTCTCCGGGGTCACATCGCCGTGCACCACGCCCTCGCTGTGCGACTTCGCGAGCGCGGCCGCGATCTGGCCGCCGATGGCCCCGGCCTCCGCGGGCGGCAGCGGACCGCGTTCGGTGACGAGCTGTGCCAGGCTCCGCGCGGGCACGTACTCCATGACGATCCAGCAGGTGTCGGCGTCGTGGTCGCAGTCGAAGACACCCACGATGTTCGCGTGGTGCAGCCGCCCGGCGTTCCGTGCCTCTTTCATGAGCTGCTGTGTGGCCCGGTCGTCGTCCGGGTGGGAGAACTTGACCGCGACCTGCCGCTCCAGCCGTTCGTCCCAGGCCCGCCAGACGACACCCATGCCGCCCTTGCCGATGGTTTCCTGTAACAGATACCGGCCTGCGACCTTGGTTCCTGCCTCCGGCGTCACCAGCACCGCCCGTCCTCACCCCTCGTGCCACATGACACCCCATGTGCCGCAACGATCACGGAGTGTACTCGGCGGTGACCATGCCGGCAGGGCTTCGTGCGGACCGGCACAAGATCCTCCCAGGGCCCGGCGGTTACCTCCCCGTACGGCCAACGGTCCTGCGACCGCGAGCGGTTGGCGCACCATCGGCGGGCGCCCGGGCGGGCGGACCGGCCGTACCAGGTCAACGGCGGTGCCGCCGGGGATACTTGGCCCTGCGGGGTCTGCCATACTTCGGGTTTCCGAGGCAGTGGCAGCCTCCTGAGGCAGTGGCGGAACAGGGCCGGACGTGAACCAGAGCGGACCGTACATACATCAGCGCACCCCGACCGAGCGCTCCCAGCTCCGTCGCACGGACCTCATCGCCACCGGACGGAGGCTGTTCGCCGACACGTCCTACGACGCGCTGTCGATGGACGACATCGCCCGGCACGCCGGGGTCGCGAAAGGGCTCATCTACTACTACTTCAAGAGCAAACGCGGCTACTACCTGGCCGTCGTCGAGGAGTCGGTGTCCGATCTGGTCGCCCGCGCGGCCAGCGACACCGAGCTGCCACGGGCCGAGCGGGTGCACCGCACCGTCGAGGGGTACCTGCTCTACGCCCAGCACAACAGGGCGGCCTTCCGCACCATCGTGACCGGTGGTGTCGGCTTCGACACCCAGGTGCAGGCGCTGCGCGGCGCGGTCCGCGAGGAGCTCATCGCCACCATCGCCGACGGCGCCTACGGCCGCCGGGACATCCCGCTGCTGGCCAGGCTCGCGCTGCTGGGCTGGCTGAGTGCGGTGGAGGGCATCACGCTCGACTGGCTCGGCCACCAGGAACTCGACCGCGCGGAGATCCGGGAGCTGCTGGTGCGGATGTTGCGCAACACCCTCGACACCATCGGCGAGTTCGTCGACGAGTGCCCGTCACCGCCTCCGGAGTGAGACCCGGAGCGCGCGCCCGGGGGGTGGAGGCCCGCCGGCCTCCACCCCCCGGTTCGTGCCCAGTGGTCCTAGCTGACGGCGTGGATCAGTTCGCCGTTGGAGGTGTCGCCGCTGAGCTCCCAGAGGAAAGTGCCGCCGAGGCCCTGCTCGTTCTTGTAGGCCATCTTCCCGGCGATGGTGGCCGGGGTGTCGTAACTCCACCAGTTCGAGCCGCACTTGGCGTACGCGGTACCGCCGACGGTGCCGGTGGCCGGGCAGCTGGTCTTGAGGACCTTGTAGTCCTCGATCCCCTGCTCATAGGTGCCGGGCGCCGGTCCGGTCGCCGTGCCGCCGGGGGCGTCCTGGGTCACGCCGGTCCAGCCGCGGCCGTAGAAGCCGATACCCAGGAGCAGCTTGTCCGCGGGCACGCCCAGGCCCTTGAGCTTGGTGATCGTGGCGTCGGTGTTGAAGCCCGCCTTCGGGATGCCGGTGTACGAGGTGAGCGGGGAGTGCGGGGCGGTCGGCCCCTGTGCGTCCCAGGCGCCGAAGTAGTCGTACGTCATCGGGTTGTACCAGTCGACGTACTGGGCGGCTCCCGCGTAGTCGGCGGAGTCCATCTTGCCGCCGTCCGAGGCGTCAGCCGTGATCGCGGCGGTGACCAGCGACGACGAGCCGAACTTGGCGCGCAGCGCGGCCATCACGTTCTTGAACGCCTCCGGCCCGCTGGTGTCGCAGGAGAGGCCGCAGTCGTTCGGGTACTCCCAGTCGATGTCGATGCCGTCGAAGACATCGGCCCACCGCGAGTCCTTGACCAGGTCGTAGCAGGACTGGGCGAAGGCGGCCGGGTCCTTCGCGGCCTCGGCGAAGCCACCGGACCAGGTCCAGCCGCCGAAGGACCAGATGATCTTGAGGTTGGGGTGCAGCTTCTTCAGCTCGCGCAGCTGGTTGAAGTTGCCCGCCACCGGCTGGTCCCAGGTGTCGGCGGTGCCGTCCACGCTGGAGGACGCGTCGTAGGTCTTCTGGTAGTCCGCGTAGGCGTCGCCGATGGCGCACTTGCCGCCGGTGACGTTGCCGAACGCGTAGTTGATGTGGGTGAGTTTGTCCGCGGAGCCCGAGGTCTGGATGTTCTTGACCTGGTAGTTGCGCTGGTAGACATCCCAGTCCGCGTAGTAGCCGACGACCTTGCTGCCCGCGGCCGTCCTGGTGCCCGCCTGGGTGCTCGTGGCCTTCGTGGCGGCCGCGGCGGCGTGGTGCTCGCCCGCGGCCGCCGTACCGGCGCCGGCGAGCAGTGAGACGCCGAGGGCCGCCGTACAGGCGGCTGCGAGCAGGGCCCGGACCCGGGCCCGTGGGTGGAATCGTCCGAACATGCTGTCTCCTCGTGGGGAGGGGGACGGAAGATGAGGGCTGTCTGGTGTGCGTTTTGGCATGAACGCGAAAAGCCAACAGCTGGAAGGTAGATGGACTAGACCAGTGCGGTCAATGGTTCGGACCAATTTCGCCCCGTGACGGAAGTCCGCCGATCGGGCATACTCAAGCCGCCACAGCCTCTGGTCAGCCTCTTCCGCGATCCGGGAGGGCAGCATCGGCTGAAGGTGAGATCCGGCAGCGTCGCCACACCCTGGCCACGCGTACGCCGCAGCGCCCGACAGGGAGGAGAGCGTCGCCATGCCCGACCGCGCCCCGCAGTTGGTGGACCGCCAGTTGCCCACCGAGGAGTCCCGGGACCTGCTCGCGCTGGTGCGCGACATCGTCCAGCGGGAGATCGTCCCCGGTGCCGCCGCCGATGAGGAAGCCGGCCGGTTCCCCCGTGAGGTCTTCACCCTGCTCTCGGAAGCCGGACTGCTCGGCCTCCCCTACGACTCCGCGTACGGCGGCGGCGACCAGCCGTACGAGGTCTACCTCCAGGTACTCGAAGAGCTGGCAGCGGCACGGCTGACCGTCGGCCTGGGCGTCAGCGTCCACTCGCTCGCCTGCCACGCCCTCGCCGGATACGGCAGCAAGGAGCAGCGGGCCGCACACCTGCCCGCGATGCTCGGCGGCGGGCTGCTCGGGGCGTACTGCCTCTCCGAGCCCACCTCGGGCTCCGACGCCGCGTCGCTCCGTACGAAGGCCGTACGGGAGGGCGACGACTGGGTCATCACCGGCACCAAGGCATGGATCACGCATGGCGGCGTCGCCGATTTCTGCACGGTGCTCGCGCGCACCGGAGGCGAAGGGGCGCGCGGGATCTCGGCGTTCCTCGTACCGGGTGACGCCGAAGGGCTGACCGCCGCCGTCCCCGAGAAGAAGATGGGGATGAAGGGCTCGCCCACCAGTCAGCTGCACTTCGACGGCGTGCGGGTGTCCGGCGAGCGGCTCATCGGGGACGAGGGCCAGGGCTTCGCCATCGCGCTCTCCGCGCTGGACTCGGGGCGGCTGGGAATCGCCGCCTGTGCCATCGGAGTTGCCCAGGCGGCGCTGGACGAGGCGGTGCTGTACGCCACGGAGCGGCAGCAGTTCGGCCACCCCATCGCGGACTTCCAGGGGCTGCGCTTCATGCTCGCCGACATGGCCACCCAGATCGAGGCGGGCCGCTCCCTCTATCTCGCGGCCGCGCGGCTGCGGGACGCCGGGCGCCCCTTCTCCCGGCAGGCCGCCATGGCCAAGCTCTTCTGCACGGACGCGGCGATGCGGGCCACCACGGACGCGGTCCAGGTGCTCGGCGGCTACGGCTACACCGCGGACTTCCCGGTCGAGCGGTTCATGCGGGAGGCCAAGGTGCTGCAGATCGTCGAGGGCACCAACCAGATCCAGCGGATGGTCATCGCCCGCCACCTCGCGGGTCCTGAGTCGCGCTGAACTGACCCGGCTGGACGGTCGTCGCGGTGAGGTGTGCCCACTCCTGGTCGCTGCGGCCCGGCAGGGTCCGTCCGGCCCGTCCCCACTGGCGGACCAGGGCCTGGTAGATCGGCGCGTCCGTGGTCTGCGGAAGCGATTCTTCAGGGGCGGGCACGGTGAGCCGGCGCAGCCTGGCCCCTGTTCCCGTCCCGGTCCCGTAGTGCAGAAGAGTCATACACGGTCAACGCCCGCCGACGGCGCGCGGTCACCGCCCCGCGCCGTCGGGCGTCTGTTCGCGCGGTCAAGGCGCGGTGTGCGCCGCTTGGCCGGGTCGGGTCGGAGCGGGTCGGGCCGGCCCGGGTCGGTC
>NZ_JAAGLN010000203.1 GCF_010548145.1 Streptomyces sp. SID10853
CCCCACGCCCCCACGCCCCCACGCCCCCACGCCCAGGCTCAAACCCACACGCCCAAGCCACCAAGCCGCACACCCCACACCGCTCCCCGCCCGCCCCTGCCCGTGCTCACCGAAGGAGGTGCCCCGTGGCGCACCACGCCCCGGCCCCGCCCCGCGTCCCGCCGCCCGGCCCCGACGAAGAATCCGCGCACCCGCGCGTCATGGAACCCCTCCTGCTGGTCATCCTGGTGGTGCTCTCCGCCGTCGGCGCCGTCATCGGGATCGACCTGGTCGCCAAGCTGGGGATCTCCGCCAACACCTCGGTCGTCGGCGCGCTCGTCGCCATGCTGATCGGCCGTATCCCGCTGAACTTCCTGCGCCGGATGCGCTCCGTACACCGGCAGAACCTCGCCCAGAGCGCCATCTCCGCCGCCACCTTCGCGTCCGCCAACGCGCTGCTCACCTCGGTCGCCGTGCCGTACGTCTTCGGCCGCAAGGACCTGGTCTGGCCGATGCTGGCCGGGGCGTTCATCGGGCTCGTCGTGGACGCCTGGGTCCTCTACCGGGCCTTCGGCTCCCGGCTGCTGCCCGCCGACGCGGCCTGGCCGCCCGGTACGGCCGCCGCCGAGACCATCAAGGCGGGCGACCGGGGCGGCCGCCGGGCTCTCATCCTCGCCGGGGGCACCGTCGTCGGCCTCGCCGGAACACTCGTCAGCCTGCCCCTCTCCGCGGCCGGGGTCGCGTTCCTCGGCAACGTCTGGGCGCTGCTGATGTTCGGCATCGGACTGTTCTTCCGCCAGTACAGCCCCGACCTGTTCCATACCGACCTCGGCGCCGGGTACATCCCGCACGGCATGATGGTCGGCGCCGGAATCGTCGCCCTGGGCCAGGCCGTTCACCTGCTCGTCGGCCGCCGCGAACGCGCACGGCAGGCCGCCCCCGCTCCCGTGGCCGCGTCCGTCGCCCCGCCCGCCGACCCGGCCACCGCGTACACCGTCGACGAGCGCGGCCTGCGGCGCGCGCTGATCCGCGGCTACGTTCTCTTCACGGCGGGCGCCGCCGTCCTCGCCGTACTCGGCGGGCTGCTGGGCGACATGAGCGTGCCCGGCCTCATCGGCTGGGTCCTGTTCGCGGCGTTCGCCGCCCTGGTCCATGAGCTGATCGTCGGCCTCGCGGCCATGCAGTCCGGCTGGTTCCCGTCCTTCGCCGTCACCCTGATCTTCCTGATCCTGGGCCTCGCGATCGGGATCCCGTCCGTACCGCTCGCCCTGCTCATCGGCTATGTCTCCGCCACAGGACCCGCCTTCGCCGACATGGGTTACGACCTCAAGGCGGGCTGGCTGCTGCGCCGCGAGCACCGGCCCTGGGACCCGTACGAACGCGAAGGCCGCCGCCAGCAGTTCCTGGCCGCCCTCATCGGGTTCGCCGTCGCGCTCGTGGTGGTCGCCGTCGTCTGGCGCTCCTACTTCGGGCAGGGGCTGATCCCGCCCGTCGCCAAGGTCTACGCCGACACCCTGCGCAGTGGACTCGGCGACCCGCACACCGTGCGCACCATGCTGATCTGGGCCGTACCCGGAGCCGTGATCCAGCTCCTGGGCGGCACCCGCAGGCAGATGGGCGTCATGCTCGCCACCGGTCTGCTGATCCTCACCCCGCAGGCGTGCTGGCTGGTCCTCGGCGCCCTCGCCGTCCGCGTCGGCTACCGCAAGTGGCGCGGCCCCGCCGCCGACGAGGAACTCAACCTGGTCGGCGCCGGCCTGATCGCGGGCAGCTCACTCGGCGACTCCGCCCAGATCCTCAGGACATGACGGACCGCCCCCGGGCCGTCGCCCGCCCGCCGCCACCCGCCACGGACCCGGCCGCCCCGGCCGCACCACCCGCACCCTCAGCACGGCAAGGAGAACCACCCCCATGGACATGTACAGCAGGCTCGAACCGCGCCCCGAGTACCTCAGCTTCGAACTCGCCCTGGCGGCCCGCAAGCTCGTCGAGGACGTCATGCTCGTCAAGCCGGGGGAGGACGTCGTCCTCACGGGCGACACCAGCAGCGACCGCCGTGTCGTCGAAGCCACCGCGCAGGCCGTCGCCGCCGCCGGGGCGCACCCCGTCATCGTCTGGTACGAGACGATGCCGGGCTCGTCGATGGAGCCGCCCCGGCCGGTCGCCGGAGCCATATCCGACGCCGACGTGTGGATCGAGTTCGCCGTCTCGTACGTGATGCACTCCGACGCGTTCCGCGCCGCCATGGCCAACGGCTGCCGCTACACCAACCTCACCGCGATGGACGTCCAGATGCTGGTCGCCACCGTCGGCAGGCCCGACTTCCCGGGCGTCATCCGCCTCGGCAACGCGCTCGTCGCCCTCCTGGAGGCGGCCGACGAGGTCCGTATCACCTCGGCGAACGGCACCGACCTGGTCGGCCGCAACGGTGACCGGCCCATCAACCTGCGGGGCAAGCCGGCCGAGAAGCCCGGCGAGACCGTCATGCTCTCCGGCCAGATCTCCTGGAACCCGCTGGAGGAGACCCAGGACGGGGTTCTCGTCTTCGACGGTGCCCTCTGGCCGCCGGACGAGATCGGGCTGCTGCGCTCGCCGGTCCGCTGCACCGTCGAGAAGGGCGTCGTCACCAGGATCGAGGGCGGCGCCGACGCGGACGTCTTCCGCAGCTGGATGGAGTCCTTCGACGACCCCAACATGTTCCGCGTCGCGCACTGGTCGCTCGGCTTCAACCCGGGCGTCCTGGCGCCCACCGGCCGCATCGTGGAGGACGAGAGGGTCTTCGGCTGCGTCGAACTGGGCATCGGCACCAAGGGCGCCTGGATCGGCGGCGAGCCCTGGGTGGCCGCCGCGCACACCGACGGCAGCGTCCTCGGCCCGTCCATCTACCTGGACGGGGTGGCGATCGAGGAGAACGGGCGCTACGTGCACCCGGAGCTGGTCCGGATCTGCCGCGACCTCGGAGTCGCCGGCTACTGAACGGCTGCTGAAATCAGTGGGGGCGGGGCGGGCGGCGGTGAGGCGGGCGGGGCTGGGCGGGGATCTGCGTACGGTGTCCGCGTCCGGCCCCGCCCGGCCGCGCCCGGCCCCGCCCCGCTGCCGCCGTTGTCTCACCGCCCGCCCGCCGTCTCACCGTCCGCCGGTCCGCCGGTCGGGCCGTCCGCCGGTCCGACCCATCGCCACCCGTCGCCCGCCCCGGGATGTCATGAAGGAGCGCCATGCCCACGCCCGCCCCCCTCTCCTCCGCCCGCCTCTCTTCCGCCCACGCTGCCTCCGCCCACGCTGCCTCCGACAACGCCGCCTCCGACAACGCCGCCTCCGACAACGCCGCCTCCGACAACGCCGCCTCCGACAACGCCGCCTCCGACAACGCCGCCTCCGACAACGCCGCCTCCGACAACGCCGCCTCCGACAACGCCGCCTCCCACCACGCCCCGTCCGGCCACATCTCCTACCGGCACAGCGGCCTGGTCTGCACCGACCACACCATCGATGTGCCGCTGGACCACCGGAACCCCGGAGGGCCGTCCATCGCCCTGTTCGCCAGGGAGGTCGTCGCCGAGGACCGCAAGGACAGCGAACTGCCCCGGCTGCTCTGGCTCCAGGGCGGCCCCGGCGGACGTGCCGAGCGCCCCAACGCGGCCGGCGCCTGGCTGCGCAGGGCCCTGCGCGACTACCGGGTCGTCCTCATGGACCAGCGCGGCACCGGCCGCTCCACCCCCGCCGACCGGCGCACCCTCGCCCGGTTCGGTACGGACACCGGGGCCGCCGCCGCGTACCTCGGGCACTTCCGCGCCGACTCGATCGTGCGCGACGCCGAACTGCTGCGCCGCCACCTCCAGGGCGACCGGTCGTGGAGCGTACTGGGCCAGAGCTTCGGCGGCTTCTCCACGCTGACGTACCTCAGCCTCGCCCCCGAAGGGCTCACCCGCGCCTACATCACCGGCGGACTGCCGACGCTCACCGGCCACGCCGACGACGTGTACCGGGCCGCCTACGCCCGCACCCTGGCCCACAACGAGCGCTACTTCGCCCGCTACCCCGCCGACCAGCGCCTCGCCGACGCGGTGGCCGGGCACCTGGCGGAGCACGACGTCCGGATGCCCAGCGGTGAGCGCCTCACCGTCCGGCGCTTCCAGACCCTCGGTATCGGCTTCGGCACCTCCGCCAAGTTCGACGCGCTGCACTACCTCCTGGAGACCGCCTTCACCGACGGCGCCCACGGCCCCGAGCTCACCGACACGTTCCTGCGCGGAGTCGACGCCACCGTCTCCTTCGCGGAGCGGCCGCTGTACGCCGCACTCCACGAGCCGATCTACGCGCAGGGCGGCCGGCCCACCGACTGGTCCGCGCACCGCGTCCGCCGGGAGTTCCCCGTGTTCGACGCGGTCCCGGGGGCTCCGGTCCGGTTCACCGGCGAGATGGTCTACCCCTGGCAGTTCGACGAGGACCCGGCGCTCGTCCCGCTGCGCGGCGCCGCCGACGCCCTGGCCGCGCGCACCGACTGGCCGGCCCTCTACGACCTGGACCGGCTCGCCGCCAACGAGGTCCCGGTCGTCGCCGCCGTCTACCACGACGACATGTTCGTGGACCGGGAACAGGCACTGGCCACCGCCGACGCCGTACGCGGGCTGCGGACCTGGGTCACCGACGCCTACGCGCACGACGGGGTACGCGCCGACGCCGCCGTCCTGGACCGGCTGATCGCCATGGCCGACGGCGAGATCTGACCACGCGATGTCGGGCACCGATACCCGGCACCGATGCCCGGCACCGTGCGACATGACCCCCTGACCTCACCCAGTGAAGCGGCCACAGACGGTGAACCGGCCGGTGTGCGGGCCTCGTGGTCGACGCCTCGGTGCAGTGATCCTCGATTGCGGTGTTTGAATGGACCCCCGTTCCTGATCCGGCAAGGAGAAGCGCTGTGCCCCTGGTGTCTGTCGTGATGCCCGTGTACAACTCGGCGGCCACCCTCGGTGCGGCTGTGCGGTCGGTGCTCACACAGACCCACAGCGACCTGGAGCTGCTGGTGACCGACGACCAGTCGTCCGACGGCTCCATGGACCTGCTCCGTGAGTTCGCCGCGCAGGACGAGCGCGTCCTGCCGGAGCCGGCTCCCGAACGGGGCGGCGCGGGCCGGGCCCGCAACCTGGCGATCGAGCGTGCCCGCGGGGACTACGTGGCCTTTCTCGACAGCGACGACATGTGGCTGCCGGAGAAGACCGAGAAGCAGCTCGCCTTCGCCGCGGAGGCCACCGCGCCCTTGACGTTCACCTCGTACTTCAAGATGGCCGCCGACTACGACGGCGAGAGCACCGACTGGGTCCCGAACGGGCGGGTGATCCGTGCGCGGGAGCACGTGGACTACCGCGCGATGCTGGTCCAGGACCACATCGGTGCTCTCACCGCGATGTACGACCGCACTGTCCTGGGCACGCGGCTGATGCCGGAGATGCGCAAGCGTCAGGACTACGCGCTGTGGCTGTCGATCATGCGGGACGGCGCCGACGCCCGGGGCCTGGCCGAGCCGCTTGCGGTGTACAGGGCCCACCAGGCGGGATCGCTGTCCTCCAACAAGCTGTCGCTCGTGCAGTACAACTGGGACCTGTACCGCGAGCACGAGCATCTGTCGGTCCCGCGCGCGACGCGGGCACTGGCCGGCGCGGTGTGGCAGTCGCTGCGCAACTCGCGGATCTGACGCGTACGCGCCGCTCCTGCGGTCCGCGACCGCCGGTCCCGGCAGCGACGGGCCCGTCCGCCGTGAGATCAAGGGTCGGGCCGGACACCGCCTAGACTCCTCCGGTGAACGACTCCCTCCCCACCGCCGAAGCCCTGCGCACCGCCCTGGCCGGGCTCCTCGACGGGCTGCCGCCCAAGCAGGCCGCCCAGGCCGTCGAGCGGCTGATCGCCAACTACCGGGGGACCACCCCCACCGGGACCCCGCTGCTGCGCGACCGCTCGGATGTCGCCGCGTACGCCGCGTACCGGATGCCCGCCACGTACGAAGCGGTACGGGCTGCGCTCGACGCCTTCCGGGCCGCGGTGCCCGGGTGGGTGCCCGCCCGGCACACCGACATCGGCGGCGGTACGGGTGCGGCCACCTGGGCGGTGGCGGGGGCCTGGGACGACCCGGACGGGCCGGACGTGGCGGACGTGCCGGATGTGGCGGACGCTGCGGACGGGCCGGGTGGGGTGAGCGGGCCGGGCGGGGACAACGGGCCGGGGACCCGGCGTACCACCGTGCTCGACTGGGCGGAGCCCGCACTCGTGCTCGGCCGTGAACTCGCCGCGCGGTCCGGCTCGCCCGCACTGCGCACCGCCGACTGGCAGCGCTCTCGTATCGGACCGGGGCTCACTCTGGAGAGCACTGATCTGGTGACGGTCTCGTATGTCCTGGGGGAGCTGACCGAGGCCGGCCGCGCCGCCGTCGTGGACGCTGCGGCCGAGGCCGCCCAGGCGGTCGTCGTGGTCGAACCCGGCACGCCCGACGGCTATCTGCGGATCATGGCGGCCCGGGACCGGCTGGCCGCCGCCGGTCTGCGGACCGCCGCCCCCTGCCCGCACAGCGACGCCTGCCCCATCGAGCGCGGCACCGACTGGTGCCACTTCTCGGCCCGGGTGAGCAGGTCGTCGCTGCACCGCCAGGTCAAGGGCGGCTCACTGGCGTACGAGGACGAGAAGTTCAGCTATGTCGCCGCGTTCCGGGGCGAGGTGTCGACGGTCCAGGCCCGGGTCGTACGCAGGCCGCAGATCCGCAAGGGCCTGGTCCAGCTGGAACTGTGCACCGAGGCGGGCGGACTCACCCGCGAAACCGTCTCCAAGCGCCACGGCGACCTCTACCGCGCGGCCCGTGACACCGCGTGGGGCGACGCCTGGCCGCCCCACGCGTAGCACTTACGTGCCGCAGCAGCCGGCTACGAACGCAGCTCCTGCGTACAGCACTTGACGCTGCCACCGCCCTTGAGCAACTCGCTCAGATCCATGCCGAGCGGCTCGAACCCGCGGGCCCGCAGCGGTGCGTAGAGACCGACGGCGGCCTGCGGCAGCAGCACATGGCGGCCGTCGCTCACCGCGTTGAGCCCCAGCGCCGCGGCGTCCTCCGGCGCCGCGATCAGTGCGTCGGGGAAGAGCCTGGCCAGGACGGAGCGGCTGCCGGGCGAGAAGGCGTCCGGGTAGTACATGATCTCGTCCGCCGATTCGTCCAGCACACTCAGTGCCGTATCGAGGTGGTAGTAGCGGGGGTCGACCAGATCGAGCCCGATCACCGGGCGGCCGAAGAACTCCTGCGCCTCGTCGTGCGAGAGAGGGCTGGAGCGGAAGCCCCGCCCGGCCAGGATGTACGAGGCGGTGACGGCGAAGTCGCCCTCGCCCTCGTTCACATGGACGGGCCGGTGGATTGTCCTGAAGCCGTGCGCGCGGAACCACTCCAGATGCGCGTCGGCCTCATCGGCCCGCTCCGGGTGGGCGAAGCGGGCGCCGAGCACCCGCCCGTCGATCACCGTCGCGCCGTTGGCCGCGAAGACCATGTCGGGCAGTCCGGGGCCGGGGTCCAGGATCTCGACCGTGTGGCCGAGCGTGCGGTAGCGGTCGCGCAGGTCCTCCCACTGGGCGAGGGCCAGGGGCAGTTCGACCGGTTTCGAAGGGTCCATCCACGGGTTGATGGAGTACGTCACCCTGAAGTGTGCCGGTGGGCACATCAGATAGCGCCGGGGTGTGGCGTCACGAGGCAATGAGGGCTCCTCACGGCGGACATGGGCTGCGGGTGTGCAGCCGGCTGCTGCCATGGTCCGCCCTGCGGGGCCCCGCGCGCTGTGCACCGATCGGGTGGTTCGCTCGCGGTGGCCGAAAAGCCCCGCCCGCGGCCCCGCCGCGGCAGCGGCCCGCGGCTCGCCGGACCTGCCTGCCTGCCGGACCTGCCGGGCCTGCCCCTGCCTGCCCGACCCGCCCGCCGTACGGAAGTGGCGTCCGTACGGAAGTGGCGTCCGTACGGAAGTGGCACATCACGCGGATACCGAGACGATACGTATCGGATCCACCGATGTTAGATTCCCCTCCATGGCCCCGCCCGCATCCCCTTCCCCCTCCACGTCGCCCGAAGCGAAGCCGCCCGCCAGGTCACCCGATGCCAGCCGCCGCAGCGAACGCTCCCGCAGAGCGATCCTCGATGCGGCGCTCGCCCTGGTCGGGGAGGTCGGCTACAACAAGCTGACCATCGAGGCCATCGCCGCCCGCGCCGGAGTGGGCAAGCAGACGATCTACCGCTGGTGGCCGTCCAAGGCGGCCGTCCTGCTCGACGCGTCCGTCGCCCTCGCAGGGGACGCCGAGACCGAGGGCGAGTGGAGCGGCTTTCCCGACACCGGTGACATCGCGGCCGACCTCAAGTATGTGCTGCGGCTCACCGTCGACCAGTTCAACGACGAGAAGTACGACGCCCCCGCCCGCGCTCTCACCGCGGCCGGGTCCACCGATCCTGAACTCGGCCGGCGCTTCACCCGCGAACTCCTCGAACCGGCCCTCGGGCTGTACGAGGAGCGGCTGCGGTCCGCCGTGGCCGCCGGGCAGATCGGGGCGGACGTGGACATCAGGATCGCCGTGGAGATGCTGGTCGGGCCGCTCACCCACCGCTGGCTCCAGCGCACCAACCCGCTCACCCACGCCTTCGCCGACACCTGTGTGGACCAGGTCCTGCGGGGAATCGGAGCCCGTCCGGACAGTGGCTGAACCACCCCGGCCGGTAAGTGTGGTCACCCGGGGCGCAGGATGGTGGCAGCATGGAGGGTCCGTGGTGCATGCAGCGGGTGAGGTGAGGGGATAGATGGGAACAGAGTTCGGCCGAGACCGTGGCCCGGCGAGCAGAATGACCCAGTGGCTGCGCCGCCGCCCCAGACAGTCCCCTCCAGACGACCTCCAGCGCGAGAAGCTCTTCGTCGCCGCCGCCGAAGCCGGCCTGCCTCTCTCGCCCGCCGCCCACCCCGTCGGATATCGCTGTTCCTGCGACCGCGTGGGCTGTCCCACCCCGGCCAGGCACCCCCTCTCCTTCGCCTGGCAGACGCAGTCCACGACCGACCGCGCCCAGGTCGAGCGCTGGGTCCGCAACCAGCCCGAGGCCAACTTCATCACCGCGACCGGCATGGTCCTCGACGTCCTCGATGTGCCGCTCGACGCGGGGCGCAGTGCGCTGGAGCGGCTGCTCGCGCACGGTGTCCAGGTGGGGCCCGTCGCCCAGTCGGGCACCGACCGGATGCTCTTCTTCACCGCCACCCGCGGTACGCCGGAGGACGAGGACGAGTGGTGGCCGTGCGAGCTGGACTGTCACCCCGAGACGATGGACGAGCACCCGGGCCTGCGCTGGCACTGCCGGGGCAGCTATGTGCTCGTACCGCCCGCCCGGCTGCCCGGTGAAGCCCGTGTCGACTGGGTGCGCGGGCTCGAACATCCGCTGCCCGACCCGCTGACCCTGCTGGAGACGCTCACCGACGCCTGCGCGCGCCACTCGGACGGCGACCAGGACGCGCACGCGGTGGCGTGGCCCCTCGGCCGCTGAGCAGCCGCACCACACCCGGTCCGCCGCACGGAGGCGGACCGGATCGCGCCCCCGCGGAACTGCCGCAGAACCCTCTGCCGGGTCCCGCAGCGCCTACGAGCCCTGCCGAGCCCAGCAGCGCCCGGAGCCCAGCGGCGCCTGGAGCCCAGCGGCGTCTATGAGCCCTTCGCCGCCGTCAGCCCGGCCTGCCGGCCGAGGATGGTGACCTGTCCCTTCGCCGGGACCAGCGCCACCTGGCTGGAGACGAGCTCCTTGGTGATGGTGCTCTTCGCGTCACCGGTCGTCAGCGCCTTCACGTCCGCGGGCACCGTCAGATGCAGCCCCTGTGCCGCGGTCTGCTGCTCGTAGTAGCGGGTGGAGAAGAAGACCAGCGCCCCGCCGCCCCGGACGGCCAGCCCCAGCGGCCGGTAGTCGCCGTCGGTGAGCGCCCGGTCCACGTACTGCGTGGAGAGCCCCGGCAGGTTCGCGTTCTTCTCCCGTGCCTGGCGCCAGGCCGTGGTGTCGTTGCCCGGCGCGAAGTGGTCCGGGCGGCCGCTCTTCAGATACGCGGCGTACTCACCGCTGAGCTTCTGCGGCGCCACCGCCAGTGAGGCGTCGGCCGGTTCGGCGGGCTGCGCCCAGCCGTCCTTGTCGGTGACGAAGTCGGGGACCGCGGACGGGCGCAGGACCGACAGATAGGCGGCCTTCCACTGCTGGTCGGCCGCGTCCCGTACGAACACCACCAGCCAGCGGGTGTCGCCGCTGCCGCCGTCCTGGTCCCGGTTGGAGTCGGTGTCGGCGATGAACCACCGCGGCCAGCCGGCCTTCTTCGGGATGATGAACTTCGCGTCGGTGAGCTTCAGGTCCGAGTGCTGGGCGTTGCCCGCCGGAGTGGTGACGTGGCGCGCCTTGAGCCCCGCCTGGTTGATGGCCCCGAGCGGACCGGTGACCCGGTCGGCGTCGAGAGCCGGGTCGTACGCCTTGTCCGCCTTGTTGTACGCGGTGGTGAAAGCGGCGAGTGCCTGCGCCGCCTCAGCCTTCGTCGCCGACGGTACGACCTCCAGCTCGCCGTGCACCGTCATGCACCCGCTCGCCGTCAGCGTTATCGCCGCCGTCGTCGCGAGACCCGCCGCCAGCCGCCCCAGCCTGCCCATGAGTTGCCTTCTGCTCCTGCGATCCCGCTGCCTTCGAGGACGTGGTGAACCCTACCGGGGCGAAGAAGGACACGGGCGTGGGGACCGGATACAGCACCCATACCGTTGCCTGGAGCACCGCACGCGCCCGTGGAGCCGGCCCGGGAGCCGGCCGGCGGCGGCCCGGCACGGGCGGGCCGTGGCGGGTCTCAAGCCGTCCCGGGGCTCAAGCCGGCCCGGACGGCGGCCTTTTCGGGATGATCAGCGGAGCCCCGGTGCCCGGATGTGCCAGCACCTCGACCGGCTGCCGGTACACCCGGCTCAGCAGCTCCTCGGTGAAGACCCGGGACGGCGGGCCGTCTGCGGCGATCCGTCCGTCGTGCAGTACGGCGGCCCGGTCGGCGTACGCGGCCGCAAGACCGAGGTCGTGCAGGACGACGACGACCCCGCACCCGGCGGCGGCCCGCTCCCGGCAGATGCGCAGGACCAGTTCCTGGTGGCGCAGATCGAGTGCGGCGGTCGGCTCGTCGAGCAGCAGCAGCGGGGTCCGCTGGGCGAGGACCCTGGCCAGGGCGACCCGGGCGCGTTCACCGCCGGAGAGCGAGGGGAAGGGGCGGGCGGCGAATCCGCCGACCTCGGTTGCGGCCATCGCGTCGGCGACGGCCCGCCCGTCGTCGTCCGCGCGTTCCGTGCCCGCCCAGGGCGCGCGGCCCATCCGGACGACCTCCTCGACCGGAAAGGGGAAGGAGAGGCCGGCGGACTGGGGGAGTACGGCCCGGCGCAGGGCGAGTTCGGCGGGCGGCCAGGACGCGGCGGGGCGCCCGTCGATCCGTACCCCGCCGTCGGTGGCGGGCAGATCGGCGGCCAGAGCGGCGAGCAGCGTGGACTTTCCGGCGCCGTTCGGGCCGACGAGAGCGAGGAGTTCACCGGCCCGGACGGTGAGGTCGACACCGCACAGGACGGCACGGCCGGCCAGGCTCAGACAGAGACGGTCGGCGTGGGCCAGCGCGGCGCCAGGAGGACGGGGTCCGGGGAGCTGCCGCGGGCGGGGCCGGAAGAGGGCTCGGAGCATGGGTCGCCTCATGAGTACGGGGGAGTCGGGCCTCGTGGGTAAGGGGAGCCGGGGCTCCCGGGTACGGGGTCGGGGCCTCGCGGGCACGGGAAGCCGGGGAGCCGGGGGCGGGGTTCGGAGGGGGCGGGGAGGAGCAGGGACGGGGAGTTGGGCGGGATGGGCAGCCGCTACGTCCATCCGGTGCGTCGGCGCGTCCTGCGCAGCAGCCAGAAGAAGAACGGGCTGCCGAACAGCGCGGTCAGCACCCCGAGCGGCAGCTCGGCAGGGGCCGCCACCGTCCGGGCGGCCAGGTCGCCGGCCACCAGGATCACCGCGCCGCCCAGCGCGCTGCCCGGTATCAGGAAGCGGTGTCCGGGGCCGTTCGCCATCCGGAGCAGATGCGGGACCAGCAGTCCGACGAAGGTGATGATCCCGGCGACGGCCACCGCTGCCGCCGTGAGCAGCGCGACGACCAGCACGAGCACCATCCGCAGCCGTTCGACGTCGACACCGAGGTGCCGGGCCGGCCGCTCGCCCAGCGCCAGCAGGTCCAGCTTCCGTGCGGTGAGAGGCGCCACCGCGAGCCCGAGCACCGCGCACGGCAGCACGGCGAGCACCTTCGGCCAGGTCGCCTGGGCGAGCGAGCCCAGCTGCCAGAAGGTGATCTGCGAGATCTGGGCGTTGTCGGCGAAGAAGATGAAGAGCCCGATCAGCGCCCCGGCGAAGGCGTTCACCGCGATCCCGGTGAGGATCAGCGTGACGACCTCCGTCCGTCCGCCCGAGCGGGACAGCGCGTACACCAGCAGTACGGTCACCAGGCCGGCGGCGAACGCGCAGACCGTCACCGTCCAGTTGCCGAGGAACGTCAGCCCGAGGGCGATGGAGGCGACCGCGCCGACCGCAGCGCCGGACGAGATGCCGATGACGCCCGGTTCGGCGAGCGGATTGCCGAACACGCCCTGCATCAGGGCGCCCGCGCAGCCGAGCGAGCCGCCGACGAGCAGCGCGAGGACGACCCGGGGCAGCCGTACGTTCCACAGGACGCTCTCGCCGACCCGGTCGAGTCCCGAGCCGCCGAGACCGGCCCGGTGCAGCACCGAGGCGAGGACGTCGCCGAGCGGGATGTGGTAGGCGCCGACCCCCGCCGACAGCAGACAGAGCAGGACGAGAGCGCAGAGCAGACCGGCCGTCAGCAGGGCGGCGGCCGGGTGCCGGTGGCGCGGCCCCGGGCCGGGGGCGGGCCCGGCCGG
>NZ_JAAGLN010000204.1 GCF_010548145.1 Streptomyces sp. SID10853
CACCGGCCCGGGTGGGCCGTGCTGGAGGCGCTGTGGGCGGCCGCGCTCGTCCTCGCCCGGCACGGCCGGCCGGGCGTCGCCGTCCTGGCGTCCGCCGTGCCGGTCGTGGGCGACAACGTGTGGACCCTGGCGGTGGCGCCGCTGGTCGTGCTGTCCGCCACCCGCCGTATCGCACCGCAGCGCCGGGTGTGGCAGTTCGTCGGAGCGGCCTGCGCCGCCGTCGGCGTCCTGACTCTCGCCATGGCCCTGGCCGGGTCCGGGGCACTGCTGCCCCAACTGGCCGGAAACGCCGCATCGGCCGTGCTGCTCCTCGTGCTTCCTGCGCTGGCCGGCACCCTGCTGGGGCGGCGCCGCCCACTGAACACCCTGCTGCGGGAACGCAACGCCTACCTGGAGCAGGCCCGTACGCTGACCGCGGCGACGGCCCGGCTGGAGGAACGGGCCCGGATCGCGGGGGAGATGCACGATCTCCTGGGCCACCGGCTGAGCCTGATCTCCGTACACGCAGGCGCACTCGAACTCGGCGCCGCCCGGCAGGCACCCGCCCTGGCCGGACAGGCCGAGCTGCTCCGTACGACAGCCGGTACGGCCATGGAGGAACTGCGCGAGATCCTCGGTGTCCTGCGGCACGTGGAATACCTGGAACACCTGGACAGCGGCGGCAGGGCCGACCGGTCCGCCGACGAGAGGGGAACCCGCGAGGACATCACCGCGCTGGCGGAGGAGTCCCGGCGGACAGGCAGCACCGTCGAGCTGGACTGGTCCGTCCCCGGCACGGCCGGGCTGAGCCCCCGTACCCGTCAGGCGATCCACCGGGTGGTCCGCGAAGGGCTCACCAACGTGCTGAAACACGCGTCCGGCGCGCCCACCGCGGTGGTGGTACGCGGCACGGACGCAGGGGTCGACGTCTCCGTCACCAATGAGGCACCCCCTGCGTCCGGCCGCTCCCGCGGCGGAACACACAGCGGGCTGGCCGCCTGCCAGGAGCGGGTCTCGCTGCTCGGCGGCACGTTCCGGGCGGGCGCCGCGGCGGACGGCGGATTCCGCGTGGCCGCGTGGCTGCCCGCGCACGGGAACGAGCCGGTGCCCGCGCCCGAGCCCGCCTCCGCCTCCGTGCCTGCGCCCGCGAGCGAGCCCCTGCCACCGCACGGCAACGGCAACGGCAACCGCCCCGGCCCCGGTATCGGCAACCGCACAGGCACCGGCACGGACAACCACCCCGGCCCCCGCACCGGCCCCGGCCCCCGCCCCCGCCCCGAACCGAGAGGCGCACGGCCCCCCTTGCCGGACGAGATCCTCACTTGGCCGCGCGTCCTGGCATCGGGGTGCGTGACCCTGCTCGTGGTCCTGCCCACGGTCGTCTTCCTCGTCGTGCTGCTGGTCTACGCGGCTCTAGGATGAGCAGATGATCCGAGTCCTGGTCGCCGACGACGAGGCGCTGATGCGCGTGGGAATCCGGCTGATCCTGGAGAACGCCGAGGACATCGACGTGGTCGCCGAGGCGGGCGACGGCTATGCGGCCGCCGCGGCGTGCCGCACCCAGGACATCGATGTGGCCCTGCTCGACATCCAGATGCCGGACCGGGACGGAGTCGCCGCCGCCGAGGACATCGCCCGCATCTCGCCCCGTACCTGTGTCGTGATGCTGACGGCCTTCGGCGAGGAGGCGAGCGTGACGCGCGCCCTGCGGGCCGGTGCGAGCGGGTTCCTGCTCAAGGACACCGGCCCCGCCGAACTGATCCGCGCCGTGCAGCGCGCCGCCGCAGGCGAACCGGTCCTGGCGCCCCGGATCACCCGGCAACTGCTGGACCGCCAGTTGGAGTCCGGCCGGAACACCGAGGCCGCGCTCCGCAGGACCGGAGAACTGACCCCGGCCGAACAGGACGTCCTGCGACTGCTGGGCACCGGGCTGTCCAACGCGGAGATCGCCGGTCAGCTGTATCTGAGTGCCGGCACGGTCAAGGCACACATCAGCCGCATCCTGACCCGCACCGGCTGCGCCAACCGCGTGCAGGCCGCCGTCCTCGCCCACGACGCCGGACTGCTCACCGATCGCTGAGCCGGCGGGCCTGGTCCGCAGTGATCGAGCCCCCACGGAACGGGACCTCCTGGCCGGCCAGCGCCTGGGTGCCGAGGACGGTGAGCAGCGCGAGCTGTCCGGCGTCCCGGGTGTCCGGCTCCGTCGTGTAGATCATGATGCGCAGGTCACTGCCCGCGACGCCGAGCACATCACAGTCCAGCGTCACAGCGCCGATCTGTGGATGGTCGATCGTCTTGTGCGATACGTCGTGCCGCTCCACGCCCCCGGAGTCCCACAGCTCCGCGAACCGGTCGCTGCCGGCCCGCAGTTCGGCGATCAGGCGCCGCAGCCGCTGGTCAGCCGGATACCGGGCCGCCGTCGCCCGCAACCCGGCGACCTGCGAGGTCTCCAGCGCGCGCCGGGACGCCGGTGTGTGGCGGGCACGCGTGCCCGAGCCGAGGAAGTTGCGCCACACCGCGTTGCGGTCCTTGCCGTGCCACTCGCCCATCAGCGCCGTGTAGAGCGGGTTGGCCAGCAGCAGCGTCCACGCCGCGTCGTAGACCGCGACAGGTGTGCCGGTCAGCCGGTCCAGCATCCGCTGGACGCCGGGCGTGATGTACGCGGGCACCGTGCCCCGCCCCGGCGGTACGAGCCCGGCGGCCGCGAACAGATGCTCGCGCTCGGCCCCCGACAGACGCAGCGCCCGGCCCAGCGCCTCGACGACCTGCACCGACGGGTTGGCGGCCCGGCCCTGTTCGAGACGGGTGACGTAGTCGACCGAGATCCCGGCCAGCAGGGCCAGCTCCTCGCGGCGCAGCCCGGCCGCCCGCCGGTGGCCGCCGACGGGCAGCCCGGCCGCCTCCGGGGAGACCCGGTCGCGCCAGCGCCGCACCGCCTGTCCGAACTCCGTGGTCGCCATGACACCACTGTGCCCCGGACCGCTCGGATCGTCCTGGTACCGGCAGTCCCAGGAAGACCGGACGCCTGGCTGACCGACCGCCCCCGCCGCATCGTGGAGGCATGACAACAACACTGGTCACCGGAGCGAACAAGGGTCTCGGCCACGAGACCGCCCGCCGCCTCATCGCCGCGGGCCACACCGTCTACCTGGGCAGCCGCGACGCCGAACGCGGGCGCCGGGCCGCCGACGAGCTGGGCGCGCGGCTGGTCGTCATCGACACCACCGACGACGCGTCCGTCGCGGCCGCCGTGCGGGTCGTCGAGGCAGGTGGCGGTCTGGACGTACTCGTCAACAACGCCGGCATCGAGGAGCGCGGCGCGGACAACACCGTGATCGGCGCCGCGGACGTGACAGCCGGCACGATGCGGAGCACGTTCGAGACGAACGTCTTCGGCACCGTGCGCGTCACCCACGCCTTCCTTCCCCTGCTGCGGCGCTCGGCCGCCCCGGTGGTGGTCAACGTCAGCAGCGGTCTTGCCTCACTGACCGGGGTCGCCACCCCGGACACCCCGGCGTACGCGTACCCGGGGGTCGCCTACCCGGCGTCCAAGACCGCGGTCAACATGATCACCGTGCAGTACGCGAAGGCGTTCCCGCAGATGCGGATCAACGCGGTGGAGCCCGGCTTCACCAAGACCGACCTGAACGGGAACACGGGCATCCAGACCGTCGAGCAGGGCGCCGGGATCATCGTGCGGATGGCGCAGGTGGGCCCGGACGGCCCGACCGGGGGCTTCTTCGACGCCGACGGCCCGCTGCCCTGGTGATCCGGACAGCGGGCCATCGGAGTGCCGAGTGGCTCTTCGGGCCTACAGCCCCGCCGCCTGCGACAGGTCCGCCTTGATCGCCGTCAGGAGCAGGTCCGCCCGGGTCCTGGCCGCCGGGACGTCGCCGATGGCCTCCACCGGGAGCACCACCTCCAGATAGCACTTGAGCTTCGGCTCGGTGCCGCTCGGGCGGACGATCACCCGGGCGCCCTCCAGGTGGTAGCGCAGGCCGTCCGTGGGCGGCAGGTGCTCCGTGCCGTTCGACAGGTCGTCGGCGCTCGTGACCTTGAGGCCCGCCAGCTCCGTCGGCGGCTGTTCGCGCAGCCGGCGCATCGCGTCCGCGATCACCGACAGGTCGTCGACGCGCACCGAGAGCTGGTCCGTCGCGTGCAGCCCGTGCCGGACGGCCAGTTCGTCGAGCAGGCCGAGCAGCGTGCGGCCCTCGGCCTTCAGCACCGAGGCCAGTTCGGCGACGAGCAGGGCAGCCGTGATGCCGTCCTTGTCGCGTACGCCGTCGGGGTCGACGCAGTACCCGAGCGCCTCCTCGTAGCCGTACCGCAGGCCGTCGACGCGGGCGATCCACTTGAACCCGGTCAGCGTCTCCTCGTACGGCAGCGAGGCGGCATCGGCGATCCGCCCGAGCAGCGACGACGACACGATCGACTCGGCGAACGTGCCGGTCACCCCGCGGCGGACCAGGTGCGCCGCGAGCAGCGCGCCCAGCTCGTCGCCGCGCAGCATGCGCCAGTCGCCCTCGTACGGCACGGCCACCGCGCAGCGGTCCGCGTCCGGGTCGTTGGCGATGACGAGGTCGGGCGTCGCGCCGCGGGCCGTCGCGAAGGCGAGGTCCATCGCGCCCGGCTCCTCCGGGTTGGGGAAGGCGACCGTCGGGAACGCCGGGTCGGGCTCGGCCTGTTCGGCGACGAGCACCGGCGCCGGGAAGCCGGCCCGGGCGAACGCGTTGAGCAGGGTCTCCGTGCCGACCCCGTGCATCGCCGTGTAGACGGTGCGGGCGGTGCGGGGGGAGCCGGGGGTCAGTACGGCGTCCGTACGGGCCAGGTAGGCGTCCAGGACGTCCTCACCGAGGGTCTCCCAGCCGCTGTCGGGGCGCGGCACGTCGTGCAGGCTCCGCACCGCGTCGATCTCGTCGGCGATCCCGGTGTCCGCCGGGGGCACGATCTGCGAGCCGTCGCCGAGGTAGACCTTGTAGCCGTTGTCGCGGGGCGGGTTGTGGCTCGCCGTGACCTCGACGCCCGCGACCGCGCCGAGGTGGCGGATGGCGAAGGCGAGGACCGGGGTGGGCAGCGGGCGCGGCAGTACGGCCGCGCGCAGACCCGCGCCCGTCATCACGGCCGCGGTGTCCCGGGCGAAGTCCGCGGACTTGTAGCGGGCGTCGTAACCGACGACGACCAGGCCGCCCGCCCGGCCCTGCGCCTTGAGGTACGCGGCGAGGCCGGCCGCCGCGCGTATGACGACGGCCCGGTTCATCCGCATCGGGCCCGCGCCCAGCTCTCCGCGGAGGCCGGCGGTGCCGAACTGGAGGGTGCCGCTGAAGCGGGCGGCCAGCTCGGTGGTGTCACCGGAGGCGGCGGCTGCCTCGATGAGCCGTGCCAGCTCCTCGCGGGTGTCCGGGTCGGGGTCCTCCGCCTGCCACGTCCTGGCGCGGGTGATCAGGTCCTGCTGCACGGTGGTTCTGCCTTTCGTTCCTCATGGGGTGGGGGCTCCGCCCCCAGGCCCCCGCTCCTCGATCGCCGGAGGAGCTGGGGTCGTGCCGGTGTCCGGCACGATCAAGCCCGTCCGGCGGAGGACACCTGGGGGGCGCTTCAGATGCGTTCCAGGACCTTCGAGAGCAGCGAGCCCATCCGCGTGGCCGAGTCGCGGCCCGCCTGCAGTACCTCTTCGTGGTTCAGCGGCTCACCGGTCAGCCCGGCCGCCAGGTTCGTGACCAGCGAGATACCGAGCACCTCCGCACCCGCCTCACGCGCCGCGATGGCTTCGAGCACCGTCGACATGCCGACCAGGTCGCCACCGAGCACCCGGACCATGTTGATCTCGGCGGGCGTCTCGTAGTGCGGGCCGGGGAACTGGACGTACACGCCCTCTTCCAGGGTGGTGTCCACCTCCTTGCAGAGCGCCCGCAGCCGCGGCGAGTACAGGTCGGTGAGGTCCACGAAGTTGGCGCCGATGATCGGCGATGTGGCCGTCAGGTTGATGTGGTCACTGATGAGGACCGGCTGGCCGGGACGCATCCCGGGGCGCAGACCGCCGCAGCCGTTGGTCAGGACGACCGTCTTGCAGCCCGCGGCGACAGCGGTCCGCACGCCGTGCGAGACGGCGGCCACACCGCGGCCCTCGTAGTAGTGGGTGCGGCCGAGGAAGACCAGCGCCCGCTTGCCCCCGACGGCGTACGAGCGGATGCGTCCGCCGTGGCCCTCGACGGCGGGCGGCGGGAACCCGGGCAGTTCGGTCACGGCGAAATCGGCCACGGGGGTGCCCAGCGCGTCGACGGCGGGTGCCCAGCCGGAGCCCATCACGAGGGCGACGTCGTGGGTCTCCGCGCCGGTGAGCTCACGCAGGCGGGTGGCGGCGGCGTCGGCGGCGACAGTGGGGTTGTCGGCGGCGCCCTGGATGTCCGGGTTAACTGAAGCGTTCACGCCGAAGAGGGTAACCGCATTCGGCCTACGCGCGTAGATGTTGTGGCCGACGGAGTTGGGATCGTTGTCTTGTCGTTTCCGACGAACGCCGCGTCCCGCTGGGCCTGCCCGCCTCAGCAGGGGCGTTTGCGCAGCTCCATCACATAGTCGTGCGGTGCGCCCGCGGACTCGGCCGCGTCGGCCAGCTCGCCCAGGTAGCGCGCCGACGGCAGGCCGCCCTCGTACCCGTTCAGTACGTAGATCCAGGCGGGCTCCTCGCCCTCCAGGGTGTCCACCCTGACCCGCATCCGCCGGTATATGTCGAGGCCGACGCCCTCCCAGCGGTCCATCGAGTCCTGGTCCATCGGGGCGATGTCGTAGAGGGCGACGAAGACCTGCGAGCGCGGGGCCTCCACCAGGGTGGCGAGCGCCCCCTCCCAGCCCATCTGCTCCCCGCCGAAGGTCAGCCGCCAGCCGTTGAGCCAGCCGGTGCCGCGCAGGGGGGAGTGCGGGGCGCGGCGACTCATCAGCCGCGCGTCGAGGTTGCCGGCGTACGCGGCGTAGAGCGACATGGTGTCGAGGGTACGACAGTGGCATTTCGGAGCCGGGTCACTTCGCCCCGGCAGCCGGTCGTGACGGCCTCGCGTGCGGGGCCGTGCGGGTGCCCGGGGTCACATCGGAGACCCCCTGAGCCCCCCGGGGAGCCCCGGGGGTGAAGCATCTTGAAGAGTGCGGGACAATGAAGCACGTACTGCATTCCCCGGGGGCTCCCCCCGGACCCCCGGCCGGGGCGGCAGTGCGGCCGGGGTGACAACGCGAGGCGGATTTTTCGTGACCCGGATCGTGATCATCGGCGGCGGACCTGGCGGATATGAGGCCGCGCTGGTCGGCGCCCAGCTCGGCGCGGAGGTGACCGTCGTCGACTGCGACGGTCTCGGCGGGGCATCCGTGCTCACCGACTGCGTGCCGTCCAAGACTCTGATCGCCACGGCCGAGGTGATGACGACCTTCGACTCTTCGTACGAGGAGTTGGGCATCATCGTCGCCGACGACACCCCACCGCTGGAACAGGCGGCGCGGGTGGTCGGCGTGGACCTCGGCAAGGTGAACCGACGGGTCAAGCGGCTCGCGCTGGCCCAGTCCCACGACATCACCGCGTCGGTCACCAGGGCCGGTGCCCGGGTGATGCGCGGCCGCGGCCGGCTCGCCGGGCAGCAGGCCATGGACGGCTCACGCCAGGTGATCGTCACCGCCGCCGACGGCACCGAGGAGACCCTGACGGCCGACGCCGTCCTCCTCGCGACCGGCGGCCACCCCCGGGAGATCCCGGACGCGCAGCCGGACGGCGAGCGCATCCTGAACTGGACGCAGGTGTACGACCTGGACGAGCTCCCCGAAGAGCTCATCGTGGTCGGCTCCGGTGTCACGGGCGCCGAGTTCGCGGGCGCCTACCAGGCACTCGGCTCACGCGTCACGCTGGTCTCCAGCCGCGACCGGGTGCTCCCCGGCGAGGACCCGGACGCCGCGGCCGTCCTGGAGGACGTGTTCCGCCGCCGCGGCATGAACGTGATGGCCCGCTCGCGCGCGGCCTCGGCCAAGCGCGTGGACGACCGGGTGGAGGTCACCCTGGCCGACGGCCGGGTCATCTCCGGTACGCACTGTCTGATGGCGGTCGGCGCCATCCCCAACAGCGCGGGCATGGGCCTTGAAGAGGCCGGCGTCCGGCTCAAGGAGTCGGGCCACATCTGGACCGACAAGGTCTCCCGCACCAGCGCCCCCGGCGTCTACGCGGCGGGTGACGTCACCGGGATCTTCGCCCTCGCGTCGGTCGCCGCCATGCAGGGCCGTATCGCGATGTACCACTTCCTCGGTGACGCGGTGCAGCCGCTGAACCTCAAGACGGTCTCCTCCAACGTCTTCACCGACCCGGAGATCGCCACGGTCGGTTACAGTCAGGCCGAGGTCGACTCGGGCAAGATCGTGGCGCGCGCCGTCAAGCTGCCGCTGCTGCGCAACCCGCGCGCCAAGATGCAGGGCATCAGGGACGGCTTCGTCAAGATCTTCTGTCGTCCGGGTACCGGCATCGTGGTCGGGGGAGTGGTCGTGGCTCCCCGGGCCAGCGAGCTGATCCACCCGATCTCGATCGCGGTCGACAACAACCTGACGGTGGAGCAGATCGCGAACGCCTTCACCGTGTACCCGTCGCTCTCCGGCTCGATCGCCGAGGTGGCGCGGCAGTTGCACACCCGGAAGATGGCCGGCGAGGACTGACGGGACCGGCGGGCGGCTGACGGTCGGGGCGCGGGCGGGGGCGTGGCCGGTGGGCGCGCCCCGTATACCACCTGCTGGTGCAATCTGTGCGCAATTTCTGTTATTCGGCGCAAAGTGCTGAGAACGATCGGCCGGTCAGGTTACTGTCTGTTCCGTGTTCGCTGCTGAACGTCGCCAATTGATCCTTGAAATGGTGCGTGCCAACGGGGCCGTGTCGCTCCGTGAGCTCGCCCGTGTCGTCCAGACCTCCGAAGTGACCGTACGGCGGGACGTGCGGGCGCTGGAGGCAGAAGGACTCCTCGACCGCCGCCACGGCGGTGCGGTACTGCCGGGTGGTTTCACGCGAGAATCCGGCTTTCCGCAGAAATCCCATCTCGCGACCGCCGAGAAGACGGCCATCGCCGATCTCGCCGCGGGGCTCGTCGAAGAAGGCGAAGCCATCGTGGTGGGCGCGGGGACGACCACGCAGGAGCTGGCCCGCCGGCTCGCACGCGTCCCCGGGCTGACGGTGGTCACCAACTCCCTGCTGGTCGCCCAGGCGTTGGCCCATGCCAACCGGGTCGAGGTCGTGATGACCGGCGGCACCCTGCGCGGGTCCAACTACGCCCTGGTGGGCAGTGGTGCCGAGCAGTCCCTCCAGGGGCTGCGGGTCTCCCGGGCCTTCCTCTCCGGCAGCGGGCTGACCGCCGAGCGCGGCCTGTCCACCTCCAACATGCTCTCGGCCAGCGTCGACCGGGCGCTGGTGCAGGCCGCGGCCGAGGTGGTGGTCCTCGCCGACCACACCAAGCTGGGCACCGACACCATGTTCCAGACCGTGCCGACGGATGTGATCACCCGGCTGGTCACCGACGAGCCGTCCGCCCAGGACGACCGTGCGGCAACGGAGTTGCAGGCGCTCGCCGACCAGGGCGTGCAGATCGCGGTGGCGGGGCCGGGCGGTGCGGCCGCGGGCTCCGGGCCGGGCGGTGAGCCCCACCCGGCCGGCCGCCCGCCGCGCAGGGACATGCCGCTCCCCGGTCAGCGGCGTACGCACCCGGGCGGGCCGCAGCCGCTGCGCAGCGCGGTCTCGCTGGCCGAGCAGCAACAGCAGGCACAGCAGGCGCGGGTGGCCGACATGCGGCGCCGCTAGTTGTATTGAGCACGAGCGTTGTTGACCGTGGCTGCCGGCTGCAGCCCGGGTCGGCGGTGCGTCGGCAGGGGAGGCGGAGGCAGGTCCTCGCCACCGCCGTGGACTTCGGGCATGAGGACTCCTGGATCTGCGATCCTCACTCTGCTGCCCCGGCGGGGATGCGCTCGTCCGGGAGCGGGGCACAGCCCGATGGGAGTCATAAGTACGCACTCGAGCCTGGGTTCTTGAGCCGCAAGAGCCTCCGCTGCCGCAGCGAGCGCTCCGTGGAACCGTTCAGCGTCCGAGTGGACGTGCTACCGCGGGAGTTCGGCGCCGGGAGGCAGGCGGAGGCCGTCGAGCAGTGTGGCGAAGAGGGGTGCCAGGTAGGCCGCTTCGCCTTGGATTTTAGCGATGGCGGCGATGCCGTCGAAGATCTGCTCCAGCGTGACGTCGCCGCGGATCTCGTCTGCGTCCTGGGCTGCGGTCAGAAGCGGGCGGGCGGCGTCGAGTGCGCGGGTGCGGTTGCCGCGGATGACCGGGCCGGCGGGGTCGGTGTGCTCCAGCAGTTCGGAAACGATCAGGCGCTTGTTGGGAATGAAAGCGAAAAGCCGGCGGAGCCAGCCGATGAGTGCTTCGCCCGGCTGTGCGTCGTCGGCGACGGCCGCCTCGCACAGCGCGTCCACTTCGTCGGTGTAAAGGGCTTCGAGGAGCTCGGGGCGCCCGGGAAAATTGCGGTACAGGGTCGCCATCCCGACGCCGGCGCGTCGCGCGACCTCCGCCATGGAGATCTCTGCGGCGTGATCGGTGAAGGCATCCCGGGCGGCAGCGAGGATCTTGTCGCGGTTCCGCTCGGCCGCGGCCCGCCGGGTGGGGAACGAGGTCTTGCCCGAAGCCATGGTCTTCCTCCGATCCGGTGACACTGCACGCCTCACCTGCCGAACCCGACCCTAACGGATGCGGGGCGGCGCCCTCAAGACTTGATGGACAGCCTATCCGTTATCGCTTACGCTTTAACGGAGAGGCTATCCGGTATTCGTTTTGAGGAGTTCTCCATGCCGCACGAACAAACCGCCACACGGCGCGGGCCCACCTCGCCGCCCCCCAGCCATGGTGCGCAGGAGGTGGCCAAGCCAGGCGTGGGTCTGGCGGTCGTCGCCGCGCTGGCCTGCGTGGCGCAGTTCATGGTGGTGCTGGACTCCAGCATCGTGAACGTCGCGTTGCCGTCGATGAAGGAGGGGCTCGGCCTGTCGGCCGCGGCCCAGCAGTGGGTCGTCAACTGTTACCTGATCACCTTCGGCGGTCTGCTGCTGCTCGCCGCGCGCGCCGGCGACCTGTTCGGGCGCCGCCGGATCTTCCAGATCGGGCTGGTCGTGTTCACTGCGGCCTCCCTGTTCGGTGGGCTCGCCCAGGAGGGCTGGATGCTCCTCGCGGCCCGCTTCCTGCAAGGCGTCGGTGCCGCCGCGCTGGCACCCTCCAGCCTCAGCCTGATCACCGCCAGCCACACCGAACCCGGCCGGCGCACACGCGCCATGACCTGGTGGGGCGTAGCCGCCTCCTCCGCCGGAGCGGCGGGTGTCGTGCTCGGCGGGCTGCTCACCGCCTCGCTGAGCTGGCGCTGGGTGATGCTGGTCAACGTGCCCATCGGCGTGGGCCTGCTCATCGCATCGCTGGTCTGCCTGCAGCCGTCCGCCGCTTCGAAGCGCAGTACCCGCATCGACATCCCGGGGGCCGTCACGATCACACTCTCTGCAGCAGCCCTTGTCTACGGCGTGTCCAGCGCCCCCGACGACGGCTGGACATCCCCCCGGGTATTGACCGCGCTGATCGGCGGGGTCGTGCTGTTCGTGGCGTTCGTGCTGATCGAGCGGCGTACGAAGGAGCCGCTGATCCCGCTGGAGATCTTCGCGGTGCACAACATCCGCATCGGCAACATCCTGACCCTGCTGATGGGCACCGTGATCACCACGCCGCTGTTCTTCCTCTCCCTGTACATGCAGCAGGTGCTGGGCGAGAGCGCCCTGCGCACCGGTCTGTCGCTGCTGCCGATGGTGTCCGTGATCAGCGTGGGTGTCCTTCTCTCCCAGCGGCTGATCCCCAAGGTCGGCGCGCGTCGGCTGGTGCTGGTCGGCGGGCTGGTCGCGGCCGTTGGTCTGGTGTGGCTGGCCCGGCTGCCGGTCCACTCCGACTACGTCGGCCACGTGCTGCTGCCCACCCTGGTCATCGGTGCGGGGACGAGCGTGATGATGATGCCGGCGATCGTCGCGGCCACCACCGGGGTCGCCCCGCAGAATGCGGGCGCCGCGTCCGGCCTGATCAACATGTGCCGTCAGCTCGGCGCGGCCCTCGGCCTGGCCGCGCTGGTCACCCTCGCCTCCAGCGTCACCGGACACAGTGGGGCGACCGGCGCCGCCTCCGTCGTCGACGGCTACCGCGTCGCCCTGCTGATCGTCGCCGCCATCAGCGTCGCCACTGCCCTCATCGCCCTCTTCCTCAAGGACGCCGATGTGGCCCCCGCACGCAACCGCGCCGAGGCCGCCTGACCCTGCCGACGGCAACGAACCACTCAGCCGGAGGCCCGACTCCAGCGCCGCCACCCGCCCATGAGGGTGGCGGACACACACCCCGGCCGCCCTGCGTGCCCTGACAGGCCGCAGCAGGCCAGGCACCATCAGGACTCAGGAACCAAATCATGATCGTTCAGACCAGCTGCGGACCCGTCGAAGGCAAGGCCCTCGACATGCACGCAGAGTTCCTCGACATCCCCTACGCGGACGCCCCCTACCCCCACCACGCCTTCGGCGCCCCGCCGTCGGCTACGGCTGTTCGGCTGCGACCGCTTCTGCCGCTGGAAGCCCGTACGGGGTGAGCCCCGGCCCGACCACCCGAATCCAAGGTGTGTCCGGCCGGGGCTCACCCCGTAACTCTCGGCTGTGCCGTCAGTCCTTGATCTCGCAGATCATGGCGCCTGATGAGATGGAGGCGCCGATCTCGGCGGTGAGGCCCTTGATGGTGCCGGAGCGGTGGGCGTTGAGCGGCTGTTCCATCTTCATTGCTTCGAGGACG
>NZ_JAAGLN010000205.1 GCF_010548145.1 Streptomyces sp. SID10853
GTGGCGTCACCGTCGACCGCGAGCGCGGCCTCCTTGCCGGGGTCCTCGGACGACGCGGTGGCGGTGGCGCCCCGTGCCAGGTCGGCGCCCGCCGCGCCGTCCCGTACCTCGAAGGCGTACAGCGAGTATCCGTACGCCGGATCGGGGGTGATCCCCTGCATCCGGACGTACCGGAACTCCCCTTTGGTCAGGGTGAGTTCATCGGTCCGCCCGGAGGCCGGAGCCGTGCCCGCGCTGTCCTGCGCCGGCACGGTGACCGCGCCGTCCGCCGCGGTGTAGGTGCGGCTGCCGTCCAGTCCCGGCATGCCCGGCATGGTCAGGTTCCGCACCTCCAGATGGCCCTCCCCCGCGCCGTTGCCCGATGTCGCGTAGACGACGGTGCCGGAGGGAAGCGTGGTCATGCCCGCGAAGCCGGTGTCCAGGGTGAGCAGGCTCGCGCTTCCGTCGAAACCGTCGCGCAGCGCGCTGTAGGTGACGGTGGTGCGGGCCCTCACCGTGGCCGCGCTGCCGGGCAGGAACATCGGGGTGTGGCCGCTGAGCGCGAACAGCCAGTCGTCGTGGGCGGGCTGCCAGGCGAACTTCACGAAGCCGGGCTTGGTGACGGTGGCGGCCCAGGCACCGGGCGACTGGTGGGCCAGCAGCCCCGGCCCGGTGCCGAAGTCCTTGGCGCCGCTCGCCCGCGCGAACATCTCAGGCTCGCTCAGCGGGCGCACCGGGGTGCCGGTGCGGGCGCGCCACTCGTGCAGCAGATAGCTGATGGCGATCTCGGCGCGGGCCTCGGGTTCGTACTTGGGCTCCCCGGAGAACTTCGCCATCCGGTGCTCCGGCGGATACGCCTGGTACGCGAGGAGGCGCCCGGCGAGTGCGGCCTCGGCGCGGGCCGCGGCCCGGTCACCGGCGACCTGGGCGAGGAAGGCGAGCGGGATGACATCGCGGCCGTACAGATGCTCGCGGTCCTCGACCATCGGCATCAGCGGTTCGCCCGCGTCGCTCATCACCGTGAGCAGGGTGTCCCAGAGCGGGCCCGCGTTCGGCTGGGCGGTGAGGACCTCGGGCAGCGGCTGCCCGGCGGTGAGGAAGTGGACGGCGTTGCGGCCCGATGTGCGCCATAGTTCGGCCTGGTAGTGCGGGCCGAACGAGCCGTGGTTCTCGACGATGAAGGTGTCGTACAGGTTCTGCGCGGTGTTGTCGCTGACCGGGACGCCGTCCACCCGTGCCGGGTTGGCGAGGTCGGCGGCGGGCAGCCCGGTCTCGTTGCGGCTCCACCGGCCGAACGCGGCACGCCAGTCGCCCTGTTGGCTGTCGTGCGGCGCCCAGGCGATTCCCGGTGCGAGCGACTGGGCGTAGACGCCCATCTCCTCCAGCTTGGTGTCGCCCCGGAAACCGCCGGTGGAGCCGTGCGGGGTCCAGTCGCCCGACGCCGGGTCGTCGCCGGTGCCGAGGGCGGTCGTGTACTGGGCCTGGGCGCGGGCGATGGTGTCGACACGGCGCCGGGTCTCCTCGTCGAGGCCGGCCCAGAGCAGCCGTGCCGCGAGGATGAAGTACGACTGGAAGGTGGTGTCGAAGAAGAGCGTGCGGCCCCATTCGGTGCCGCCGGTGAGCCGGTTGGATGCGGCGAAGTGCCGGATGGTGGCGAGGGTCCGCGTACGCAGGGTCTCCTCGTCCACTCCGGCGGCGGACGCGTCGTAGCTCCCGCGCGTCAGCAGCAGCGCGTTGCCCAGGACGACGGCGAAGCCGAAGTCGGTGGCGGTGTAGTGGCCGGTGTCCGCATCCCACTGGGTCTCGGACCAGCGGGTGTGGTCGAGCAGGACCCGGTAGTAGGTCTCCGCCACCGCGTCCGGATGCCGCGGGTGCGCGGATTCGGCTGCGGCGGACGGGGCGCCCGTCACCAGCGGGGTGGCCGTCAGCGCGGCGGAGAGACCGAGGAGTTGGGCGAAACGGCGCCGGCTCAGCTCGTACGGGTGGTGGGGCAAGCCGCTCCGCCTCCTTGGACAACGTTGTCAGAACGCGATCATTGTTGGTTCCTGTCGGGCTCGCGTCAAGAGTTCCGACCGGAATGCTCCGGGTGCCCGGGGCCGCGCGCGGTCCGGGCACCCGGACAGGTCAGGAGGCCGGGCACCCCGCCGGAACCGCCTGCGACGCGTCGTGGATCAGCGCGTCCTGGGCCGCCTTGACCCGCTTCACATCGGGCTTGACGATCTTCCGGTCGTAGGTCAGCAGACCGTTCAACTCGCCCTCCACATCGGAGATCTGGGTGTACACGGCGCCGTTGCTGCCCTGGCAGGCCAGCTTGTGCACCTCGTCGAGCTTGGCGAGGTAGTCGTCGGTGTACGTGGCCGGGTCGACCGCGACGTACGACTGCTGCACCGCCCAGGCGTGCCCGGGGACAGCCAGTCCCAGTCCGCCGTACTCACCGCTGACCAGCGCGCGTCTCCCGTCGGGTGCCGGGAGGGCCGGGCTCGGGTAGCCGTGTTCGTCGATGATGTCGCCGGTGCCGCCGTCGGCTCCCAGGTTGATGCCGGACATGCTGTTGACCAGCCGCGTCGGGTCCCACGCCTTCGCCTGGTCGGCGATGCGCGCCTCGTCGTACTGACCCCAGCCCTCGTTGAACGTCACCCACATGACGACCGACGGATGGCTGCTGTGCTGGTCGATCATCTGCTTCATCTCGTGCTCGTACTCGGTGCGTGCGGCCGGCGACGGGTTGGTGCCCGCCTCCATGGCCGGCATGTCCTGCCACACCATCAGACCCAGCTTGTCCGCCCAGTAGAACCAGCGGTCCGGTTCGACCTTGATGTGCTTGCGGACCGCGTTGAAGCCCATCGCCTTGTGCATCTTCAGGTCGTACGCGAGGGCCTCGTCGGTCGGCGCTGTGTACAGGCCGTCCGGCCAGAAGCCCTGGTCGAGGGTGGCCATCATGAAGACCGGCTTGCCGTTGAGCACGGTGCGCGGGGTGCCGTTGATCTTCTCCACCGCGATGGAGCGCATCCCGAAGTAGCTGCCGACCCGGTCCGAGCCGACGGTGACCTCGATCTGGTAGAGATGCGGGTCGTCGGCCGACCAGAGGTGCGGCCTGGGCACCGGGACGTTCAGCGCCTTACCGGTACGGCCGGTGGCGGTGCCCACCTTGCGTTTCCCGTCGTACGCGGTGGCCGTGACGGGCACCCCGGCGCGGACGCCCTGCACGTCGACGGCGACCTTCTGCGCCGTGATGTCCGGGGTGAGCTTGAGCGAGTCCGCGTGGTCGGCCGCGACCGGCTCCATCCACACGGTCTGCCAGATACCGGACGACGGGGTGTACCAGATGCCGCTCGGATCCTGGCGCTGCTTGCCCATCGGCGGGTTCTCGCCGCCCTTGGAGTCGGTCGGGTCATAGACCCCGACGATCACCTCCTGGGTGCGGCCCGGCTTGAGCGCGTCGGTGATGTCCGCGCTGAACTTGTCGTAACCGCCCTTGTGTTCGGTGACCTTGGTGCCGTTGACATACACATCGGCCTGCCAGTCCACCGCCCCGAAGTTGAGCTGGAGCCGCTTGCCCGAGCCGACCTTCCAGCCCTTGGGAACGGTGAACGTACGCCGGTACCACATCCGGTCCTCGTGCCGCTCCACCCCGGAGAGCTGCGACTCCACCGGATACGGCACGAGGATCTTCTCCGCCAGCTTCTTGCCGACCGGGGGCTTCTCGCCCGCCTTGGCCGCGGCGAACTGCCAGCTGCCGTTGAGGTTCTGCCAGTCGTGCCGGGTGAGCTGGGGCCTGGGGTACTCGGGGTGCGCGTTGGAGGAGCTGACGTCGTCGGCCCACTTGGTGCGCAGTTCGTACTCGGAGTTGTTGGCGCCGCTCGACCAGAAGGATCCGACCGCCTTGCCGTCCCGGCCCTTCAGCGCGCCCTTTCCGTCGTAGCGGATGTCCGCGAGACCGTTGGCGCCGCCGCCCTTCTTGCCGACGACCGGCTCCTTGAGCGCGACGGTGAGGCTGTGCGCGTCGGCCGGGTCGGCCTTGACGGCGCCCAGCGGCCAGGTCGCACCGCCGATCTCGGCGTCGAGATGGCCCGCGAGGCCGGCGGGCGGGGGCGCGAGCTGCTGCGCGAAGTCGAGCTTGAGGGTGCGGCCGGACTTCTGGACGGTGGCGGCGATGGCTCCGTCGTAGTCGTACCCGTCCGGCAGCCGGAACGCGGACTGCGGGACCGGTGTCTCGGTGCCGCCCGGCGGGGTCCACTTCAGATGGAGGTTGGAACCGCCCTCGTGCTCGAAGTACTCGACCTTGATGTCGTACGCCTTGCCCGCGGTCAACTCGACCGGCTGGGAGGTCTGTTCCTTCTCCCAGTCGTCGACCCAGTGGTCGATGACGGGTTTCCCGTCGATCCAGAGGCGGAAACCGTTGTCGCCGATCATCGAGAACGTGTGGGTGCCGGTCTTCTCCGGGACGATCTTCCCGGTCCAGCGGACGCTGTCGTTGTCCGACTGCCCGGTGGCGGACTGGAGGCGGGACTCCAGGGTGGGGAAGTCGATGTCCGGGTCGAACCCGGTGGCCTTGAGCTGCGCGAAGTCGAAGGCCCCCGGGGCCGATTGGGTGTAGTACTCCCCCTTCAGACCATGGGCGGTGACAGTGGACGCACGGGGTGCGGACGCGGCCGGAGCGGGTGCGGACGCGGCCGAAGCGGCCGGCATCGCGGAGAGCCCCGCGAAGCCGGTGACGGCGGCGAGGAGTAGGGCCAGATTTCTTCTGGTGCGCACGGATCCTCCTTTGGTGAGGAAGGGTGGCGGCTCGTTGCAACAGTCTGTACAACGTTGGAAGGAACGGCAGTTGGCATGACAGCACGACTCCTGCCTGCTGTCCAGGGCATGACCACTCGGAGGGGAGACTCAGTGGGCGTAAGCCTCAAGGACGTCGCCGGGCTCGCGGGCGTCTCGATCAAGACCGTCTCGAACGTGGTGAACAACTACCAGCACGTCACACCCGCGATGCGGGCCCGGGTGCAGGCAGCGATCGACGAGCTCGGTTACGTACCGAACCTCACCGCACGCCACCTGCGGAAAGGCCGGACGGGCATCCTCGCCCTCGCCGTGCCCGAACTGGGCAACCCGTACTTCGCGGAGCTGGCGGGGGCCGTCATCGACGCGGCGGCCGAGCACGACTACACGGTGCTGCTCGACCACACCAGGGGCGAGCGCGAACAGGAGATCCTGGTCAGCCAGGGGTTCCGGGGGCGGGTCATCGACGGGCTGATCCTCTCCCCCATCGAGCTGGAGGCGGAGGACCTGCGCAGCAGGAGCCATGACTCCCCGCTGGTGCTGCTCGGCGAGCGTGAGTACGACCTGCCGTACGACCACATCGCGATCGACAACGTCGCGGCATCGCGCCGGGCGGTGCGGCATCTGATCGGGCTGGGCCGCACCCGTATCGCGTATCTCGGCGCGCGCACCGACCGCATCAACTTCCCCGCCCAGCTGCGTCTTCGCGGCTGGCGCGAGGAGCTGACCGCCGCCGGGCTGCCGGCGCCCGACACGCTGGTGGCGCCGACGAGCGGCTGGGACCGCGGGGACGGGGCGCAGGCGATGGCCTGGCTGCTGGACTCGGGCCAGCGGCCCGACGCCGTCTTCGCCTATAACGACCTGGTCGCGGTCGGTGCGATGCGGGTGCTCGCGGAGCGGGGGCTGCGGGTGCCGTGGGACGTCGCCGTGGTGGGGTTCGACGACATCGCGGAGGGCCGGTTCGGCGCGGTCACCCTCACCACCGTCTCGCCGGACAAGCAGTCCATCGCGCGGCTCGCGGTGGAGTCGGTCATCGGTGGGCTCCAGGGCCCGGAAAAGGGTGCTGGAACGAGCCCTGACCGGCGGTCCGAGCAGCCCGCCGGCACACCCGCGGGCCGTGAACTCATCGCCGAATTCCGGCTGGTGGAGCGGGAGAGCACACTGGGTCGCCGGTAGCGCGGTACCGGGGGCCGTAGCGGAACCGGCATCGGCACCGGTATCTGGTTGTCAGGTACGCGAAGGGTTTACAGGACCCTTCTAACGTTGTAAAAAGTGCCCCGGAACGCTGAGTCGACTCGTACGAGCCCGCCTCCCGTGCCTCGTTGCCACGGGCCTGCGCCAAATCTGGGGACGCCATGAATCCGACCATGCTCCTTCGACGTACCACCAGCAAAGCCCTTCTCGCCACCGGTCTCGCCGCGAGTCTCGCGCTCGCGTCCGGCTGCGCCAAGTCCGAGGACGACGGCGCCAAGGACACCTCCGCGTCGTCCGGCAAGGGCGATTCGGGCCAGGTCGTCGCCACTCCGTCCGCCGCGGGCGACGCCAAGAGCTGCACCATCGGTCAGTTCGGCGGCAAGAAGCTCGACATCAAGGGCGCGACCATCGGTTTCTCCCAGTCCGAGAAGGAAGCCAACCCCTTCCGGATCGCCGAGACCGCGTCCATGAAGGCCGAGGCCGAGAAGCGCGGCCTCAAGCTGCTCACCGCCAACGCGCAGTCGCAGTTCTCGAAGCAGATCAGCGATGTCCAGGACCTGCTGGCCAAGGGCGCCGACCTGCTCGTCATCGCCCCGCTGAACTCGGACGGCTGGGGCCCGGTGCTCCGTACGGCGCGGGCGAAGCACATCCCGATCGTCACCGTGGACCGCAAGATCAACGCCACTCCGTGCAAGGACTATGTGAGCTTCATCGGCTCCGACTTCGTCCAGCAGGGCAAGCGGGCGGCCGACCGGATGATCGCGTCGACCGGCGGCAAGGGGAAGCTCGCCATTCTGCTGGGCTCCGCGGGGAACAACGTCACCACCGAACGCACCAAGGGCTTCAAGGACGAACTGAAGGCGAAAGCCCCCGGGCTCAAGGTGGTCTTCGAGCAGACCGGTGACTTCGTCCGCGAGAAGGGCCAGCAGGTCACGGAGCAGCTCATCCAGTCGAATCCCGACATCGCCGGGATCTACGCGGAGAACGACGAGATGGGCCTCGGCGCCGTCAACGCGCTCAAGGGAGCGGGCAAGAAGGCCGGCTCGGTGAAGATCGTGACGGTGGACGGCACACGCAACGGCGTCCAGCAGATCGTGGACGGCTGGATGAGCGGGGACGTCGAGTCCAACCCGCGCTTCGGACCGCTCGCCTTCGAGACGCTCGACAACTTCACCAAGGGCCAGAAGGTCGCGCAGGACATCATCATCCAGGACAGCGAGTACAGCAAGGACAACGCCAAGTCCGACATCGGCAAGGCGTTCTGAGCATGGGGGCGCCGGAACCGCCGGTGCTGTCCGTCACCGGTCTGACCAAGACCTTCCCGGGTGCCCGTGCGCTCGACGGGGTGGACTTCGCGGTGCGGCCCGGCGAGGTCCATGCGCTGATCGGTGAGAACGGCGCCGGGAAGTCCACCCTCATCAAGGTGCTGACCGGCGTCCACCGGCCCGACGAGGGGGAGTTGACCTACCGCGGGGAGGCGGTCTCCTTCGCCACGCCGCTCGCCGCGCAGCACGCCGGGATCTCCACCATCTACCAGGAGGTGAACCTGGTCCCGCTGCTGAGCGTGGCCCGCAATCTCTTCCTGGGCCGCGAGCCCCGCAACCGCATCGGCCTGATCGACTTCCGCCGGATGCACCGCGAGGCGGACGAGGCGCTCCGCTCGCTGGGCGTACGGACCGATGTGCGCAGACCGTTGCGTTCCCTCGGCGTCGGCACCCAGCAGATGGTGGCGCTGGCCCGGGCGGTCTCGGTCGACGCGCGGGTCGTCATCATGGACGAACCGACGTCCTCGCTCGAACCGGCGGAGGTCCGGACCCTGTTCGGGGTGATCCGGATGCTGCGCGAGCGCGGCATCGCGGTGATCTACGTCAGTCACCGTCTGGAGGAGCTGTACGAGGTCTGCGACACGGTCACCGTGCTGCGGGACGGCAAGGTCGTGCACAGCGGGCCGATCGCCGAGCTGGACCGGCTGCGGCTGGTCTCGCTGATGCTCGGGCGTGAGATGGGCGAGGTGCGCAGCGAGGGCCTCACCAAGTTCACCGGCGGGCACGCGGACGATGTCGAACCTGTGCTGCGGGCCGAGGAGTTGACGGTCCGCCATGTCCTGAGCGATGTGTCGGTCGCCATCCGGCCCGGCGAGGTCGTCGGGCTCGGCGGACTGCTCGGCTCGGGCCGCAGCGAGACCGCCAAGGCCATCGCGGGCGCGCTGGCGCCCGACGCGGGCCGGGTGCGCGTCGGGGGCGGAGCCGTCCGTACCGGCTCCACCCCGGCTGCCATCAGGGCGGGCATCAGTCTGCTGCCCGAGGACCGCAAGGCCGAGGGCATCGTCCCGGGTCTCTCGGTCCGGGAGAACATCGCGCTCGCCGCGCTGCCGGGGCTCTCGCGCTTCGGCCTGGTCGACGAGAAACGGATCGACAGCATCGTGGAGACGTTCATGGCGCGGCTGCGGATCAAGGCCGCGAGCCCGCACCAGAAAGTGGGCGAACTCTCCGGCGGCAACCAGCAGAAGGTGCTGCTCGCCCGCTGGCTGGCCATGCGGCCCAAGGTGCTGCTGCTCGACGAGCCGACGCGGGGCATCGACGTCGGCGCCAAGGCCGAGGTGCAGAAACTCATCGACGAACTCGCGGGGGACGGACTGGCCGTGCTGCTGATCTCGTCCGACATGGAGGAGCTGATCGAGGGCTCCGACCGGGTGGTCGTCCTGCGGGACGGCGCCGTCGTGGCGGAGCTGTCCGGTGACGCCGTCACCGGGGAGCAGCTGCTCCGGGCCATCGCCGCGAAGGGCGGGGACCATGACTGACCTGGCGCTGCGGCGCACTTCGTACGACCGCGACCGGCTGCTGCGGCTCCTCCAGGAGTACGGGGTGTACGCGGGCGTGGCCGTGCTGATCCTGGCCAATATCGCCTTCACGCCGCACTTCCTGTCCGCGGAGAACTTCCGCACCCAGGCCGTGCAGGTCGCACCCGTCCTCATCGTGGCGCTCGGGATGGCGCTGGCGATCGGGAGTGAGGGCGTCGACCTCTCCGTGGGCTCGGTGATGGCGCTCTCGACCTCGCTGGTCTCGCTCTATCTCGGTTACGGGGTGTGGATCGCGCTCCTCACGGCCGTTGTCGGCGGGATCGTGGTGGGGGTGGCCAACGGCGCGCTGATCGCGTTCATCGGTGTGCAGCCCATCGTCGCGACACTGGCGCTGATGGTCGCGGGACGCGGACTCGCTCTCGTGCTGCTCCCCCAGCTCAAGGACATCCACGACCCCGGTATGGCGTCGCTCGGCTCGGGGGCCGTGCTCGGCATCCCGTATCTGGTGCTGATCGCGGCGGCCCTTGCTCTGCTCGTCGCGTTCACCGTGCGGCGTACGACCTTCGGCAGGCAGCTGCTCGCCATCGGCGACAGCCGGCCGGCCGCGCGGCTGGCCGGGCTTCCGGTCCGGCGGGTGCTGATCCTGGTCTATGTCTGCTCCGGGGTGCTGGCCGCCGTCGCGGGCGTCCTCGCGTCGGCGCGGCTGCAGGCCAGCGATCCGACCTCGCTCGGCAATCTGATGGAACTCTCCGCGATCACCGCGGTGGTCGTCGGCGGTACGCCGCTGAGCGGCGGCCGCGTCAGGATCGGCGGCACCGTGGCGGGCGCCGTCCTCATCCAGCTGCTCACCGCCACGCTCATCAAGCACGATCTGCCGCCGTCCTGGACGCAGATCGCTCAGGCCGTGGTGATCGTGCTCGCGGTGTACGCGGCACGGGAACGGGGGAAGCGGTGACCGCCGTGCAGACCATCGGAACCGGTCGGCCGACCGGAGGGGACGAGCCATCCGGACCGGCCCGCGGGGAGCGGATCAGTGCCGTCGCCCAGCAGCACGGCGCCCTGGTGACGCTGGTCGTCGCCGTGATCGCGGCCTCGCTCAGCTTCGACACCTTCCTCACCGCCGACAACCTCGGCAACATGGCCGTCTCATCGGCCTTCCTCGCCGTCGTCGCCCTCGGTATGACCTTCGTGATCATCACGGGCGGGATCGATCTGTCGGTGGGCTCGCTCTTCGCACTCGGGGGTGTGCTCGGCGCCTGGGGCTCGCGGTACGGGACCCTGGTGGCGCTGCTCCTCCCGGTGGCGGTCTGCGGGCTGATCGGCCTGGTCAACGGGCTGCTGATCGCACGGGCCCGGCTTGCCCCGTTCATCGTGACCCTCGCGTCCCTGCTCGCCGCGCGCGGCATTCTGCTGGCGATCACCCACGAGGGAGCGACGACCTACCTGGTCGACGACACGTCGTTCTTCGCCCGCCTCGGCCAGGACAAGCTGCTCGGCGTCGGGGTGCCCGTCTGGATCACCGTGGTGCTCTTCGTGCTGGGTGCGGTCGTGCTGCGCCGCAGCCGCTTCGGCCAGTATGTGTACGCGGTCGGCGGGAACGAGGACGCGGCGGCGCTGATGGGCGCCCCCGTAGCCCGTACGAAGACCACCGTGTACACGCTCTCCGGGGTCTGCGCGGGGCTCGCGGGCGCGCTCAACGCCGCCTGGCTGGTCTCCGGTGTCACCATTCTCGGCTCGGGCATGGAGCTGGAGGCGATCTCGGCCGTGGTCATCGGCGGGACCCTGCTGACCGGCGGCTTCGGCTTCATCAGCGGTTCACTGGTCGGGGTGCTGCTGCTGAAGGTCATCCAGAACGTCATCAACCAGATCGGCTCGCTGGACTCCGCGTATCAGCAGGTGGTCAGCGGCGCCTTCCTGGCGGCCGTGGTCATCGCCCAGACCTGGCTGGGCAGGCGGCGCAGGATGCTGTGACGCCGTCCGGTGCAGGGTCGCGGCGCACCGGACGGATTCCGGCCACCCGCACGACCGCCGCGAGTACTACGTGCCGGGCAGCCGTGTACTGCTCTGGTAGTACGGAGGATTCGGTGCCTGGGTACGACGACATTCCGGCCGAAAGGAGAGATCGTTGATACATGAGTGCCCTCGCGCTGTCCGTGCTGCTGTCGCTGGTCTCCGCGGTCGCGTACGCGGCCGGGGCCATCGTGCAGGAACGCGTCGCCGCGGCCACCCCCGGCAGCCCTTACGCACCTCTGCGTCACAGCGGCTGGTGGGCCGCGATGACGCTGAACGGCGTCGGCGCGGGCCTGCATGTGATCGCCCTGGCCTACGGGCCGCTGAGCCTGGTGCAGCCGCTCGGCGCGCTGACCATCGTCTTCGCGCTCCCGATGGCCGCCGTGTTCGTACGGCGCAGAGCGGGCGCCGCCGCCTGGCGCGGCGCGATCATGGCGACCGTCGGGCTGGCGGGGCTGCTCGCGCTGACCGGTGGCGCGGACAACGGCACCCTGCCGGGCGGTGAGCGGACCGTACTGGCGCTGGCGACCTTCGGCGGGATCGCGGCGCTCTTCCTGGTCGCCCTGCGTATGCGCAAGCCGGTCGTGCGGAGCATCGTGCTGGCGACGGCGGCCGGTGTGGCCTTCGGCGCCGCCTCCGTCTTCACCAAGACCGTCGCCGTGGACCTGACCTCGCACGCGCCGACCGCGGAGTGGCTGAGCCTGCTGGCGATCGCCGGGTTCGCGGGGACCGGGGTGCTGCTCTCGCAGGCGTCGTACCGCGGAGCCGGACTCGCGGCGCCGCTGGCCACCGTCACCGTCGTCAATCCGGTCCTGGCGGCGGCGATCGGGGTCACGCTCTTCGGCGAGGATTTCCGTTACGGGGTGACCGGTGAGGTGCTGGCGCTCGCCTGCGGCGTCGTGGCTGCGGGCGGGCTGATCCTGCTGACGACGGAGCGGCTCTCCGCGGACCGGCCGCGCTCCGGGGAGCAGGGCGGCTCCGGGGAGCGGCGCGGTTCCGAAGAGCAGCAAGGACCCGGCGAGCAGCGCGGTCCCGGGCAGCAGCGCGGCTCACAGGACCGGTCGGCCGCGGCCCACGTCCCGCCACCCGGCGGACCGTCACCGCACCTGGTGGCGGCACCCGCGCGGCGGCCGAGGAAGGGCGATCAGACGGCGACGCCGCCCGCCCTCAGATAGGCCAGCGGGTCGATGTCGCTGCCGTAGTCCGGCCCGGTCCGCGCCTCGAAGTGCAGATGCGGGCCGGTGGCGTTCCCGGTGCACCCCGAGCGGGCGATGCGCTGCCCCTGCTGGACGTTCTGGCCCGTCCGGACCGTCAGCGCGGACAGATGGGCGTACTGGGTGTACCGGCCGCCGGCATGCCGGACGACCACCTGGTAGCCGTAGGCCCCGCCCCAGCCCGCGGCGACGACACGGCCGGCGGCGACCGCCTTGACCGGAGTACCGGTCGGGACCGGGAAGTCGATGCCCGTGTGGTGGCCGCTCGACCAGGAACCGCCGGAGGCCCTGTACGCCGTGGTGTGGTGTCCGGGCACGGGCGCGACCAGGGCGGATGACACGGCGGCCGACGCGGTGGTGTGGTGCTTGGCGGGCGGCGCCGCGGTGTGGTGCTGCGCGGGCGGCGCCGCCCTGTGGGGTTGCGGGTGCGCTGCCGCCGTGTGCCCGGCGGGAGGAGCCGGGTGTCCGGGGGCGGCTGTGTGTCCGGGGGCGGCCTTCGGCCTCTGCTGCCCGCCGATGGTCAGGCGCTGGCCGGGGTGGATCAGGTCGGGGTCGGCGCCGACCACCGTGCGGTTCCCCTCGTACAGCCGCTGCCAGCCGCCGCCGACCTTCTCGGCCTCGGCGATCCCGGAGAGCGAGTCGCCGCTGACCACCGTGTAGGCGGCGGGGTGCGCGGCGGGAGCGGCGGCGGCCGCCGGTCTCGCGGACTCCGGGTGACCCGTGGATGCGGGGTGCGGGGTGT
>NZ_JAAGLN010000206.1 GCF_010548145.1 Streptomyces sp. SID10853
GCCGGGGGCCGCCCCGGGCCGGCCTGGGCGGGGCGCTGCGCCGGCGGCTGCGCGGTCGGCGGTTCCTTCGGGCGGGGCGGGAAGGACGGGAAGGGGGCACGTCGCGCCTCGGTACTCATCCGCCCCCCTGTGCGTCCGCCCGAATTCGCCTTCCTGGCGGGTCCGTCGGTCACTCTACGGGCTGGCACGCGACCTGCGGGAACCGGACGGTAAGCACGGGGCATCTGCCCAGAACATCCCCCTACCCTCCGGTAATCATGTCTGGCAGGCTTCGGCCATGACGCCCCGTGCTGCTGACCGGACCCGGTACGACCGGGCCACCGCCGCCCTCGATGCCCCGCTGGCGATCGTCGACCTCGAAGCCTTCGACGCCAACGCCGACGACCTGGTCCGCCGCGCGGCCGGCAAACCGATCCGGGTGGCGAGCAAGTCCGTACGCTGCCGGACGCTCCTGGAGCGGGTGCTGGAGCGGGACGGCTTCGCCGGGCTGATGTCGTTCACCCTGGCGGAGTCGCTGTGGCTGGCCAGGTCCGGGTTCGACGACGTACTCCTCGCCTATCCGTCGGCCGACCGCGCCGGATACGCCGAGCTGGCGGGCGACCCCAAGCTGGCGGCCGCCGTGACCGTGATGGTGGACGATCCGGCCCAGCTGGAGCTGATCGACGGCGCGCGGGAAGGTGGCCGTGAGGAGATCCGGGTCTGTCTGGAGCTGGACACCTCGCTCCGGATGCTCGGCGGCCGGGTACGCATCGGGGCGCTCAGGTCGCCGCTGCGCGACCCCGCCCAACTCGCCGAGCTGGCACGGTCGGTGGCGCGGCGCCCGGGCTTCCGGCTGGTGGGGCTGATGGCGTACGAGGGCCATATCGCGGGGGTGGGCGACTCCATCGCAGGCCGGCCGCTGCGCTCGCGCGCGGTGCGGCTGATGCAGTCCACGGCCCGCAGGGAGCTGGCCGTCCGGCGGGCCGCCGTGGTGCGGGCGGTCCGGGCGGTGGCGCCGGACCTGGAGTTCGTCAACGGCGGCGGGACAGGCAGCGTGCAGCACACGGCGGCCGAGGACGCGGTGACCGAGATCGCGGCGGGTTCCGGCCTCTTCGTACCGCGGCTCTTCGACAACTACACCTCTTTCACCGGGCGCCCGGCGGCCCTCTTCGCGATGCCGGTGGTCCGCAGGCCGGGCGTGGGTGTGGTGACCGTGCTCGGCGGCGGCTATCCGGCGTCGGGCGCGGCCGGACAGGACCGGCTGCCCGTCCCGTACCTCCCTGAGGGGCTGCGCTACGACCCGCAGGAGGGGCCGGGCGAGGTCCAGACCCCGCTGCTCGGCTCCCCCGCCGACGATCTGCTGCTCGGTGACAAGGTGTGGTTCCGGCACGCCAAGTCGGGTGAGCTGTGCGAGCGGTTCGACGCGCTCCAGCTGGTCGAGGGCGACCGGGTGACGGGGACCGCGCCGACGTACCGCGGCGAGGGCCACACCTTCCTGTAGCCCCGGGGCCGGGCCCGGGTCAGGGTCAGGGTCAGGGTCAGGGGGCGATGCTGCTGCCCACACCGCCGCTGGTGGCATCGCCGATGGGGCGGATCCCGCTGGTGATGGTGTCCATGACGTGGAGCGGCGGCCCGTCGGGCCCGGCGTCGAAGGCGAAGCGCACCACCACCATCGACTCGGAGCCGAGGGAGGACGGAAAGGCGACGGTCTGGACGTAACCCCCGGGACCCGCACCGGTTCTGACCCGCCAGCGCACCAGATAGCCGGTGCGGCCCGCGACGTTCACCGGCCGGGACTCGGTCCGGGTGTGGGAGGTGATGCCGTCGTAGTCGAGGTCGCCGACGAGGTCCTTGTCGTACGAGCTGTCAGCGGCGTCCTCGATGTCCGCCTTGGCCACCGCCTCGGCCGATGAGACGTCGCTCTGGTCGGCGGTGCGTGAGGTGACCGTGCCGTGGTAACAGAACGAGGCCGAGTCGCCGGGGCACGTGTAGGAGTGGCTGGTCCGCATGGTCGTGACGTCCTCGACCGTGCTGGTCGGTTTCTCCCAGCCGTCCGGGACCGGCAGCGTGATGCCGTTCAGCTGGTCGACGAGCAGGGCCGGGTCGGCGGTCGGCGGTGCCCCGGCGCCCGAAGCGTGCGTCCCGGCGGCTGTGGCCGGGTGCGAGGCGGGTGCGCCGGTGGCTGCCGGGGAGTGCGCCGCCTTGCCGTCACCGCCACCGCTGTTGACCACGGTGACCGCCACCGTCACCGCGACGGCGACCACGACCACCGCTCCGACGGCGAGCGGCACCACGCGCCGCAGACCACCACCGGGCCCGCGCCGGCCCGCGGGTACGGGTGCGGGTGTGGCTGCCGACGGCGGACCGAAGCCGTACGGCGCCGCGGGCAGGTCCTGCTGAGGACCTGCCAGGCCGGGCTGTTGCGGTACGGCGTCGACGAACGGGCGGGTGTGCGCGGTCCAGGCCGTACCGTCCCACCAGCGCTCGGTGGCGGGCAGGCCGGTGTCCGGGTACCAGCCGGGCGGGGTCGCGTGGGTCATCCCGTCACTCTAGAGTCCGGCGCCGCCCGGAGTCCGACGGCGTCCGGAGTCCGGCGGCGTCCGGGACGGGCCGACGGCGTCCGGGACGGGCCGACGGCGTCCGGGACGGGCCGACAGCGTCCGGGACGGGCCGACGGCGTCTAGCGCTGCGGGTCGGCCGTCGCGTCGACGTGTTCGGCGACCGCGACGACGACGATCCGGGTCTCGGGCACCGTGGCACGCCAGCGGTGCCGCACTCCCCCGGAGAGGAAGAGGCTGTCACCGCGCGCCAGCCGGTACGCCCGGCCCTCGGCCTCCACCTCGGCCGCGCCCTCGGCGACGTACAGCACCTCGTCGTTGCGGTGCTGGAACTCACGCCCGGTCTCCTGCTCACCCGTGAACTCCATGGCGTGCAGCTGGTGGTGGCCGCGCACCAGGTCCCGGATCTGCGGCTCGGGGTCGGGGACCTCGCCGTCGGCGGCCACCGCGCGGACCACGTCGACGGTGCGCCCCGCGTCGGACACCGCGAGCAGCTCGACGGCCGTGGTCTCCAGCGCGTCGGCGACCCGCTGGAGCGAGCGCTCGCTCGGCCGGGCCCGCTCGTTCTCGATCTGGCTGAGGAAGGGTACGGACAGCCCGCTGCGCGCGGACACCTTCGCGAGGGTGAGCCCCAGTGTGCGGCGGCGCCTGCGGACGGCGGCACCCACCCGGAACGCCTCCTTCTCGTTAGCGTCCATCGGTTCCCCTCCCTTTGCCCTGTCGCCCGGTCGTGTCTGCTAGCACCTTACGCAGCTTCGGACCACGGGAGGGCCGTCCTGTCACACCCGCGTCGCACAACCTTTCCGCCGCACAGCCGCACGGCCGCCCTGACCGACTGCCCTCAAGTGCCGACCGGCGGACCGAAGTTGACCGAAGGGCGCCCGGAACGCCGTAAGGGGCGGGCAACGCCGGTGGCGTTGCCCGCCCCTTACGGGAGAGCCTTCCGCGGAAGATCCCCGCGGGAGAGTCGGATCAGCTGCCGACAGGCGCCAGCTTGTCCTCCAGGCCCGGGTTCGCGTCGAGCCACTTGCGGGCGGACTGCTTCTCCTTGCCCGCACCGCCGTCCTGGATCGCGACCTCGAGGGAGTTGAGCTTGTCCTCGCTGAGCTTGAAGTTCTTCAGCCAGCCGTTCAGCTCGGGCAGATCCTTGCCGAAGTCCTTGCGGGCGACGGTGTGGATCGAGTCGCTCTTGCCCCAGGCACCCTTCGGGTCCTTGAGCTTCGTCAGGTCGTACTTGCCGTACGCCCAGTGCGGCGACCACAGCACCACGATCACCGGCTCCTTCTTCTTGATGGAGCGGTCCAGCTGAGCCAGCATCGACGACGTACTCGACGACACCACCTTGTACTCACCCTGCAGCCCGTAAGCCTTCAGGACCTTCTTGTTCAGCAGACCCATCTCACCGGCACTCGACTCAATACCGATGATCTTGCCGTTGAACTCCTTGCCCTTGCCCTTCAGATCCGCCAGGGACTTCACACCCTTGACATACGAAGGCACTGACAGCTCAAGCGATGTGGGCCCGTACCAGGAGCCGACATCGGTGAGTTTGCTCTTGTATCTGTCCCAGTACTGCTTGTGCGTCGTCGGCAGCCAGGAGTCGAACTGCACATCCTCCTGGCCCTGGGCGAGCGCGGTGTACAGCGGTCCCGGGTCGAGCTGCTTGACGTTCGGCTTGTAGCCGCGGTCCTCCAGGATGTTCTGCCAGAGGTACGTCGAGGCGATGGCCTCGTCCCACGGGAAGAAGCCCAGGTTGACGGCCTTGCCCGCGTCCTTGCCCTTCTGCGGGGCGCCGGCGCCCTTCGCGACGGGCGCGAGCTTGTTCACCATGCTCGGGTTCTTCTTCAGCCAGGCGCGCACGCCGTCCTGCTCATGGCCCTCACCGGCGCTCTGGACGGAGTTCTCCAGGCTGGTCAGCTGGTCCTCGGTGAGCTTGAAGTCCTTCAGCCACTTCGCGACCGTCGGGTCCTTCTTGTCGAAGCCCTTGTGCGCGACGGTGTGGATCGAGTCGCTCTTGCCCCAGGCACCCTTCGGGTCCTTGAGCTTCGTCAGGTCGTACTTGCCGTACGCCCAGTGCGGCGACCACAGCACCACGACGACCGGCTCCTTCTTCTTGATGGAGCGGTCCAGCTGAGCCAGCATCGACGACGTACTCGACGACACCACCTTGTACTCACCCTGCAGCCCGTAAGCCTTCAGGACCTTCTTGTTCAGCAGACCCATCTCACCGGCACTCGACTCAATACCGATGATCTTGCCGTTGAACTCCTTGCCCTTGCCCTTCAGATCCGCCAGGGACTTCACACCCTTGACATACGAAGGCACGGTCAGTTCGAGGGACGTCGGGCCGTACCACTGGCCCATGTCCTCGAGCTGGGACTTGTACTTGTTCCAGTAGTCCTTGTGGGTCGTCGGCAGCCAGGAGTCGGTCTGGAAGTCGACGTCGCCGCGGGCCACACCGGAGTAGAGCGGGCCGGCGTCGAGCTGCTTGACGTCGGTCGTGTAGCCGCGCTGCTCCAGCAGCTCCTTCCACAGGTAGGTGGAGGCGATGCCCTCGTCCCAGGGGATGTACCCCATCTTGATCTGCTTGCCGTGGCCGACGTCCGAGCCCGCCTGCGACGAGCCCTTGCTGTCGGAGGCCGAGCCGAGGTTCATGCCGCCCGCGACGAGCCCGAGGATCACGACGCCGATCACGGCGACGGTGGTGCCGGGACGGTAGTGCGTGAAGCTCCACTTCTGGGCCATGGAGGCCGCCTTCGCGGCGGCGCGCCGGCCCAGCGGGGAGACACGCTGGTTGAGAGCGCCGGTCATCCGGTCCAGGTAGATGGCCAGGATGACCACGGCCACACCGCTCTCGGCGGCGAGACCGACCTGGAGCTGCGTGATGGCCGCGTAGACCTTCTCACCGAGACCGCCGGCACCGGCCATACCGCCGATGACGACCATGGAGAGCGCGAGCATGATGACCTGGTTGACACCGGCCATGATCGTCGGCAGGGCCAGGGGCAGCTGCACCCGGCGCAGGATGTTGCGCGGGGAGGTGCCGAACGCCTCGGCGGCCTCGACCAGTTCGCCGTCCACCTGCCGGATGCCGAGCTCGGTCATCCGGACGCCCGGGGGCATCGCGAAGACGATCGTGGCGATCACGCCGGGGGTCACCCCGACGCCGAAGAACATGACGCCCGGGATCAGGTAGACGAAGGCGGGCATCGTCTGCATCACGTCGAGCACCGGGCGGACCGTGGCACCGACCTTGGCGCTGCGCGCCGCCCAGATACCCAGTGGCACCGCGATCACGATGGTGATGACCGCCGCGACGATCACCAGCGACAGCGTGTCCATGCCCTCGTCCCAGAGGGCGAGCGCGTCGATCAGGGCGAAGCCGACGAAGGTCAGCACCGCTGGTACGAGACCGCGCAGCCAGAAGGCGAGGACGGCGAAGATGCCCGCCATCAGCAGCGGTTCACCGCCGCCGAGGACCGCGTCGACACCGTTGTACATGTGCGTGAGCACGCTGTTGATCGCGTCGAAGAGCCAGCCGACGTGATCCTGCAGCCACTTGACGATGTTTTCGACCCAGTCGCCGAAATGGAACCTAGGCACTGGCGACCGCCTTGTTCTTGGGCGCGGCGTCGCAGACCAGGGGGGCCTCGGCGTACTCGCCGAGGAATCCTACGAGACGGGACTGCTCGACGACACCGACCAGCTTGCCCTGGGCGTTCTTCACGGCCACCGGGTGCGGGACACGCGCGCTCACGCCGCACAGGTCGGCGAAGGTGGTGTCGGGGGTGACGGTCTCGCAGCCGCAGTCGCCCGCGTCGGGACGGTGCGCGTCGGTCATCATCGCCGCAGCGGTGAGGACGCGCGTGCGGTCCACGTCCTTGGTGAAGGAGGCGACATAGTCGTTGGCCGGCGTGATGAGGATGTCCTCGGCTGTGCCGAGCTGGACTATCTCACCGTCGCGCATGACCGCGATGCTGTCGCCGAGGCGCATGGCCTCGTTGAGGTCGTGGGTAATGAAGACGATCGTCTTCTTCAGCCGCTTCTGCAGTTCGAGCAGCTGGTCCTGCATGTCACGGCGGATCAGCGGGTCGAGCGCGCTGAAGGACTCGTCCATCAGAAGCAGGTCCGCGTCGGTCGCGAGCGCGCGGGCGAGGCCCACCCGCTGCTGCATACCGCCGGACAGCTCGTCGGGCCAGGAGGTCTCCCAGCCCGCGAGACCCGTCATCTCCAGGGCCTCGGCCGCCCGCTTCTCACGCTCGGCGCGGGGCACGCCCTGGACCTCCAGGCCGTAGCCGGCGTTCTCCAGGACGCTCCGGTGGGGGAAGAGCGCGAAGTGCTGGAAGACCATGCTGATCTTCTTCGAACGCACCTCGCGCAGCTCGCTGTCGCTGAGCGCGGTCAGGTCCTGGCCGTCGAAGAGCACCCGGCCCGACGTCGGCTCGAGGAGCCCGTTGAGCATGCGCAGCAGCGTGGACTTGCCGGAACCCGAGAGACCCATGACCACGAAGATGTTGCCGGGCTCGACGGTGAAGGATGCGTCGATGACCGCGGCAGTCGTGCCCTCACCGCGCAGCTCATCGCGGCCGGTGCCGTTCTCGAGTTTCTGCACGGCTTCATCGGGTCGTCTGCCGAACACTTTGTACAAGCGGTCGGCTTGCAGCCTGGACACATATACCTCACGCGTTGAAACGAAGACGACCTGTCACCCCCGTGTCGACGGGTCGTGGAGCGGCACGGGATCGGTCCGCTTCACCCTCGCAATACTTGAATCTGCTACTGGTTCCGCTCCGTGGCGGCGCCTGCCCACCTTTATCCGCCCCAAACAGAAGAGTGACCCAGCTCACTTTCGGGTGGCTGTCGGTGGCGTACGGCATGATCGGAGCGTGACCCGACGCCTGATGCTCCTCGACACCGCTTCCCTCTACTACCGGGCCTATTTCGGAGTCCCCGACACGGTACGGGCCCCGGACGGCACCCCGGTCAACGCCGTGCGCGGACTGCTCGACTTCATCGCCAGACTGGTGCAGGACCACCGGCCCGACTCCCTGGTCGCGTGCATGGACGCGGACTGGCGCCCCCAGTGGCGGGTCGACCTCATCCCCTCGTACAAGGCACACCGGGTGGCCGTGGAGACCGAGCAGGGCCCGGACGAAGAGGACACCCCGGACACCCTGGCCCCGCAGGTCCCGGTGATCGAGCAGGTGCTGGACGCGCTCGGCATCGCCCGGGTGGGAGTGGACGGGTACGAGGCGGACGACGTGATCGGCACCCTGGCCGGCGCGGCCACCGGTCCGGTCGACATCGTCACCGGGGACCGCGATCTCTACCAGCTGGTGGACGACGCCCGTGGCGCTCGGGTGCTGTATCCGCTGAAGGGCGTGGGGAACCTCCAGCTCACCGATGAGGCGCTGCTGCGCGAGAAGTACGGGGTGACGGGCCAGGGGTATGTGGACCTGGCGCTGCTGCGGGGGGACCCGAGCGACGGCCTGCCCGGCGTGCCGGGGATCGGCGAGAAGACCGCGGCGAAGCTGCTCGACGCGTTCGGCGACCTGGCCGGGATCATGGCCGCGGTCGACGATCCGGCGTCCGGGCTCACCCCTTCGCAGCGCCGCAAGCTGGACGAGGCGCGCGCCTATGTGGCGGTGGCCCCGAAGGTGGTGCGGGTCGCTTCGGACGTGCCGCTGCCGCCGTTCGATCCCGCGCTGCCCACCGCACCGCACGACCCGGCCGCCCTGGAACTGCTCGCCACCCGGTGGGGTCTGGGCGGATCTCTCCAGCGCCTGCTCTCCACTCTCCAGGACTGAAGTGCTAACTTAGGTGAGCCTAACTATATCGATCTGGGGAGCTGTCCGTGGCGGAAGCACCGGCCCGTAAGACACCGCAGGCCCACGAGGCGCAGGTGGTCCGTACCGAACGGATCACCCCGCACATGGTCCGTCTGGTCCTCGGCGGTGAGGGGCTGGACGCGTTCGACGCATCGGAGTTCACCGACCACTACATCAAGGTGCTCTTCCCGCCCGAGGGCGTGAGCTATCCGGAGCCGTTCGACATGGCCCGGATCCGCGAGGAGCTCCCCCGCGAGCAGTGGCCCGTCACCCGGACGTACACGGTGCGGTCCTGGGACCCGGCGCTGCGTGAGCTCGTGGTCGACTTCGTCGTGCACGGCACCGAAGGGCTGGCCGGCCCGTGGGCGGCGGGCGCCCGCCCCGGCGACACGATGCGCTTCCTCGGCCCCGGCGGCGGGTACGCACCGGACCCGGCCGCCGACTGGCACCTGCTGGCGGGCGACGAGAGCGCGCTGCCCGCCATCGCTGCCGCGGTGGAGGCGATGCCCGCGGGCGCCGTGGTCCACGCGTTCGTGGAGGTGTCGGGCCCCGACGAGGAGCAGAAGATCGCGGCTCCGGACGGCGTCGGGGTGCGGTGGCTGCACCGCGGCGCACGCCCGGCGGGCGAGGCGCTGACCGAGGCGGTGCAGGCACTCGACTTCCCGGCGGGTGAGGTCAGCGCCTTCGTGCACGGCGAGGCGGGCTGTGTGAAGGAGCTGCGGCGCCATCTGCGGCTGGACCGCGGGATCCCCCGCGAGCGGCTGTCCATCTCGGGCTACTGGCGGCTGGGTCAGGACGACGAGACCTGGCGCGCGGCGAAGCGCGAGTGGAACGCCCAGGTGGAGGCCGAGCAGGAACAGGCGGGCTGACCGGTCCGTGCCGGCGGAAAGAGCCCCCGGGGGTGAGCGTGCGCTCGCCCCCGGGGGCTGTCCGCTGTGCCCGGCGGCCGTACACCGTGGCACGTGTTCTGCTGGGAGACGGCCGACGCGGGTCGGGCGGCACAGGATGGGCCCGACGCGAGCCGGACAGCACGGGCAGGGCGGCACGGGACAGGCGGCACGGGACAGGCGGCGCGGAGACGGCGGCGCGGAAGATTTCGTACGCCTGACCAATCCACCGCCGCGCCCGCTCCGAATACCCGCCGAGAACTCGTATACCGCCTGCCCGCCCTGTGGAGGAACGCCGCGTGAAAGAAGCCGTGCACATCAGCGGAGCCGCTTCGGCGGGACCTGATCTGCAGCAATTGCTCGCCCTGGTCGCCCGCGGCGACCAAGACGCCTTCTCGCGTCTGTACGACTCCGTGTGCGGCCCCGTTCTCGGACTGGTACGCGCGGTACTGCGCGATCCCGCGCAGTCGGAGGAGGTGGCCCAGGAGGTGCTTCTGGAGGTGTGGCGCGGCGCGGCACGTTTCCAGCCCGACCGTGGCTCCGCGATGAACTGGGTCCTGATGCTCGCCCACCGCCGGGCGGTGGACCGGGTGCGTTCGGCCCAGGCCGCTTCGGACCGTGAGCAGCGGGCCGCCCTGCTCGACCGGACGCCGGCGTTCGACGAGGTCGTCGAGCAGGTCGAGTCCCGGCTGGAGCGGGAGCAGGTGCGCCGCTGTCTGAGTTCTCTGACAGAGGTGCAGCGCGAGTCGGTGACACTCGCGTACTACCGGGGCCTGGCCTACCGGGAAGTGGCCGAGCTGCTCTCCGTACCGCTCGGCACCATCAAGACTCGACTGCGCGACGGACTCATCCGGATGCGCGACTGCCTGGGGGTCAGCGCATGATGACAGCGGATCTGCACACACTGACCGGCGCCTACGCACTGCATGCCCTGGAACCCGACGAGCGCTCCGAGTTCGAGCAGCATCTCCAGGTCTGCCCCGCCTGCACCCAGGAGGTCCGTGAGCTGGTGGCGACAGCGGGCAGGCTGGCCCTCGCGGTCACGGTGACCCCGCCGCCCGCGCTCAAGCAGGAGGTCCTGCGCCGGATCGCCACCGAGCGCCAGGAGGCCCCGCTGCTGCCGCAGCAGCACCGCGGCGGTGGCGGCGGCGCACGCGGAGGCCGCGCGCTCTCCCGGTTCGCGCTCGCGGCCTGTCTCGCCGCTGCCGTCGGTCTCGGCGGGGTCGCGGTGTGGCAGCACCAGGAGGCCGGTGACGCCAGGAACTCCGCCGCGCAGTCGCAGCAGCAGGCGCGTGCGCTGGCCGCGGTGCTCGCCGCTCCTGACGCCAAGGTCACGACAGGGAAGCTGAAGGACGGGGCGCACGGCACGGTCGTCGTCTCGCACACCAGGAACCGGGCGGCGTTCCTCGCATCGGGGCTGCCGAAGCCGCCGGGCGGCAAGGTCTACCAGCTCTGGTTCAACGACAACGGAACGATGCGTTCCGCGGGTCTGCTGAATCCTTCGTCCTCCTCCGAGAGCGTGCTCATGGAAGGCTCGGTGAACTCCGCGGCCGGTATGGGCATCACGGTCGAACCGGCCGGCGGCTCGAAGGCACCGACGACCACCCCGCTGGCACTGATGAATTTCGCGGCCTGAACCGGCCGGAGGAATGAACGTGAGGGACTGAACGTGAAGGGCTGAACGTGAGGGACTGAACGTGAAGGGGGAGCCCGGCCGGGCTCCCCCTTCACGTCGCGCCGTGTCTCCCCCGGCTCAGCCCCGCTTCGGCGGCCACGGGAAGAAACCGCTGGTCCGCGCGGCGTACGCGGCGAAGCCCGGCCGGTCGGCCATATGCCGCTCCAGCAGCCGCTTCCCGCTGCCGCCGATCAGCAGGAAACTCATCACGAGCGGGCTGACGACGGTCGCCGCCGCGACCACCGGATCGTCGCAGACGAACAGGAACAGCCCCCACCAGACACAGAAGTCGCCGAAGTAGTTCGGGTGCCTGGTCCAGGACCACAGGCCGCGGTCCATGAGCTGCCCGCGGTGGGCGGGGTCCGCCTTGAAGCGGGCCAGCTGCCGGTCCCCCACACCCTCGAAGACCAGCCCCACCAGCCATACGGCACAGCCCGCGTACCCGGCGGGACCCACCGTGCCCGGCAGGTACTGCGCCGCCTGGACCGGCAGCGAGACGAGCAGGACCAGCACGCCCTGCAGCAGATAGACCTTGCGCAGCGCGTACAGGTTCCGGCTGCCCGGGGCCCTTGCGAGCATCGCCTCGTACCGGGCGTCCTCGCCGTGGCCGCGTCCGCGCAGCGCGATGTGGACGGCGAGCCGCAGCCCCCAGACCACCGTCAGCGCGGTGACCACGAGACGGCGTACCCCGTCGCCGCCCTCCCCCGCCGACACGGCGTACGAGACGAGCGCGACCGCGGCGAACGCCGGGCCCCAGGCGATGTCGACGATCCGGTGCAGCCCCCTGGCCACCGCGACGGCGAAGGTGAGCAGCATGACGGCGAGCGCGGCCGCGGCGGCCGCGCCCACCCCTTGGCCGAAGGCGCCCCACGGGTAACCGCTCACCGCCGGACGTCCCCGGCGTACCAGTCGTGCGGGGTGGCGGGCATCGCGCTCCGTCCGCTGTCGTCGGGGCGTACGGCGAGAATCTGGTCCACGCCCATCCGCCGCTCCTCGAACGCGAGGCGCCCGCCCACCAGATAGAGCCGCCAGACCCGCGCGGTCTCCTCGCCGGCCAGAGCGCGGAACTCCTCCCAGCGCTCCTCCAGCGTCCGCTCCCAGGCCGCGACGGTCCGGGAGTAGTGCTCGCGCAGCGACTCCACGGCCCGTACCTCAAGACCCGCGCCCTCAAGAAGCGAGACGGTCTCGCCCAGCGGGCGCATATGCATGTCGGGGGCGATGTACGCCTCGATGAAGGGGCCGCCGCCCGGGGCGACCGTGCCGCGGGACATCTGCTGGACCAGCACCCGGCCCGCCGGGCGGACCATGCCGAACAGCGTGGCGGTGAAGCCGGGGTACTGGGCGTCACCGACGTGCTCGCCCATCTCGATGGTGGACACCGCGTCGTAGTCGCCGCCCGTGATGTCGCGGTAGTCGGCGAGCCTGACCTCCACGAGATCGCCCAGCCCGCGCTCCGCCACCTGGTTCCTGACGTACTCCGCCTGCTCGGCGGCGAGGGTGACCGCGGTGACCTGGACCTTGTACTCCTGCGCCGCGTACAGGGTGAGCGATCCCCAGCCGCAGCCGATGTCGAGCAGCCGGGCGCCGGGGGTCAGCGCGAGCTTGCGGCAGATCAGTTCCAGCTTGTCGCGCTGGGCGTCGGCCGGGCCGTACTCCGGCTCCTCGCTGGTCCAGTAGCCGCAGGAGTACGCCATCGTCTCGTCGAGCAGCAGCGCGTAGAAGTCGTTGGAGAGGTCGTAGTGGTGGCTGATCGCGGCCCGGTCGCGGGCCTTGCTGTGCAGGGCGCCGCGCAGCCTGGCCTGGGAGGCCGGCGGTGCGGGGCGCCCTGCACAGCAAGGCCCG
>NZ_JAAGLN010000207.1 GCF_010548145.1 Streptomyces sp. SID10853
GCCGGGCGTCCGCCCCGGCCCTGCAGCAGCAGGCCGGCCCGCTCCAGCTCCTCCAGGGCGTCCTCGGCCGCTTCCGTGCCCTCGCCGAACAGCGCGGTCACGGTCTCCTGCGCGAGATACCGGCCGGGGTGCACCGCGAGCAGCCGGTACAGCCGGGCCGCGTCAGGACCGAGGTCCCCGTACGCGGCGTCCCAGACGGCTTCGACCACGGGCAGGCCCCTCTCCGTCAGCTCGTCGGTCAGCTGGGCGGCCAGCCGCAGCAGCCCCCTCCTGCGGTGCTTGCGCAGCCACTCGCCCGCGACCTCCAGCGCGGCCGGCAGGCCCCCGCACACCCGGGCCAGGGCTTCGGCGGCCGCGGGTTCGGCGGAGAAGCGCGGGTCGTCGGCGAGTCCGCGCAGCAACCGCGCGGCGTGCTCGTCACCCAGCGGCCCCAGCGGAATCTCCAGGTCGGCGCCGCCCTTCAGATCGTCGAGGCGGCCCTGGCTGAGGGCGATCACGACGGAGTCCGCCGAGGCCGGCAGCAGCTGCTCGACCTCAAGCCCGAACCGGACGTTGTCGACCACGACGACCAGACGTCTGCCCTGGGTACGGGCCCAGTACTGCCGGCGGCGTCCGGCGTATGCCGGCTCGACCCAGTCCGGCTGCACCCCGAGCGAGCGGAGCAGCTCGCCCAGGACCTCGGCTGTCTCGACGCCGCCGTCCCTGCGGTGGTCGTCGAGATCGACGAACCGCAGGGCATCGGGGAATTCCCCGGCCAGCGCCCGTGCGAGCCGTACCCCGAGCGCTGTCTTGCCGACGCCGCGCAGCCCATGGACCGTTACGACGAGAGGCCGCCCCGCGGCATTCCCGGTGGCACCCCTGCCCGTTCCGCCACCGGCCCCTCTGCGGTGGTGAACGGCTCTGATCACAGCGCTCTGTTCGTCGTCCCGGTCGACGAAGTACGCCACGTCCGGCGGTAACTGGACCGCGGTGATCTCGGGGCCCGTATGCATACTCCCATGAAAGTGGACCTCCCCCACGCTTCCGGCCTGGACGACCGTCCCTACTTCGGCATGCCCGCTCACGCTGTTCCGCGTCTCTTCGACCACGGATCAACTCTATGCAGCACCACTGACATTGGGGCACGCCGCAACGGGAAGTAACGTGTCATGACGGATCGCCCGCTGCTCCTCATCGACGTGGATGGCCCCCTCAACCCGTACACCGCCCGGCTCGCCCGGCTGCGCGGCTACACGGCTCACCGGCTCCACCCGGCGAACTGGCTCGCCCGGCAGACCCCGGGGTCGCGGGCCCACCGCCGCGGCCTGCGCGTCCGGCTCCACCCGGAGCACGGCGCCCGCCTGACCGCTCTCCCCTTCGAACTGGCGTGGGCCACCACCTGGATGCACCAGGCGAACGAGATGATCGCCCCGGTCATCGGCCTGCCGGGCCCCCTCCCGGTCATCGAATGGCCCGAACTCTTCGCCAAGGACCCGGACGGCCTCTACTGGAAGACCCGCCCGCTCCTGGAGTGGGCCGCCGGGCGCCCGTTCGCCTGGGTGGACGACCTGATCACGGACCTGGACACGGCGCACGTCGCGACGCACCATGACGCACCAGCGCTGCTCCTGCGGATCAAGCCCCGGCACGGCTTGCGGGCCAGGGACTTCACCACTCTGGCCAACTGGTCGAATTCGCTCTGACCCCGTGTCCGCTCTGGCCCAGGAGCACAAAACAAAAGGCAAGGAGGTTTCCCACTCCTTGCCACTTTCAACTTATAGCGCACTGGGGGGCTTGCGGCAAGGCCCCGGTTGTACCGCAGAATCGTCGGCCGAAGCCGGAGCCTACGAAAAATGCGGGGTCGCGAGGTGCGTGTGCTGTTGTCGACGTATGGGTCGCGCGGGGACGTCGAACCGCTGGTGGGGCTCGCGGTGCAGCTGCGGGACCTGGGCGCGGAGGTACGGGTGTGCGCACCGCCGGACGAGGAGTTCGCCGGGCGGCTGGCCGGTGTGGGCATGCCGCTGGTGCCGGTCGGCCGTCCGGCGCGGGCGCTGACGACTGCGGCGCCACAGCCATCGGCACTGCCCCTGCGCGCGGCCGAACTGATCGCCTCCCAGTTCGCCGCGGTCAGCCCGGCGGCCGAGGGCTGCGATCTGGTGGTGGCGACCGGCGTGATGCCGGCCGTGGCCGGTGCGCGGTCGGTGGCCGAGAGGCTGGGCATCCGCTCGGTGTCCGTGACTTTCCAGCAGCTCACCCTGCCGTCGCCGCACCACCCGCCGTTGGCGTATCCGGGCCGGCCGTTCCCGCCTGAGGTGACCGACAACGAGGTGCTGTGGGACCTGGATGCCCGGAGCATCGACGCGCTGTTCGGTACGGCGCTCAACACGAACCGGGCGTCGGCCGGCCTGCCGCCGGTGGACGGCGTCCGCGACTATGCCATCGGCGGCCGGCCGTGGCTGGCCACGGACCCGGTCCTGGACCCGTGGTACGAGATCCCGGGCCTCGACGTGGTCCAGACCGGCGCGTGGATCCTGCCCGATAGCCACCCGCTCCCGGCGGACCTTGAGGACTTCCTGGCCGCGGGCGCCCCGCCCGTGTACGTCGGTTTCGGCAGCATGCCCCTGCACGCGTCGAGGGACCGCGCGTTGCAAGGCCGGTCGCCGCAGGATCGTTCGGCGACGGCCCCCTCGACGGGAGCCCCCTCGGCAGAAGGCCGATCGGCGCAGGGCAGCTCGTCGGAGGACCGATCGCCGCACGACATCGCCCGGGTCGCCGTGGAGGCGGTCCGCGCTCAGGGCCGCCGCGTGATCGTGTCGCGCGGCTGGGCCGGACTGGCGCCGGCCGACGACCGGGACGACTGCTTCGTCGTCGGCGAGGTCAACCAGCAGCGGTTGTTCGGCCGGGTGGCCGCCGTCGTCCACCACGGCGGCGCGGGTACGACGATCACGGCCGCCCGGGCCGGTGCGCCGCAGGTGGTGGTACCGCAGGCGGTGGACCAGCCGTACTGGGCCGGCCGGGTGGCCGACCTGGGCATCGGCGTCGCACACGAGGGTCCGGCCCCGACGGTCGGTTCCCTGTCGGCCGCGCTCCGGACTGCGCTGTCCCCCGGGACACTCGCCCGGGCGACCGCCGTCGCCGGCACGGTCCGTACCGACGGGGCGACCGTGGCCGCCCGGCTGCTGCTCGACGCCGTCGGCCGAACCCAGCCGCCGCCTCCGCCCCTACCTCCGCCCCCGCCCCCGTCCGCTCCCGCTCCCGCTCCCGCTCCGAAGGATCACACCACCGAAGTGCTCACCCCTCCCGAAGCCCCCACCCCTCCCGCCGAAGCCTTCGACCTTCCCCAAGCCCTCTCCGCCAAAGCCACTCCGGCGCTGATCGCCCGTGACGAGCAGCACTTCGCCGCCATCGCGGAGTGCCTCGACCAGTCCATCGCCGAGCTGTCCGGCCGTCTGGACGCCGAGCGCAAGGCACCCGGTGGCATCGGCCGGCAGGCCATGGACCGGGACCTGGAGATCCACCGGCTGACCGCCCGCCTGCGCACTCTGCGCCGCTTCGGTCTCGACCTGTGCCTCGGACGCATGGTGGGCGCGGACAGCCAAGAGGCCGTGTACATCGGCCGTATCGGCCTCAAGGACAGGGTCGGCCGCCGCCTGCTCATCGACTGGCGCTCCCCCGCGGCCGAGCCGTTCTTCGGCGCCACCCATGCCCGTCCGATGGGCCTGGCGAGCCGTCGCAGATACCGCTGGACCCGCGGGCGGATCAGCGACTACTGGGACGAGGTGTTCACGTCGGACGGGTTCGCCGGGCACGCCGCGCTCGACGACCAGTCCGCCTTCATCGCCAGTCTGGGCGCCAACCGTTCGCCACGGATGCGCGATGTGCTCGGCACCATCCAGGCCGACCAGGACGCCATCATCCGGGCGGGATCCCGTGGCGCCCTCGTCGTCGACGGCGGTCCGGGCACGGGCAAGACCGTCGTCGCGCTGCACCGCTCCGCCTACCTGCTCCACTCCGACCCCCGCCTCGGCCACCACCGGGGCGGGGTGCTGTTCGTCGGGCCGCACCAGCCGTATCTGGGGTACGTCGCCGATGTTCTGCCCAGCCTCGGCGAGGACGGTGTCCAGACCTGCACCTTGCGGGACCTCGTCCCCGAGGGGGCCGCGGCGGTGGCCGAGGCCGACCCGGGTGTCGCTCGCCTGAAGTCTTCGGCCGACCTGGTCAAGGCGGTGGAGACGGCTGTGAGGTTCTACGAGGAGCCGCCCGCCGAGGGGATGACGGTGACGACCCACTGGTCCGACATCCGGCTGAGCCCCGACGACTGGGCCCTGGCGTTCGAAGCGGCGGAACCAGGGACCCCGCACAACGAGGCACGCGACCAGGTCTGGGAGGAGCTGCTCACGATCCTGGTGGACAAGCACGACGACGAAGACGCGCAGGCCGGTCAGCTCCGCGGGTCGCTGCTGCGGAACAGGGAGCTGCTCACCGCCTTCAACCGCGCCTGGCCGCTGCTCGAAGCGGCCGACCTGATCGCGGATCTGTGGTCGGTGCCCGCCTATCTGCGGATGTGCGCTCCCTGGCTCGGCCCCGACCACGTACGGCGGTTGCAGCGCGGGGACGCCCGTGCCTGGACGGTGTCCGACCTGCCGTTCCTGGACGCGGCGCGGCAGCGGGTGGGCGACCCGGAAGCGGCACGGCGCAAGCGCCGGCACCACGCGTCCGTCACCGCCGAACGCGAGCAGATGGCCAAGGTCGTCGACAATCTGCTCGCCGCCGACGACGACGGTGAAGGCGTGCTGACGATGCTGCACGGGGAGGACGTACGGAGCAGCCTGATCGATGAGAGCGCACCGTCCGGCGCCGAACCGGACCTGTCGGCGGGGCCGTTCGCGCATATCGTCGTGGACGAGGCCCAGGAACTGACCGACGCCGAGTGGCAGATGCTGCTGCTCCGGTGCCCGTCCCGCAGCTTCACCATCGTCGGGGACCGCGCCCAGGCCGGACGCGGGTTCACCGAGTCGTGGCAGGAGCGGCTCGGACGCGTCGGGATCGACCGGGTCAGGCTCGCGTCGCTGAGCATCAACTACCGCACCCCGGAAGAGATCATGGCGGAGGCCGCCCCCGTCATCAGGGCCGCGCTCCCGGACGCCAATGTGCCGGTCTCGGTCCGCAGCACCGGCGTCCCCGTCGTCCACGGGCCCGCTTCGGAGCTGACCGCGGTCCTCGACGCCTGGCTGGCCGCGCACACCGAGGGGACCGCGTGTGTCATCGGCGACCCCGGGTTCCGCTCGACGCGCCGCGTCCGGTCACTGACCCCGGAGCTGTCGAAGGGCCTCGAATTCGACCTGGTGGTTCTCGTCGACCCAGGGGCGTTCGGCACGGGCATCGAAGGGGCGGTCGACCGCTATGTCGCGATGACCCGGGCGACCCAGCGGCTCGTCATCCTCACCAGCCCCTGACCCCGGCCTGGTCAACGGCCCCCGTACCAGGCCAAAATCGCCGGATTCTCCCATCTCTCAACCCCTCGTTCACCATGTGCAACGGGGGGTTGACCGCACCCCCCTCTCCTCGTACGGTGCTCGCACCTCGCGGGTATATCGATTAACCACCTCCCGGGGTTCCCACTCCCCTGCTCCCCCGTAGGAGGCCGCACGCCGTGCGTTCCAAGCTGAATCGCCGTGGGTTCATCTCCGCGGGGGCGGCCGTCGCCGCCGGTGCCGCCGTGCCCGGGCTCTCCGGGTGCGGGCTGCTCGGCGGGGACGAGTCCGACCCCGACACCCTGGTCGTCCACAGTTCGCTGGGCGGCACCGCGCCCGGCTCCGCGACCTTCCGTGCCGTTCTCGACATGTTCCGCAAGGAGAACCCGGGGCTCAAGGTCAAGAGCCTGATCAACGGGGACGAGCTGGGGCAGGTCTACGAGACCTCGCGGCTGGCGCACAAAGAGGCCGACGTCGTCATGGTCAACCTCTACGACAAGACCGTCTCCTGGACGGAACTCGGCGCCACCGTGACCGTCAACGGCTATCTGGACGACTGGGACCTGCGCAAACGCATCCTGCCCGCCGCGCTCGCCGAGTGGACCGACGACAAGGGCCGGCTCCGCGCCCTCCCGTACATCGCGAGCAACTGGCCCGTCGCCTTCAACCGCCGGCTGCTGCGCAGGGCCGGTGTCGAGGACATCCCGCTCACCGGGGACGCCCTGATCGCCGCAGCGAAGAAGCTGCGCGCCAAGGGCACCGCCCCCGTCACCATCGGCGGCAACGACTGGACCGGGCAGAAGCTCCTCGCCCAGATCATCCAGTCCTTCCTCACCGCCGACCAGGCCAAGAAGCTCTACGCCACCGGGGACTTCAGCGGGATCAAGGGAGCCAGGGAAGGCATCGAGTACTTCGTCGAGCTGCGGGACGCCGGGGTCTTCACCGACAAGGCCCAGGGGCTCACCACCGACTCGATGACCACCCAGTTCAACACCGAGGCCGCCGCGATGCAGTCGGCGATGTCCTCGGCGCTCGCCCGCGTTCCTGACAACGTTGCCGGCCACACGGACGTGGGCGGCTGGCCGCTGCCGCCCGGCGCTGTGCACGACAGGCCGACCATTCTGCGGACCTTCACCGTCTCCGGGTTCTGGATCAGCCCCAACGGCACCAGGAAGATCGGGACCGTCGAGAAGTTCGTCCGCTTCATGTACCGGCCGGATGTCGTCAGCCGGTTCATCGAGGAGGGCGGCCGGGACATGGCCGTACGCACGGACACCCTGAGCGACCGGTTCCCGCTGGTCGCCAAGGCCCAGCAGCTGGGCAGCGGCGTCAGCCAGGTCGTGCTGCCCGACCTGTACGTACCCCCGTCGGCCGTCCAGCCGATGATCCAGGCCACCAGCACCGCCTTCACCCCGGGCGTCAGCTCCCGCCGTATTCTCTCCGCGCTCCAGGGCGCGTACCGCAACGCCTGAGGAGGCAACCCCATGACGATGACCTCGTCCGTCAGGCCCGCCTCCCGGCCGGCCGCACCACCCGCGACCGCCGGGCGCGGGCAGCGCGGGCCGCGCACCACGATCCTCGCGCTGCCCGCCCTCGTCTGGTATCTGGTCTTCATGGTCGGCCCGATGGTGGCGATCTTCGTGATCGCCGCCCTGCACTGGCCCGGCATGCTCCAGCCGACGTCCTTCGCCGGGGTCGACAACTTCAGCGCCCTCTTCGACGACCCGGTCTTCTGGCAGGCCGTGCGCAACACCGGTCTGCAGATGGTCATCGCGCTTCCGGTGATGATCGTCTGTGCCTACATGGTCGGGTACTACGTCGCGCAGAAGCCGCCCGGCCACCGGGTGATCCGCTATCTGCTGTTCGTCCCCGGGCTCATCTCCACCCCGGCCAAGGCCATGGTCTTCTACGCCGCCCTCTCCCCGGACGGCCTGGTCAACGGCGCCCTGAAGTCCGTCGGCCTCGGGTCGGTCACCGACGCGTGGCTCGCCAACCCCGACACCGCGCTCTACTGCCTGATCGCCCTGGACGTCTGGGCCGGGATCGGCTTCACCGCCGTCCTCTTCGCCGCGCGCCTCGACAGCGTGCCCGAGGAGATCGGCGAGGCGGCGCAGCTGGACGGCGCCGGGCACTGGCGCGCCATGTGGCGCATCCACTTCCCGGTCATCAAGGAGTACGTCGGCGTCGTCACGATGCTCCAGTTCCTGTGGACGCTCTTCGGCTCCGCGCAGCAGGTCCTGCTGCTGACCCAGGGCGGGCCCGCCAACTCCTCGACCACGCTGTCCTTCCTCGTCTACGAGAAGGCGTTCATGGAGAGCGACCTGGGCTACAGCCAGGCCGTCGGTGTGGTCCTCTTCCTCGCGGGGCTCGTCGGGCTGCTCGCCATCCGCCGCGCCTTCCGCCAGAACTACTGATCGGAGCCCGACCCCATGGCCACCATGAAGTTCAGAAAGTCCTGGCTCCCCGCGCACATTCTGGTGTGGGCGTACGCCGTCCTGCTCGCGATCCCGCTGTACTACTTCCTGGCGTCGGCGTTCAAGTCCAACGAGGCGATCTTCGCCCACCCGCTCGCCCCGCCGACCTCGCTCGGGTTCGGGAACTTCCGCACCGCCTTCGAGAGCGCCGATCTGGGGATGGCGATCCTCAACTCCGGGATCGTCACGGTGTTCTCGCTGGCGCTGACGCTGGGGCTCGCCATCCCCGCGGCGTTCTCGCTGGCCCGTGCGCGGGGCAGGACCGGTGCGGCCATCGAGCGGATCTTCTCGCTCGGCTTCCTCATCCCCACCTTCGCTGCCCTCTTCCCCACCTTCCTGCTCTCGGCGGCCACCGGGCTCTTCCACACCCGCCTTTTCATGGTGCTGTTCCTGCCCGCCACCGCGATGCCGCTGTCGGTGGTCATCCTCATCCAGTTCATGCGGACCATCCCGGCCGAGATGGAGGAGGCCGCCCGGATCGACGGCGCTTCGACGTTCGGGGTGCTGCGGCACATCTACACCCCGATGTGCATGCCGGGTATCGCGACGGTGCTGCTGCTGAACTTCCTGACCTTCTGGAACGAGTATCTGTACTCGCTGATCATCATCGGCCCGGATCCGGACCTGCGGACCATCCAGGTCGCGCTGCCCACCCTCAAATCGCAGATCGGCACCGACTACGGCATCCTCACGGCCGGCACGATCCTCACCCTCGTCCCGGTGTGGATCATGTACACGCTGTTGCAGAAGCGGATGCAGCAGGCCCTGGTCAGCGGCGCGGTGAAGATGTGAGTCCGGCTCCCGCGGCCGGCTCCCGGCCCACGATCAAGGACGTCGCCGCGCAGGCCGGGGTCTCCACGGCGGCGGTGTCCAAGGTCTTCAACAACACCGGCCGGATCTCCGAGCCGACCCGGCGCCGCGTCCTGGAGGCGGCCGGGCGGCTCGGCTGGTCGCCCAGCGCTTCCGCCAGCGCGCTGCGCAGATCCCGTACCCGCACGGTCGCGATGGTCGTACGCCGTCCCACCGATGTCCTCGGCACCGATCTGCACTTCTCGGAGCTGATCACGGGTCTGGAGAGCGAGCTGTCGCCGCGCGGGTACGGGCTGCTGCTGCACCTGGCCGGCGATGTGCGCGAGGAGACCGCGCTGTACGAGCGGCTCGCCGCCGAGGGCCGGGTCGACGGGGCCGTGCTGACCGAGCACCGGGCCGACGACCCGCGGCCGCCCCTGCTGGAACGGCTCGGGCTGCCCGCGGTCCTGCTGGGGACCGCGCACCGCAGCGGGGTGAGCGAAACGGTCCGCCATCTGCTGGACCTGGGCCACCGGCGCATCGCCTATGTGACCGGGCCGACCGCCCTGCTGCACACCCGTTTCCGGCAGCGGGTCTTCGAGGAGACCCTGGCCGCGGCCGGCCTGGCCCCGGTGGCGGTGCACCACACGGACTTCACCGAGGCCGCGGCCACCGCCGCCACCGGGCGGCTGCTGGCCCTGGACCCGCGGCCGACCGCCATCGTCTTCGCCAACGACTCGATGGCGGTGTGCGGGATCGGCACCGCGCAGCGCGCGGGGCTCTCGGTACCCGCCGACCTGTCCGTCGTCGGCTACGACAACCTGCCCGTGGGCAGCTGGATCCATCCCCGGCTGACCACGGTCGACCAGTACGTCCAGCGGGCCGGCGCGGCCGCCGCACGGGCGCTGCTGGCGCGGTGCGGCGAGGACATACCCCCTGAACCCCTCACCGGACAACCCCGGCTCGTCGTACGCGAGTCGACCGGCCCCGTCTGATTTCCCTTTCCCTGGAGCACTACACATGCAGCGCCACAGCGCCCAGCTCGCCCACGACCCGGCTGTCCTGCCCTGGCTCGGCGCCAACTTCTGGTCCCGCACCGGCGGCCCCCTGATGTGGCGTAACTACGACCCGTCGGTGGTGCGCGAGGAGCTCGCCGTACTGCGCGAGCACGGGCTCACCATGACCCGTTCGTTCTTCTACTGGCCGGACTTCCACCCGGAGCCGCACCGGATCGACGAGGAACTGTGCGACCGCTTCCGGGACTTCCTGGACGCGCACGGCGAGTACGGGATGGGCACGGTCCCCACCTTCATCGTCGGCCATATGTCCGGTGAGAACTGGGACCCGGTCTGGCGTGCGGGGCGCGATCTGTACGAGGACGTGTGGATGGTCGGCCGGCAGGCGTGGTTCGCGAGCGAGATGACCCGGCGCTTCAAGGACCACGCCGCGGTCACCGGGTGGCTGATCACCAATGAGATGCCGGGGTACGGGCGGATCTACCAGGTCGACCCGCCGTCGTCGGACGTGGTGACGGCGTGGGCGCAGTCGATGTGCAACGCGGTGCGGGCGGCGGGCGGGACCCAGCCCGTCTCCCTCGGCGACGGCGCCTGGGGGCAGGAGGTCACCGGGCGCGACAACGGTTTCTCGCTGCGCGAGACCGCCGAGTACGTCGATTTCGTCGGGCCGCACGTCTACCGCTCCGACACCGACACGGTCCGCCAGCACTACCGGGCGGCCTTCGAGTGCGAGCTGGCATCGGTGACCGGACAGCCGGTGGTCCTGGAGGAGTTCGGTCTCTCCACGGACACCGTGTCGGCGCGCAACGCGGGGGTCTACTACCGCCAGACGCTGCACAATTCGCTGCTGGGCGGGGCGACGGGCTGGATGGCCTGGAACAACACCGACTACGACGACCTGTGGGACCAGTCGCCCTACGACCACCACCCCTTCGAGATGCACTTCGGCGTCACGGACAGCGAGGGGCGGCCGAAGGAGCCGCTGCGGGAACTCGCCGCCTTCGCCACCGTGCTCGGCCAGGTCGACTTCGCCCGCTGCCGGCGCGCGGACGCCGGTGCGGCGCTGGTCGTCCCGGCGTTCCTGGAGCGCGGCTACCCGTACAGCAGGCCGGCGGACCGCCCGCTGATCTTCTCCTCGCTCCATCAGGGGTATGTCGCGGCGCACTGCGCCGATCTGCCGGTCGGGTTCGTACGGGAGGCGGACGGGCTCGCCGACGACGTACAGCTGTATCTGCTGCCTTCGACCCGCCAGTTGACGACTCGGACCCGGCGGGACCTGGAGCGGCGGGCCCGCGCGGGGGCGACCGTCTATCTGTCGTTCTGCTCGGGCGAGCACCCGGCGACCCGGGGGCCGTGGTTCCACGATCTGGACGGGCTCTTCGGGGTGGAGCACCAGCTGTCGTACGGGGTCGCCGAGCCGGTCGATGACAGCGTCGTCGACCTGACGTTCACGGAGGACTTCGGCCCGTTGAAGGCCGGTGAGACGCTGCGCTTCCCGGTCGCGGGGAACGAGGACAGCGTCGCCTATCTGCCCGTCGTGCCGGTGGACGCACGCGTGGTGGCGACCGACGCGCACGGCCGGCCGGCGCTCCTGGTCAAGGAGACGGGGGCGGGGCGGACCGTGCTGGCCACCTATCCGCTGGAGCACATGGCCGCCCATACGGCGCGCGTCAACCCCGAGCAGACGCACCGGTTGTACGAGGCTCTGGCGGAGGTCGCCGGGGTGGACCGCCCGGTGACGGTGGACACTCCGTATGTCAGCGCCGATGTGCTGGTCCACGAGGACGGGCGGCGGTTCGTGTGGCTGGTCAGCCAGTCCCCGCAGACGCTGACCGTGCGACCGGGCGGCGGCAGGTTCTTCGTCCTCGGCACGGGGGCGGAGTCACCCGAGGTGACGCTGGAGCCGTACGGGGTCCAGGTCCTCGAACTGCGCTGAGGACCGCACCGGGCGGAGCTGACGGCCGACGGCGCTGACAGCCGACGGGACTGACGGCCGACGGCGCTGACGGCCGGAGGGGCTGACAGCCGACGGGGCTGACGGCCGCCCGTCAGCGCTGCCCGTCGGAGCCCGTGCCCCCGATGTTCCCGATGTTCCCGGCCTGGATCACCGTGCTGTGGTGGGCCACCCCGCTGAAACTGTTGCTGACACTGCCGATCTGCGGGGCGGCCTCCGGTGGTGCCAACTCGTCGAGCAGCGTGCGCAGTTCCGCCGCTGCTTCGGGGTCGGCCAGCAGGGCGCGGCGCATCCGCAGCCGCCACTCGCCCTGCACATCGGCGGCGGTCTCCTCGTCGCCGTCCTGCCGGGCCGTCGCCAGTTCGGCGCGGGCCGCGTCCAGTTCGGCCGCGACCGCCGTGGGATCCGCACTGCCGCGACGGGCCAGGAAGGCGGCCACCCGGTCCCGTGTGCGCGACCACGCGTCGGTCGCCATCTGCTGTACGAGCGTGGTCGCCCCCGCCGTCACCAGCGCCGTCAACTCCGCGTCCATCGTGCCCCCTTGTCGGTCCGTGAGCCTGTCCGTCCACCGCTTCTGAAGGTTAGCGCCGGAGCGCCTCCACCGGGTCCGAGTGCGGGGCGTCGCGCGGCCACCAGTCGTCCCGGCCCGGGTCTGATTCGTACGGGTACCAGCGGTTGTCCCGGCCGAAGCGGAGCTGGAGGGCGCCGCCGGGCACGGTCAGTCTGTTGCGCGAGGGCTGGAAGCGCGGCAGTCCGGCGACGGCCAGGGCGGGCCGGGCCCGGTCGAAGGGGCCCGCCGGCGGGTCCCACGGGGTTTCGAGTACGGCCAGTCCTTCGGCTCCGCCCTGCCGCCAGGCGGCGACCGCGCGCGCCAGATCGGTGGGCGTGCGCCCGGTGGCCGAGGCGAGACCGCGGTAGAGGGCGCGGGTGGTGGCGGTCAGTCCGGCGGTGGGG
>NZ_JAAGLN010000208.1 GCF_010548145.1 Streptomyces sp. SID10853
CGCGCCGATGCATGTGCAGGGCGTGGCCACCCCGCCACCGGCTCCCGCTCCGTACGCACAGCCGCCCCAGCCTCCGCAGCAGCAACAACAGCCCCCGCAGTTCGGCCAGTTCCCCGGACAGGCTCAGCCGCCGGGCGCACCGGCCCCGTACGGCGGCCGGCCAGGGCAGCCGGGCCAGCCGGGTTCCTACGGCCAGCAGCCGCCTTCCGGCGGGCCCGCTCCGTACGGCGGGCCGCCGCAGGCCGCTTCCTACGGGCATCAGCCGACCGTCGCGGGTCCCGGCCTTCAGGCCGCCTTCCAGAAGTACCGCGAAACGGACACGGGGCAGCGCTGGACCCCGCAGAACAAGTACCTGATGCGGGCCGACCTGACCGTCAGTGACACCCCTGTCCTCGCCCGCCAGGGCAGCATGGTGATGTACCAGGGCAAGGTCGACTTCAGCTACAAGGGGGCCGGTTTCGCGGGGCGGATCGTGGGCCATGCGACCGGCCAGGAGATGCAGCTGATGCGCTGCACCGGCCGTGGACAGGTCTTCTTCGCCGAGAACAGTGCCCATCTGCACCCCATCGAGCTCCAGGGCGACGCCATCTGTGTCTCGTCGGAGAGTGTGCTCGCCTTCGACGAGACCCTGCAGTACGAGGTCCGCAGGATCGAGGGCCACGGCATTCCCGGCGGAGCGCTGTTCACCATGCAGTTCCAGGGCACCGGCACCGTGATCGTCAAGACGCACGGGGCGCCGGTCGTCCTGCCGGTCACCCCGACCACCTTCGCCGACTGCAACGCGGTCGTCGCCTGGTCGTCAGCCTCGCAAGTGATCGTCGCCAGCCAGGTCAGGCTGCGGCAGAACGCCTACGCGGGCGACAGCGGCGAGAGCGTGAACCTCCAGTTCCGGGGCGCCCCCGGGAACTTCATCATCGTCCAGCCGTACGAGGTCTGAGGGAGCCCGTCATGAACCAGCAGCTCGCGGGCTTCGCCCCGACCCCCGTCACGGCCCGCATGGAGAACCACGGCAGCAAGATGCTGAAGGTCGCCATGCAGACAGGACAGGATCTGCTCGCACGTACCGGATCGATGGTCGCTTACGAGGGCTTCGTGCAGTACGAGCCGAATCCGCCCGCCGTCCGCCAGATCGCCCGTGACTGGATCACCGGTGAGGGCGCTCCGCTCATGAAGTGCTCGGGCGACGGCCTGCTCTACCTCGCCGACTACGGCGCGGACGTCGTCGTCATCAACCTCGACAACGACGCGCTGTCGGTCAACGGCAGCAATCTGCTCGCCTTCGACGCGAGCCTCACCTGGGGGGTGGAGCGGGTCAAGGGCATGGCGAAGTTCGCGGGCCAGGGCCTGTGGAACATCCAGGTGTCCGGCAGCGGCTGGGTCGCCATCACCTCGCGCGGTACACCGATCGTCGTCGACTGCGGCAGCGGCGAGGACGAGACTTATGTCGACCCGGACGCCCTGGTCGCCTGGTCGCCGAACCTCAAGGTCAAGGGCAAGCGCAGCTTCAAGGCCGGTTCGCTGATCGGCCGGGGCAGCGGGGAGGCGTACCAGATGGCCTTCTCCGGGCAGGGCATCGTCGTCGTACAGCCGAGCGAGGACAGCACCGACCGTCTGCGGATCCGGAGCTGAGGGGAGCCAGAACACCATGCAGAGCCCGCTTTTCACCTATACGGAACAGCAGACCCAGGACCGGTACACGGTGCAGAACCCGCAGTTGCTGCGGGTCGCGCTGACCGGGCACGACGACGTACTGGCCCGCAAGGGCGCCATGGTCGCGTACCAGGGGCTGATCGAATTCGACGGCGAGTACCAGTCCGACCAGCAGCGGCGTGCGCGGGCGCACACGGGCGAGGGACTGGATCTGATGCGCTGCCACGGGCAGGGCACGGTCTACTTCGCCAACCTGGCGCAGCACGTGCATCTGGTCGACGTCGACCAGGACGGGCTGACCGTGGACAGTGCCTATGTCCTGGCGATGGACTCGACCCTGAACCACACGGTCGTCGCGGTCGACAGCCAGTACGGCATCTCGGGGTCGGGGAAGTACCAGCTCCACATCACCGGCCGGGGCAAGGTCGCGCTGATGACCTCGGGGCAGCCGCTGATGATGCAGGTCACGCCGGACAGGTACATCAACGCGGACGCGGACGCCGTCGTGGCCTGGTCGTCCGGTCTGCGGGTGCAGATGCAGGCGCAGACCCACTCGTCGGGGGTACGGCGGCGGCGCGGCAGCACCGGTGAGGGCTGGGAGCTGAGCTTCCTGGGGCAGGGCTTCGCCCTCGTCCAGCCCAGCGAGGTGATGCCGCCGCAGCACGCGAACATCGGGGACGGCGTGCTGGCGCAGTTCGGCATGGGGCAGCAGGGCGCGCACGGTCAGAACCAGGGAAACGTCTGGAACTGAACACCGGCGGGTGGGGTGCGGGGCCTCCTGCCTCCGTGGAGGTCCGTGCCTCCGTGAGGTCTGTGCCCCCATGAGGTCCGTGTCCTTCATGGAGGCGTAGGCCCCGCACTCATGTCTCGTTCACCCTGCCCGCTGGTCGCCGCCGCGGATCAGAGGGCCGTGCGGGCGGCCTCCACCAGCCGCTGGACCGAGAGGTCGGCGACGGCCGCCACCTCGTCGTAGCCGAACCAGCGCAGGTCAAGCGATTCGTCGCTGATCAGCTCCACCGCTCCCGGCGGGACGAGGGCCGCGTACTGCACATCGAAATGCTGGGTGCAGGGCGCCGGAATCGAGTGCCGGTCCAGCCGCAGCGGGCCGCCGGGCAGCAGTGTCAGCCCCTCGATACCGGACTCCTCGGTCGCCTCGCGCAGCGCGGCTCCCGCCACCGTCGTATCGCCCGGTTCGCAGTGCCCGCCCATCTGGAGCCACATCCGCAGCTTCTTGTGCAGGGTGAGCAGCACCTGCCCCCGCTCCGGGGCCAGCACCAGAGCGCTCGCGGTGAGATGCCCGGCCCCGCAGGACTTCCACATCCCGTCCGGGTGGGCCGACAGATGGTCCAGATAGCTCCGACGCAGCTCGTCCTGGCCTTCGTGCCCCTTCAGTACGCGGCCGGCGTCGTCCTGGAGGGTGCCCTGCTGTGTCACTGGCCGGGGTCGTCCTTCTTCTCGTCGGTCTCGTCGGTCTCGGTCCGGTCGGTCTCGGTCCGGTCGGACTCGTCCGTGTCGTCCGGTCCGGTGTCGGTGCCGCCGTCCTTGGTCAGATCGGTCTTGCCGGGGCCGCTCTTCTGGCCGCCCGCGGCCTCACCGAGCATCTTGTCCAGCTCGGAGAAGTCCAGGTGCTCGTGGTGGACGAAACCGTCCGGGTCGTCCAGGTCGGAAGCCGTCGGCAGCATGTCCGGGTGCTCCCACAGGCCGTCGCGGCCGTCGACACCCCGGGCGTCCGTGAGCGAGGCCCACAGGCGCGAGGCGTCCCGCAGCCGGCGCGGACGCAGCTCAAGGCCGATCAGCGTGGCGAACGTCTGCTCGGCGGGACCACCGGAGGCCCGGCGCCTGCGCAGTGTCTCGCGCAGGGCGTCCGCCGAGGTCAGGCGGGTCTTCGCCGCCTCGTGCACCACGGCGTCCACCCAGCCCTCGACCAGCGCGAGCGCGGTCTCCAGCCGGGCCAGCGCCGCCTTCTGCTCCGGGGTGTCCTCCGGCTGGAACATGCCCTGCTGAAGGGCTTCCTGCAGCTGCTCGGGGTGCGAGGGGTCGAGCTGGCCGACGACGTCCTCCAGCTTCGACGTGTCGACCTTGATGCCGCGGGCGTACCCCTCGACCGCGCCGAACAGATGCGAGCGCAGCCACGGCACATGCGCGAAGAGCCGCTGGTGGGCGGCCTCGCGCAGCGCCAGGTAGAGCCGCACCTCGTTCTTGTCGATGCCCAGGTCCTTGCCGAAGACCTCGATGTTCAGCGGGAGCAGCGCGGCCTTGCCCGCCGGGCCGAGCGGCAGACCGATGTCGCTGGAGCCGACCACCTCGCCCGCCAGGACGCCGACGGCCTGTCCGATCTGCTGGCCGAACATGGCGCCGCCCATGGACCGCATCATGCCGAGCAGCGGGCCCGCCATGGCCTGCATCTCCTCGGGCAGCACCCCGCCCATGGCCGCCCCGACACGCTCCGCGACCGGGTCGACGAGCTCCTTCCACACCGGCAGGGTCGCCTCGACCCACTCGGCGCGGCTCCAGGCGACGGCCGTACCCGCCCCGGAGGGCAGTGAGGTCGCGCCGTCCAGCCACAGGTCGGCCAGGCGTACGGCCTCCTCGACCGCCGAACGCTCGGCCGGGCCCACACTGGTGTCCTTGGTGCCGTCGGACGTGCCCTGTGCGACCGTCTGCCGTGCGATGTCCTTGGCCATGTCCCAGTTGACCGGGCCGCCCTCGTAGCTCAGCATCTGGCCGAGCTGCTGGAAGGCCGCGCCCAGGTCGTTCGGGTTCATCGAACCGAACATCGCCGCGAACGGATTGTCACCGCCGCTGCCGGGGCCGAACCCGAGCGGATTCTGCGGGGAGCTTCCGCCACCCTGGCTGCCCTTGCTCTTGCCCTCGTCGCCGTCCTCCGGCTCCTCCGGCGGAAGGCCGAATCCGAATGGAGTGTCACTCACGGGTTTCCTCGGCTCGTAGGGCCGTCGGCCGACTGGCCGACAGCGATTGCCCGACAACACCACCCAGGGTAGGGGGTGACCGCCCGGTCAGGCCGGGTCCGACCGGGCGGCTCTCCACAGACACCGGTGCCCGATGAGGGCTCAGTGCTTGGCTGACGCATGGGCTGCGGCAGGATGGACGCCACCTGGTCCGTACGTGTCAGTTCGCGTACGTACTGAAGACAACCGCTGGAGACGCCCGGTGAGTTCCCCAGATCCGCAGGTTCGCGCAGCGCGAAACCTTTCAACCAAGTCCTCCCGAGGGCCCGTCGTCGCGGTCACCGGAGCCGCCTCGGGTACGGGTGCGCTGCTGACCCGGCGGCTGGCCGAGTCCGACGAGGTCAAGCAGGTCGTGGCCATGGACGAGCGGCGCGGCGACGTGGCCGACGCCCAGTGGCACATCCTTGACGTGCGTGACCCGGCGATCGCCGAGAAGCTGCGCGGCGCGGACGTCGTGGTGCATCTCGCGCTCGATCTCGATCTGGAGACCGACGCGGCAGCCCGTTCCGCCTACAACGTCCGTGGTACCCAGACCGTCCTGACCGCCGCGGCGGCGGCCGGTGTCCACCGTGTCGTGCTCTGCACATCGGCGATGGTCTACGGGGCGCTGGCGGACAACGACATCCCGCTCTCCGAGGACGCGGAGCTGCGGGCGACCGCCGAGGCCACGGGTGTCGGCGACCTCCTGGAGATCGAGCGCCTGGGCCGTCGCGCGCCGCGTGCGCACCCCGGTCTGAACGTCACCGTGGTCAGGCCGGCGATTCTGGTGGGCGGTACGGACACCGCGCTGACCCGCTATTTCGAGTCCCCCCGGCTGCTCGTGGTCGCCGGCACCCGCCCCACCTGGCAGTTCTGCCATGTGGACGACCTGGTCAGCGCACTGGAGTACGCCGCGCTCGAAAAGGTCGACGGCGAGTTCGCGGTCGGCTGCGACGGCTGGCTGGAGCAGGACGAGGTCGAGGAGCTCAGCGGTATCCGCCGGATGGAACTGCCGTCGGCCGTCGCCCTGGGCGCTGCTGCCCGGCTGCACCGGATCGGCCTCACCCCGTCACCAGCCGGTGACCTGGCGTACACCATGCACCCCTGGGTGGTGAGCGTCGGCAGGCTGCACGACGCGGGCTGGCGTCCCCAATGGACCAACGAGGACGTCCTCGCGGAACTTCTGGAAGAGGTCGCGGGCCGGCACACCGTCGCGGGCCGCAGGCTCGGCCGCAAGGACGCCACGGCCGCGGGGGCGGCGGGTGCGACGGTCGCACTGCTCGGTACGGCGGCGCTCGTGCGGCGGGCACGGCGGGCGCGGCGCGGCCGTATCTGACGGTATCCGGCGGCACCCTGCGGGATTCCGACGGGATCTGACCGTATCGGGGCGGCATCCTGCGGGTCCGACGGCGCCGTTCCCGCGGTGGTCCCCGCGCTGGTTCCCGTTCGCGGGCCAGTGGAGCGGGCCCGCTCTGTAGTAGGACGCTCCAAGGGGCACCGGCAGGTACCGGTCGAAAGGGCCATTCCACGCTGTCGGCCCCGTACGGCACCATGGACGGTATGGCACTCACCGACGACCACCCCGGCGAACACGCGGCTCAGGACCCCATCCGGCTGCTGGAGATCCGCGAGACCCCGCTCAGCATCGACGAGGTGTTCAAGGTCGTGGGGGACGAGGCGGCCGGCGGCACGGCGCTTTTCGTCGGTACGGTGCGCAACCACGACGGCGGCACCGATGTCGACGCCCTCGGCTACTCCTGCCACCCCTCCGCCGAGGACGAGATGCGCCGGGTCGCCGAGCGGGTGATCGAGAAGTTCCCGGTGCGGGCGCTGGCCGCCGTGCACCGGGTGGGCGATCTCGCCGTGGGGGATCTCGCCGTGGTGGCCGCCATCTCGTGCGCGCACCGCAACGAGGCGTTCGAAGCGTGCCGGATGCTCATCGACGATCTGAAGCGTGACGTGCCGATCTGGAAGCACCAGACGTTCTCGAACGGCACGGAGGAGTGGGTCGGCATCTGAGGCCGCCCCCGGCCGTTCCGGGCCGCGTCACCTCGACCGGGGTGGCGTCGCTAGGCCATGTGCTCGATTTGCGTAACCGCCCCCCTGCCGCGAGCGTTGGAGCAGCAGAAGACTAATCTGCTGATCAGCCGGTTCGCGGCTGTTCACGGGGGTCCGGAGGTCGGTATGGGTGCACTCGCCTGGCTGCTGATTCCGCTTATCGCCGCGGTCGGAGCCGCCCTGTGGGGCAGGTGGGCCACGCGGCGGCGCACGTCCGGTGACGGCGCCGAACTCGCCGGCTACGCCCGGTTCAGGGAAGCCATGGAGAAGGCCGGCACCGGCACGGACGTCCTCTGACTCCGGGTGCCAGGCCCGGTCATGACCTGAGCTCCGGCCCCGAGCGGTGCGCCACAGACTGGTCCCGTACTGTCGTTCCATGCCACGCCGCACTCTGACGCTGCTCACGTCCACTCTCGTGCTGATCGCGCTGCTGTGCGGCGGAGTCTTCCTGTCCGTCCCGTACGCCGAGATGAGCCCGGGGCCGACCGTGAACACGCTCGGCAAGGCGGGCGGCCAGCCCGTTCTGCAGATCTCCGGGCACAAGACGTATCCCACGAGCGGTCACCTCAACATGGTGACGGTCAGGGTCACGCGGTCCGACTACAGCATGAACCTGGTCGAAGCGGTGTACGGCTGGCTCGCACACGACAGTGTGGTCGTTCCGCACAACACCCTGTACCCGGACGGCACGACCGAGCAGCAGTCGACCCAGCAGAACGCCGAGGAGTTCAGCGAGTCCCAGGAGAACGCCAAGGTCGCGGCCCTGGACGAGCTGGGCATCCCGGTGAAGGCGCGGACCGTGGTCGCCACGGTGCTCAAGGACAGCCCCGCGCAGGGGAAGCTGCACGCGGGCGATGTGATCAAGGCGGTCGACGGCCAGGCCGTCAAGGAGCCCGGTGACGTGGCGAAGCTGGTCACGAAGCACAAGCCGGGCCAGTCGGTCGTCTTCACGGTCGTGCCCGCCGCGACCGCGGCGGCCGCGGAGAAGAAGAGGACCGAGCCGAAGGGCACGAAGGACGTGTCGATCGTCACCGCGAAGGCGCCCGCTCCTGACCCGGGCCGTGCCATCGTCGGCATCACGGCCGGTCCCGACTACACGTTCCCGTTCCACATCGACATCAAGCTCGCCGACGTGGGCGGTCCCAGCGCCGGGCTGATGTTCTCGCTCGGCCTCGTCGACAAGCTGACGCCGGGCGATCTGACCGGCGGGAAGTTCGTCGCGGGCACCGGCACGATCGACGACAAGGGCGTGGTCGGGCCGATCGGCGGCATCGAGATGAAGCTCGTCGCCGCACGCGACGCCGGCGCCCAGTACTTCCTGACGCCCAGCGACAACTGCGCGGCGGCGGCCGCCGACACCCCGTCGGGCCTCCACCTGGTGAAGGTGAAGACGATGAAGGACGCGAAGCAGTCGCTGGACAAGATCCGCACCGGGAAGACGGCCGGACTGCCCAGCTGCTCCGCCAAGTAGCCACGTGACCGGCCGGGTCCGTGGCTGCCAGGCGGAACAGCAGGGCGCGGCCGGCGCCGGTCCCTGCCGGGTAGTCCTACGCCTCGAACGTCACCGACAGCGCGTCGGCGAGGCCGGGGACCAGCTCCGAGCCGGTGAGCACCTCGTTCGGTGAGTCCTTCGCGCGCAGCCGCAGCGCCGACTCACGGGTGCCGTCCCGCAGTACCGCCACGGTCATCCGCACCTCCTGCCGGTCCGGGTGCTCGGCCACCCAGGCCGTCAGCTGCGCCTCGTCCATGCCGTCCGGCACGGACGCCTCGGCCGACGGCGGCAGCATCAGACGCTCCACCGTCATCGCGCAGCCGGCCACGGCGTCGGGCCAGGCGATGGTGGCGAGGAACTCGTCGAGCGGGGTGGTGTCCGGGATCTCGTCCTGCTCGACGGGGGTCAGCGACGCGGCGGGCTCGCCGTCGTCGAGGCCGAGCTGGGCGGCGAGTCCCGGTTCCTGGGTGCGGAGCTTCGCGGTGTCCACGAGTGCGAAGAGCCGGGCGGGCTGGTCCCAGCCGAGGCCGGACGCGTACTCGTCGATCTCGAGCACCGCCACGGTGAGCGGACTGGCGGCCATCGGAGGGCCTGAGGGCGAAGAAAGGTTGGGCATGGGCAATATCCTGCCCTCTTCCACCCCGGGAACGGGAACTGGGTAAAGCCTCAGTAAGTTGCATGAGTGGGCCCTACGATCGCGGGGCCTGCTCCACACGACCGCAGACTTCGAGGTGCGCACGTTGGCTTTCCAGATGCCGGACCGCGGCGGAGGCCCGACCGGGCCACGGATCAGAGCGGCACGGCCGTCCCGCCGCGCCCGGACCCTGCTGATGACACTGGGTGTACTGGTCGTCCTGGCCATGGCGTTCATCATGTTCGCCGGGTTCTGGACCGACTGGCTCTGGTACCGCTCCGTCCACTACTCATCGGTCTTCACCACCACCCTGTGGACGAAGATCGGCCTCTTCCTCGTCTTCGGCGTGCTGATGGGGGCCGCCGTCGGCCTGAACATCTGGCTGGCGCACCGGCTCCGGCCGCCGCTGAGCGCGATGTCGCTGGAGCAGCAGAATCTCGACCGCTACCGGATGGGCATCGCCCCGTACAAGAAGTGGCTGCTGCTCGGGATCACGGCGGTCGTCGGGCTGATCGCGGGCGCCTCCGCCACCGGCCAGTGGCGCACCTGGCTGATGTTCGTCAACGGCGTGCCGTTCGGTCAGAAGGACCCGCAGTTCAAGCTGGATGTGTCCTTCTACACCTTCGATCTGCCCTGGTACCGCTTCCTGCTGGGCTTCGGCTTCGCCGCCGCTGTGCTCTCGCTGATCGCCGCCGCCCTGGTGCACTACCTCTACGGCGGGCTGCGCGTCACGAGCCCCGGCGCGCGCGCCACATCGGCCGCGACCGGCCATCTGTCGGTGCTGCTCGGTATCTTCGTGGCGTTCAAGGCCGTGGCGTACTGGCTCGACCGGTACGGACTCGCGGTCAAGTCCAGCGACTTCAAGGCCACGGGCAACTGGACGGGCCTGCGGTATGTGGACGCCAACGCCTATCTCCCGGCCAAAACGATCCTGTTCTGCATCGCGGTCATCTGCGCCCTGCTGTTCTTCGCGACGCTCTGGCGCCGCACCTGGCAGCTGCCGGTGATCGGCTTCGGGCTGATGGTGCTCTCCGCGATCCTGATCGGCGGGCTCTACCCGGCGATCGTGCAGAAGTTCACGGTCGAGCCGAACGAGCAGGCCAAGGAAGCGCCGTACATCCAGAAGAACATCAACGCCACGCGCCAGGCGTACAACATCGCCGATACCGATGTGGACGACTACTCGGGCAAGAGCAACACCAAGGACACGACCAAGCAGCGTGACGACGCGAACTCGGCGGCCAGCTACCGGCTGATCGACCCGAACGTCGTCTCGCCGACCTTCCAGCAGCAGGAACAGAAGCGGAAGTACTACGGCTTCCCCGCGACGCTGGACGTGGACCGCTACAAGGGCCAGGACACCGTGATCGGCCTGCGCGAGCTGAACATCGCGGGCATCCCCAAGCACAACTGGATCAACGACCACTTCACCTACACCCACGGCTACGGCGCCATCGCGGCCAAGGGCACGGCCACGGACAGCAACGGCGCCCCGGTCTTCACCGAGTCGGGCCTGCCGGCCAAGGGCAGTCTTCCCACGTACAAGCAGGAGATCTACTACGGCGAGAAGACCACCCAGTACTCGATCGTCGGGGGCCCGCAGAAGGAGCTCGACTACGAGAACAACGGTGAGAAGACCACCACGTACAAGGGCAAGAGCGGGGTGGACATCTCCAGCCCGCTGAACCGCGCCGCGTACGCGGTGGCGTTCAACGAGCCGCAGATCCTCTACTCGGGAGCGATCGGCAAGGGTTCGAAGATCCTCTACAACCGCACGCCGAAGCAGCGCGTCGAGGCGGTCGCCCCCTGGCTGACCATCGACGGCGACTCCTATCCGGCGGTGGTGAACGGACGTATCCAGTGGGTGGTCGACGCCTACACCACGACCAACGGCTATCCGTACGCCTCGCGTACGACGCTCGGTGACAGCACGGCCGACTCGCTGACCGACAACCAGCGGGCGGTGGTCGCCCAGCAGAACCGGGTCAACTACATCCGCAACTCGGTGAAGGCGACGGTCGACGCCTACACCGGCCAGGTGAAGCTGTACCAGTGGGACACCAAGGACCCGGTCCTCAAGACCTGGATGAAGGCGTTCCCCAATACGGTCAAGCCGAAGGCGGACATCCCGGCACAGCTGCAGGAGCATCTGCGCTATCCGCAGGACATGTTCAAGGTGCAGCGTGAGCTGCTGGCGCGCTACCACGTCACCAACCCGAAGCAGTTCTACAGCGGCAGTGACGCCTGGCAGGTGCCCAACGACCCGACCACCAGGGACAACAGAGCGGTACCGCCCTACTATCTGTCGCTGAAGATGCCGGATCAGAAGAGCGACAAGCAGCAGTTCTCGCTCACCACCACGTTCACGCCCAGCGGGCGCCCCAACCTGGGCGGCTTCATGGCGGTGAACGCGGACGCGGCGAGCCCCGACTACGGCACGATCAGACTCCTCAGAGTCACATCCGAAGTGCCGGGCCCCGAACAGGTGCAGAACAAGCTCAACGGTTCGTCGAGCGTGGGCACCTTCGTCCGGGACATGAAGGGTGCCGACTCGGACATCGAGTACGGGAACCTGCTCACGGTGCCACTGGACGGCGGGTTCCTCTACGTCGAGCCGGTGTACGCCCAGGGCCGCAACGCGCACTATCCGCTGCTGAAGAAGGTGGCCGTGTCGTTCGCGGACGCCGATTCGCCGGACGGAGACACGACCGCGTTCGAGAACACCCTGGGCGAGGCGCTGAACAAGGTCTTCGGGGTGGACGGTCAGGAGACCAACCCGCCGTCGACCGGGAACACCACGAGACCGCCGGCCAACGGCACGGTGAAGAAGGCCATCGCCGAAGCCCAGAAGGCGTACGACGAGGGCCAGGCCGCGCTGGCGGAGAAGCCGCAGGACTGGACCGCCTACGGCAAGGCCCAGAAGGACCTGCAGGACGCCCTCCAGCGGGCGGCCGACGCGGGAGCCAAGGCCAAGCCGAGCGGCAAGACCGGCTGACGACCGGTGGCCGGGTACGGGCCTGGTCGGGGCAAAAGCCCTGATCAGGCCCGATCCAGGGCCGGTAAAGCGGTCCTCGGTACCGTGGTACGGTTGCAACACAACGGCGCGGGGTGGAGCAGCTCGGTAGCTCGCTGGGCTCATAACCCAGAGGTCGCAGGTTCAAATCCTGTCCCCGCTACTGAAGTCGAAGGCCCGGATTTCGAAAGAGATCCGGGCCTTCTTCATGTGTGGGTGTGTGGCGATATGTCCCGGTCCGAAACGTCTGCCCGGCTGCCCGTCCGTGCGACTCCTGTGAAGAAGGCGCCGCCTACGGGAAGTTGGGACTGGTTCATGTTTCACTTACCGCGCTACGGGAAGTCGACAAAACGCTGTAGTGACCTAGTCGACTGCGATATACCAGGTGTGCGCGAGTTGCACGTAGTGGGACGATGGTGCTTATGGGGGACAGGGCAACTCTGTTGGAGACAGGGCGGTTTGTGCAGAAGCACGCCGATGACGGACACGACGCCGTCGACGCTGAGGAAACGGCCGACGCCGAGGCCCGGCACCGCAGCGGTGCCGAGAGCGGCGAAGCCGCGTCGATGAGTGTGCTCGGCGCACTGCTGCTGCGCCGCGGGGATCTCGACGGCGCCGAGCGCTGGCTGCGCGCCGCCACCGGCGAGGGGGACCGGGCGGCGGCCAACAATCTGGGCGTACTGCTGCACCAGCGTGGTTACGCGGACGAGGCGGCCGGCTGGTGGCGTATCGCCGCCGTCGCGGGTTCCGCCGCCGCGGCCCACGCGCTGGGCCGGCACTACCGGGAGCGCGG
>NZ_JAAGLN010000209.1 GCF_010548145.1 Streptomyces sp. SID10853
TCGGTCACGGCGCCGTTCGCCCGGCGGGTGCTGCACGCCCACGCCGACCGGGTCGCGGCGCTGCCGCCGCGGCGGGCGGCCGAGGAGGTCGCCTGGGTGTGGACCGTGCAGGAGGCGTGTGTGAAGGCCAGCGGCGCGGGTATCGCGGGCCGGCCCTGGACCATCGACGTACGCCCCGGCGCCCGGTCGGGCCACTGGGGCGCCTACCGCTGGATCAGTCTGCGGGACCGGTCACCGACCCCGTTCAGCTGCGCGTTCTCGGTACGGCCCGAGCCCCGCACACAGCCCCGAACCCGAACTCCGAGCCCAGGCCCAGGCCCAAGCTCAAGCGCAGGCCCAAGCCCAAGCGCAGGCCCAAGCCCAGGCGCAGGCGCAGGCGCAGGCCGATCCGACACCAGATCCGCCATCCGATCCGCCATCCGATAAGGACAGACCGTGAGCATGCCCGCCCGACTCCACACCCTCGACGACTGGTTCACGTCCTCGGTCGCGGTCCACGGCGACCGTACGGCACTGGAGACCGGCGGAACCGTGCTGACGTACACCGAACTCTCGCTCCTGGCCGACCACTTGGCCGCAGCGCTGGTGAGCAGCGGCGACGGGACACCGCCGCGCAGGGTGGGGCTGCTGGCCGCGCGTACGGTCGTCGCCTACGCGGGCTACCTGGCCATCCAGCGTATCGGCGCCGCAGCCGTCCCGCTCGGGCCCGCGTTCCCCGCCGAGCGCAACGCGGGGATCGTGCGCCAGGCGTCGCTCGACGCGGTCCTCAGCGACGGAACATGCGAACAGGCCCTCCGGACGGGGCCGCCCGCGGTCGACATGACGGATGACGGTCTGCTGGACCTGCTCGGCTCACCGGCACCCGCCCTGTCCGTCACGGGGGCGGGCCCGGACGACCTCGCGTACATCATGTTCACCTCCGGGTCCACCGGCACCCCCAAGGGCGTGCCCGTCCGGCAGCGGAACATCTGCGCCTATCTCGCCCACGCCGTGCCGCACTGCGCGGCCGGCCCCGGCGACCGCTTCTCGCAGACCTTCGAGCTGACCTTCGACCCCTCCCTCTTCGACATGTACGCCGCGTGGGGAAGTGGAGCCACCCTGGTCGTACCGGCCCGGGCCGACCTTCTGGCGCCGGTCCGCTTCGTCAACCGGCACGCCATCACACACTGGAACTCCGTGCCCTCGGTCATCTCACTCGCGAAGCGGCTGCGCGCGCTGGAACCCGGGAGCATGCCGACGCTGCGGGCCAGCGTGTTCTGCGGCGAGCCGCTCACCCTCCAGCAGGCACGTGCGTGGCAGCGGGCCGCGCCGGGCAGCTCGCTGGAGAACGCCTACGGTCCGACCGAGCTGACCGTCACCTGTACCGCCTACCGGCTGCCCGCCGACCCGGGGCACTGGCCGTCCCCCGCCAACGGAACGGTCCCGATCGGCACCCTCAACCCCGGGATGGAACACCGGCTGTTCAGGAGTGAGCTGTGCGTGCGCGGCCCGCAGCGCTTTCCCGGCTATCTCGACCGGGCCAACAACGCCGGCCGCTTCCTGGCGGCCGACGGAGCCCCGTACGATCCGGCCACCGCGCTGACGGACGGGCACTGGTACCGCACAGGCGACCGGGTCGCCCTGCTGCCGCCCGACGAGCCGGCCGGATCGCGGGACCTGCCGCTGGTGCACATCGGGCGCAGCGACCAGCAGATCCAGGTGCACGGGTACCGGGTCGAACTGGGCGAGGTCGAAGCGGCGTTGCGCTCCCAACCGGGCGTCGGCGACGCGGCGGCCGTCGCGCTGGCCACCCGGGCGGGCACCGAGATCGCCGCCGCCTACACGGGCGCGCCGGACAGCGAGAACGCCCTGCGCCTCGCCCTCCGGGACCGGCTCCCCGCCTATATGGTGCCCGCGGTCCTCACACGTCTCGACACCCTGCCGCTCAACGGCAACGGCAAGGTCGACCGCACGGCGCTCGGCGCGGCGCTCGGCACGGCCCTGGGCGCGGGCTGACCCGCGGCTCTCGGGCGGACGGCTCGCATACAGCCACAATGGGCCCATGAATGACTTCGACTTCCTCTTCGGGTCCTGGGACGTGGCGAACCGGCGCCTGACGGAACTCTTCGCCGGGTCCACCACATGGGAAGAATTCCCAGGACATGCCGTGATCCGTCCGGTCCTCGCAGGACAGGGAAACATCGACGAGATCCACTTCCCCACCAAGGACTTCCGCGGGGTGACTCTGCGGCTCCACAACCCCGAGACCGGGCAGTGGAGCCTGAGCTGGGCCGACAGCACCACCGGCGGGCTGCTGCCCCCGGTGACAGGAGGCTTCACCGGCGGCCGCGGCGACTTCTACGGTGACGACACCCACGAAGGGCGCCCGGTGCGCGTGCACTTCATCTGGTCGGACATCACCGAGAACTCCGCCCGCTGGACCCAGCGGTTCTCGGCGGACGGCGGACAGACCTGGGAGACCAACTGGACGATGGACCTCACGCGTACCGGGGCCTAGTGCCGCGCGTGCCGGGGCCCGGGGGCTGTCCGTTCACAGGAGGCCGAGGTCAGGCGGTCGGCGTGAACACGATGCGCCGGCCGGGATCGGCCGGTGCGGTCCAGGCCTGTTCGACCTCGGCGAGCGGCAGCGGTACCGCCGCGGCCGTGAGCGTGCCCGCCACGAGCTCCTCGACCAGGGAGGGGAGTTCGGCGACGATTCCGGCCGCGGTGAGTGAGCCCTGCCCGCTGCCCATGATCCGCAGATTGGCCGCGCGCAGCACGAACGAGGGCAGCGTGATGTCCGGCCCCGCCATCGAGCCGATCTGGATCCAGTCCAGCGGCGCGCTGCGTTCGGCGCGGTGGGTGAGCAGGGCGGGGATGGCCCGTTCGGTGGGGGCGCCCCAGGTGTAGTCGATCACCACGTCGACGTCCGCGGCGGCCTTGCCCAACCGCTGGGCGGCATCGTCCGGTTCGCCGGTCAGCGGGACCACATCGGTGGCGCCGAGACCGGCGAGCAGGTCGAGGCGCCGCTGGTCGCGGCCCGCGGCGACGATACGGTCCGCGCCGAGGCGGCGGGCGATCTGTACGGCCATCTGCCCGGCGTTTCCTGTGGCGCCCAGCACCAGCACGCTCTGTCCTGGCCGGAAGGCGACCCTGCGACGCAGCGCCACCCAGGAGGACATCGCGGGGTTCATCGCGGCCGCGACGGTGACCGGATCGGCGTTGTCCGGCAGCGGGACGCAGCGGCGCGGGTCCACGAGTGCCTGCTCGGCCATGGTGCCGGGGACGTCGTCGTCGGCCACGAAGTACACCCGCCGCCCGTCGGGGAGCCTGCCCACGCCGTCGACGCCGGGGATCAGGGGCAGCCGGCCGTCGCTGGTGTAGTGGGTGCCGTCGGCGCCGGAGCGGACCCGGGGGTGCAGACCGGCGGCCAGCACATCCACCAGGATCTGCCCGTCGGCGGGCCGGGGCGTGGCGAACTCCTCGTAACGGGGCGGACGGTCGAACGAACGGACAACAGCGGCGTGCATGACGACTCCTCGGTCGTACGGCGATTTAGTACGTGACCAAAACCAAATTAATTTAGGTCACGTACTAAGTCAAGTATGCTGAGAGCATGAACAACGAAGCCACGCCCGCCGCGGCCCCGGCCGCCGATCTGGGTCTTGTCGACAGCCTGGTCCAGTTGTCGTTCGCGGTGCAGGGCGCGCTCGCCGATGTCGCGGCCGAACGCGGCCTGTCGGTCATCCAGTTGCGCCTGCTCGGGGTGCTCCGCGACCGCACGCCCGGCATGCAGGAGCTGGCCCGGCATCTGGGGCTGGACAAATCCAGCATGACCGGCCTGGTCGACCGGGCCGAGCGCCGCGGCCTGGTGCGCCGCACCCCCGCGCCCCACGACGGACGCGCCGTCCAGGTCTCGCTGACCGCGCAGGGCCAGGAGCTGGCCCGCGCGAGCACCGCTGACGCGGGCCTGCGGATCCAGACCCTGGCCGCGCACCTCGGCGACGCGCAGCGCACCCAGCTGTCGCTGCTGGCGAGCACGTTCGTGACCGGACGTATCGGGGGTCACACCGGGGCGGCGGAATGACCGGAGGCTGTCTCCGGTTGAGCAGGACGGCACCACCCGTGCCAGTTCCGGTCAGCCGTTTTCCGAGGAGCACGCACAGTGACCACCACCACCGCCTCCGCCGAGCGCGCGGCGCAGATCCTGTCCCGGCCCGTCGTCCTGAACGGCCTGACCGTTCCCAACCGGATCGCGATGGCACCCATGACCCGGCAGTTCTCCCCCGGCGGCATCCCGGGTGAGGACGTGGTCTCGTACTACGCCCGCAGGGCCGCCGCGGGTGTCGGCCTGATCGTCACCGAAGGCACCTACGTCGATCACCCGTCGGCCGGGGAGAGCGACCGCGTTCCGCGTTTCCACGGTGCGGACCAGCTCGCGGGCTGGACGAAGGTCGTGGACGCGGTGCACGCGGCGGGCGGCACGATCGTGCCCCAGCTGTGGCACATCGGCATGGCCCGCACCGCCGGGCGGCCCCCCTTCCCCGACGCCCCGGCCATAGGCCCCTCCGGTCTCCGCCTCCCGGAGGGCACAGGTGACGACGGCAAGGCCATGACGCAGCAGGACCTGGACGATGTGATCGGCGCGTTCGCCGGGGCCGCGGCCGCGGCCGAGCGCATCGGCTTCGACGGGGTCGAGCTGCACGGCGCGCACGGATACCTCATCGACCAGTTCCTGTGGGAGGGCACCAACCGGCGGGCCGACGCGTACGGCGGTGACCCGGTGGCCCGCACCAGGTTCGCGGCGGAGATCGTGGCCGCGGTACGCGCGGCGGTCTCGCCGTCGTTCCCGGTCATCTTCCGCTTCTCCCAGTGGAAGATGCAGTCGTACGAGGCGAAGCTCGCCGGGACCCCCGTGGAGCTGGAGGCCCTGCTGAGCCCGCTGTCCGGTGCCGGGGTCGACGTCTTCCACGCCTCCACGCGCCGCTACTGGGAGCCGGAGTTCGACGGCTCCGACCTCAACCTGGCGGGCTGGACGAGGAAGCTCAGCGGCAAGCCGGTCATCACGGTCGGATCGGTGGGCCTGGACAGCGAGTTCAGCGGCGCCTTCCGCGGCGAGGGCTCGCAGGTCAAGGGTATTGAGAACCTTCTCGACCGGCTGGAGCGCGACGAGTTCGACGTGGTCGCCGTGGGCCGCGCCCTGCTGCACGACCCGCAGTGGGCGGCCAAGGTCCTGGAAGGGCGGCTCGACGAGCTGGCCGCGTACGATCCGGCGGCCCTGTCCACACTCAGCTGACCGGCGCGCGGGCCTGATCCCGGCGGCCAGGACGCCCGGTGCCGGAGCCGCCGGCGGACGCGGCCGCACCGCGGGGCAGCCCGGCTGATAGGTTCTCCAGCACACAAGGGACAGACACGCGGCCCCGCCGCAGCGAGCCCGCCGGTCCGGCGCATCGCCGCAGCAGCCCGTCCCGTATGACGTACACACCGAGATCGTCGGCCTCGACGGTCCCCGGAAGCGCCCCTCCCACGCACCGTCGTGAGAGGGGCTGCTGTGATTTCGGCGCGTATCCGCCGGGTCGCGCCCGGGGAGGGAGGGCGACGATCTCTTTCTGTTTCCCGACCGGTCGCACCCTGCCCGGTCGCCCCGCCCGGTCACACCCACGGAAGGCAAGGCCGAAGCAGTGGACATCAACGGTTTTCCCCGTCAGTTCGCCAGGACCCGCCGTTTCACCCTCGGCACCCCCCGGCAGTTCACCGTCTCCGCGGACGGCGAACGGGTGCTGTTCCTCCGCTCCGCCTCCGGCACCGACCCACGCGGTCTGCTCTGGATGTTCGAGCACGGGCAGGAGCGTCTCCTCGCCGGCCACCCGTCGCCATCGGCTGGGGTGACCGGGTACGCCGCCGACCGCTCCGCACGGGTCGTCGCCTACGCCGTGGACGGTGAACTCTGGACCGTACGCACGGAATCCGTCCGGGACGGCGGCCCCGACCAGGACCAGGGTCACGACCGGGGCCCGGCCCGTTCCCCCCGCGGCCAGGACACCGCCGAGCACCAGGCCGCCCCCGAGCAGGCCGCCCCCCAGCACAGCGCGGCCACCTGCGCCCCGCGCCGCATCCCCACCGCTGGCCCCGTGACCGATCCCCGGCCCTCGCCCGACGGCGCCCTGATCGCCTACGTCACCGGGGGCGCCCTGCACGTCGTACGGGCCGACGGCACCGGTGACAGGCTGCTCGCCGCACCCGAGGGCCCCGATGTCACCTACGGCCTCGCCGACTACTGCGCCGGCGCCTCCATCGGCAGATCGCGCGGGTACTGGTGGTCCCCGGACGGCGACGCCCTGCTCGTCGCCCGGGTCGACACCTCGATGGTCCACCGCCGCTACATCGCCGACGCCTCCGACCCGGAGAAGCCACCGGCCGTCATCCGCTACCCGGCGGCCGGCACCCCCAACGCCGAGACCTCACTGCTCGTCCTCACGACCGGCGGCCGCCGCACCCCCGTGCCGCTCCCCCGGACGGCGCCCGCGCGCCGGACACCCCCCGGCGGGTGGGACGCACCCGCCTTCGAGTACCTGATCTCCGCTTCCTGGGACGACGCCGGACCCTTCGCCGTCCTCCACACCAGGGACCAGCGCACCGTGTGGGTCGTCGCCGCCGACCCGGCGGACGGCGCGTACGAGGTGGTGTCCCGGAAGTCCGACGAGAGCTGGGTTGCGAGCCTGCCCGGCACCCCCCTGCACACCCCGGCGGGCGTTCGCGTCCTGCCTTCGGTACGCGGCGATGTCCGCGGGATCCGGATCGGGGACACCCTCAGCCCCGACGGCCTGTATGTGCGCGAAGTGCTGGGTGCGGTGGGCGAACGGGTCTTCTTCACCGCGAGCGAGGAGCCGACGGAGGTCCATGTCTGGTCGTACGAGGAGGGGACGGGCTTCGTCAGACTGACGGAGCACGCGGGAGTGCACACGGCTGCGGTCGGCGGCGACACCCTGGTCGTGGACAGCAGGACGGACGACGGCCAGTCGGTGACCGTGCGCCGGGACGGCCGGCCTGACGGGCGGATCCAGGTGCTCACCGAGCAGCCCCTGGTCGCCCCGGCCCCGGTCCATCTCACCCTCGGAGCACGCGAGTTGCGCAGCCGTCTGCATCTGCCCTCCTGGTACGGGCGCGGGCGGCAGGAGCGGCTGCCGGTGCTGCTCAGCCCGTACTCGGGGCCCGGGATGCAGGTGGTGACCAGAGGTCGGGGCTGGTACACGGCCGTCTGCCAGTGGTACGCCGAGCACGGCTTCGCGGTACTGGCCACGGACGGCCGCGGCACCCCGGGCCGCGGCATCGCGTGGGAGCACGCCATCGACGGCGACCGGCTGGGTCCCGTACTCGACGACCAGGTCGACGCCCTGCACGCGGCCGCGGAGCGGTACGAAGCCCTGGACCTGGGGCGGGTGGCAATCCGCGGCTGGTCGTACAGCGGCTATCTCGCCGCCGGGGCCGTGCTGCACCGCCCCGATGTGTTCCACGCGGCGTTCGCGGGCGCCGCCCCCGCCGACCGCCGGCTGTACGACAGCTACTGGGAGGAACGCTTTCTCGGCCACCCGGACGTCCGGCCCGAGGGGTACGAACGCTCCTCGCTGCTCCCCCACGCGCACCGGCTCACCCGGCCGCTGATGCTGGTGCACGGACTCGCCGACGACAATGTGGCCCCCGCCCACACGCTGCGGCTGTCGGCCGCGCTGCTGGCCGCGGGCCGCCCGCACACCGTGCTGCCGCTGTCCGGTACGGGGCACCTGGTGCACCGCGAGAACGTGGCGGACCGGCTGCTGATGCTGGAACTCGACTTCCTCAAGCGGGCGTTGGCGCTCCCGTCCGAGGAAGGCTGATCAGGCTCCCGTCCGAGGAAGGCTGATCAGCCGGCCGCCGGATCCCCGGGCCGCTCCCCCGACTGCGGCCAGCTCGCCAGTACGTCATCGGTCGTGGTGACCGTCGCGACGAGGGCGAGGGTGTTGCGGATCATCGCGGGGGTGTAGTCGGCCGGTACCCCCGCGATGGCGTCCGCCGGAACCACCACCGTGTAACCGAGGTTGACCGCGTCGAAGACGGCGTTGGGAATCGCCACATTGGCCGAAACGCCGGTGACGACCAGCGTGCGGCAGCCCAGGTTCCGCAGCAGCGCGTCGACGTCCGTACGCGCGATGGGTGACAGGCCGTGCAGCCTCCGTACGACGAGGTCCTCATCCGCCACCTGGATGGGCCCGGCCACCCTGACCGCCTTCGATCCGGTGTGCTGCTGGACGGGCAGGCGGCCGGCCGCCCGGAAGAGCCGGGCGTTGCGGTTGGCGCCCCGCCCGTCGGGCCGCCGCTCCGCCACCGCGTGCACCACCTGCACCCCTGCCTCGTGCGCGCGTGCGACCAGTCGGGCTACGCGCCCCAGCGCCCCCGACGACTGTGCCTCGGCGGCCAGTTCGGGCAGAGCGCTGTCCTGGCCGACCACACCCTCCTGGCACTCGACGGTGAGCAGGACCGCGGTGGCGGGGTCGAGCTGCTGCGCGAGCTGTTCGGACGACGGCATGGGCCCTCACCTCTCCTGGAACCCGGCCCGACGGCCGGGCCGGGCGCGCGAGGCTAACGCCCATTGCGTCATGAAGGAAGAGAGCCCATGATTTCTGACACCTAGTCAGAAACAGCTGCGACGGCGGGAGAAGCCCCATGACCGACACCCAGCGCCGAGGCCGGCGGATCATGATGACGGCCGCGGAGCGCGACATCTTCCTCGGCGAGCAGCGCACCTGCCGGGTCGCCACCGTGTCACCTGACGGCCGTCCGCATGTCGGCGCTCTCTGGTTCCTCTGGGACGGCACCTCGCTCTGGCTCTACTCGCTGACCCGGAGCCGCCGCTGGTCCCAGCTGTCCGGGGACCCCCGCCTGGCCGTGGTGGTCGACGACGGCGAGGAGTACGGCGAGCTGCGCGGTGTGGAGCTCTCCGGCAGCGCGGTCATGGTCGGTGAGGCACCCCGTACGGGAGAGCCCTGCCCGGAACTCGGCACACCGGAGAAGCTGTTCGCCCGCAAGAACTTCGGGATGGACCTCATGCCGTACGACGGCCGCCACGCCTGGCTGCGGCTGACCCCGGACGCCATCGTGTCCTGGGACTTCCGCAAACTCGGCTGACCTCGTGGTGTCCGGGCGTGCGGAGGCACCCGGTCCGCTCAGCCCTTCGCCCAGCCCTTCGCCGAGTCCTTCACTCAGCCCGTCGCTCCGCCCAGGCCCGTGCCCTCGGGCGCGCCTTCGGGACCCGCGTCCCCGGGCGCGCCTTCGCGACCCGCACCCGCCGCGTACAGCGCGTCGACCGCCGCCCTGATGGAGGGCCGCCGGTCGGCGTCGGCGCGCCAGATCGCGTACACATGGCGCCGCAGCGCGTCCCGTACGGTCACGACCCGGACCCCGTCGGGAATCGGACCCCGCCCGAGCCGCGGCGCGACACCGACTCCGAGCCCGGCGGCGATCAGCGCCATCTGGGTCGGGTGCTCGCCCGCGACATGGGCGATCCGCGGCTCGAACCCCTTGCCCCCGAGGGTGAACATCAGCCATTCACGGCAGAACTCACCCTCCGGCCAGGTGATCCACTCGTCCTGCGCGAACGCCTCCAACTCCACATCCGAGGCACCGGCCAGCGGGTGCCCGGCCGGCACCGCAATATCGGCGATGTCGTCGAAGAGGGCACGCTTGGCCATCCCCTCCGGCATCGCCGTGGGCTTGTTGTACCAGTCGAGCACCACGGCCACATCGAGATCACCGCGCACCACGCCCCTGACCCCGTCCTCACCCTCCAACTCCTGTGAGCAGACCGCCAGTTGCGGGTGGGCCGACCGCAGCGCGGCGAGCACTCCGGGGAGCAGCCCGCGGGCCGCGGTGGGGAAGGCGGAGATCCGCAGCCCGCCGACGACCCGGCCGCGCTGGGCCTCCAGATCGGACTGGGCGATCTCCACCTGGGAGAGGATGCGGGCGGCGTGGTCGGCGAGGAGCCGGCCCGCGTCCGTGAGACGTACCCCACGGCCGTTCTTGGCAAGCAGCGGCTGGCCTGCCTCCCGCTCCAGCTTGGCCAGTTGCTGGGAGACGGCGGAGGTGGTCACATGCAGCCCGTCGGCCGCACCGCTCACCGAGCCGTGCCGGGCCACGGCGTCGAGGATACGCAGACGCTCCAGATTCAACATGTAAGCGATACTAAGGCAATCACTCCACATAATCTCGCTTGTGCTACGAGATGACGCCGGGCCACAGTGTTCCGTGTGAGCACCGCGACTCCTACCGGGACCGTGTCAGCACCGGTCATCGCACCCCCATCCCCCATCCGCCGCCCCGCTGTCGACTGGCGCGTCCGCTTCATCCTGCTCTCGCTCATCTGGGGCTTCAGCTTTCTGCTCATCAAGGTGGGCACCGAGGGCTACGCCCCGTTCCAGGTGACCTTCGGCCGCCTCTTCTTCGGCACCGCCGTGCTGGCCGCGGCCATCGCCTTCCGGCGCGAGCGGCTGCCGCGCGGGGCGCGGACCTGGGGCCGGCTCTCGCTGGCCGCCCTCCTGCTGAACGCCGCGCCGTTCTCCCTCTTCGCCTACGCCGAGCAGACCATCCCCTCGACACTCGCCGGGATCTGCAACGCCACCTCCCCGCTGTGGGGCATGGCGCTCTCCCTGGTCGCACTCTCCGAGGACCGTCCGACCCGCCGCAGGGTCGCCGGTCTCGGGCTCGGATTCCTCGGGGTCCTGACGGTGCTGGGCGTCTGGCAGGGCTTCTCGGGACTGGACTTCAGGGGCACCGCGATGGCCCTGCTGGCGTCCCTGTGCTATCCGGTCGGCTGGATCTACGTACGGCGCACCCTGGCGGGCACCGGCAACTCCCATCTGGCGATGACCGGTTCACAGCTGCTCGTCGCGACCTTCGAACTCGCCCTGATCACCCCGCTGTTCACCGCACTGCCCAGCTCGTTCCCGGTGGTGCCGCTGCTCGCTGTCGCGGCCCTCGGCGCACTGGGCACCGGGGTGGCCCTGCTGCTCCAGTACGGCCTGGTGGCCGAAGTGGGCCCGACCACCGGCCAGATGGTCACGTACTTCATCCCGGTGATCGCCACCGCGGCAGGGGTGGCGCTGCTGGGCGAGACCATCGGCTGGAACACCCCGGTCGGCGCGGTGATCGTGCTCGCCGGCGCCGCCCTGACGCAGAGCCGGCCGAGGAAGCGTGGGCGGGGACACGCGAGCGGGGCGGCGGGGGCCGAGCGGTCCTCACGCCCTGCGCGTACGAGCCCTGGCCGGCGGTAGCGGCCGCCGGACACACCGGACCGGTCAGCCGTAACGCCCGCCGGGCGCCGGACCCGTCAGTCGTAGCGCCTGCCGGGTGCAGGGCCGGCCGCCGACGCGACGGCGTCGGCGACCGGGCCGATGTCGTCCGGGCCCAGCGTGGAGACCGTGAGGCGCACACCCGGCGGTGCGGCCATCCGGAAGCGGGCGCCGGGGGCGACGGCCCAGCCCGCGTGCAGCAGGCGCGCCACCACCCCGGTCTCGTCCGGCACCGGCACCCAGACGTTCATTCCACTGCGGCCGCCGGCTTCGACACCCCGCTCCGCCAGCGCCCTGATCAGCGCATCCCGGCGCCGCCCGTACGAGAGCGAGACCGCGGAGACATCGACGGCCCCCGAAGTCCACAGCTGGACCACCGCGCTCTGCAGCAGATGGCTGACCCAGCCGGGGCCCAGCCGCTGACGGCCCAGCACCCGGTCCACGGTGACCGCGTCACCGGTCAGCACGGCGAGCCGCAGATCGGGTCCGTACGCCTTGGAGACCGACCGTACGAAAGCCCAGCTGCCCACGGCCCCGGCCAGCGGGCTCAGCGGCAGATCGACGATCCCGTGGCCGTGGTCGTCCTCGATGAGCAGGACACCGGGGTGGTCCCGCAGCACCGCGCGCAGCGCATCGGCACGTGCTGAACTCACCGCGGCGCCCGTGGGGTTCTGTGCGCGGGCCGTGACCACCAGCGCACGGGCCCCCTCGCGCAGCACCCGCGCCACCTCTCCCGGCAGCGGCCCCTCGCCGTCGAGCCCCATCGGCACCGCGCGCAGCCCGAGCGCCGGCACGAGATCGAGCAGGGCGCCCCAGCCGGGATCCTCGATGGCGACCGCGTCACCCGGCCTGAGGTGCGCGGCCAGTACCCGCTCGATCCCGTCGAGCGAACCCTACAGCACGGCGACCGGCCCGTCCGGTGTCGGTAAGACCGAGCTCTCCAAGACGCTCGCCGAATTCCTCTTCGGCGACCAGGACGCACTGATCTCACTCGACATGTCGGAGTTCAGCGAGAAGCACACGGTTTCACGTCGCTTCGGTTCTCCCCCCTGATACGTGGGTTACGAACCGGCCCGTCCGGTGTCGGTAAGACCGAGCTCTCCAAGACGCTCGCCGAATTCCTCTTCGGCGACGAGGACGCACTGATCTCCCTCGACATGTCGGAGTTCAGCGAGAAGCACACGGTTTCCCGTCT
>NZ_JAAGLN010000020.1 GCF_010548145.1 Streptomyces sp. SID10853
CGGCCCTGGCCCGGGGCGGCCTCCCGCGCGCGCCGGCGAGCACGGGGCCGGGGTGCCGGTGGCGGAGCTGAGTGCCCGCTGCACGGCGGCGTCCCCGGCCGTGCCCCCGGCCACTTCCTCGGTGGCTTCCTCGGTTGCTTCGTCGGTCTCGTCTCCGGCCGCTTCCTCGGTCTCGGACCCGGTCTCGTCCCCAGCCGTGTCGCCGGTCGCGTCCCCGGTCTCGCGTCAGGGTGAAGTGCGCCTGGCCGCCTGAGGGTTCAGCACCCGAAGGAGCGCGGGAGGGAACTCGGAGGGCCCGGGAGGGCCGTACGGGGCGCGGTTCACGCCCCGTACGGCCCTCCCCCGTACGGCCCTCCCCCGTACGGCCCTCCCCCGTACGGCCCTCCCCCGCCCGCAGGCCCCGGGCCCCTGCCCCGCCCCGCCCCGCTGTTACGCGACTGCGTTCCGGCGGCTGAGCACCTGGTCGGCGAGCCCGTACGCGACGGCTTCGCGCGCGGTGAAGACCTTGTCCCGGTCCATGTCGGCGCGCAGCTGGGCGAGTTCGTGGTGGGTGTGCCGGGCGAGCACCTCCTCCACCTCCGAGCGGATCCGGAGCATCTCCTTCGCCCGCAGGCTGAGGTCGGACACGGTGCCCTGCTGGCCGCCGCTCGCGGGCTGCCCCAGCAGGACCCGTGCGTGGTCGAGGACGAACCGCCGCCCGGGGTCCCCGCCGGCGAGCAGCACCGCGGCGGTCGAGGCCGCCTGCCCGACGCAGAAGGTCGAGATGGGCGAGCTGACGAAGGTCATCGTGTCGTAGATGGCCATCAGCGAAGTGACCGATCCGCCCGGCGAGTTGAGGTAGAGGGAGATCTCGGTCTCCTGGCTGGACGACTCCAGGTGCAGCAGCTGCGCGATGACGACGTTGGCCACACCGTCGTCGATCTCGGTGCCGATGAAGATGATCCGCTCCGAGAGCAGCCGGCTGAAGACGTCGTAGGACCGCTCCCCCTGCGGGGTGCGCTCGACGACGTTCGGAATCGTGTACTGACCCATGTCCACCGCGTACCGGTCCATCTCAGAGCCCCGTCCGTCGCCGGGGGCCGGCCGGGCGGACGTCGCCGAGCGACTCCACGACCCGGTCCACCATGCCGTACTCCATGGCCTGCACCGCGGTGAACCAGCGGTCGCGGTCACCGTCGCGGGAGATCGTCTCCTCGCTGCGGCCGGTGTGCTCCGCGGTGATCCGTTCGATGGCCTTCTTGGTGAATTCGAGGTTCTCCGCCTGGATGGCGATGTCGGCTGCGGTCCCACCGATGCCGGCCGACGGCTGGTGCATCATGATCCGCGCGTTCGGCAGGGCGAAACGCTTGCCACGGGTGCCGACAGTGAGCAGGAACTGGCCCATGCTGGCGGCGAACCCCATCGCGAGAGTGGAGACGTCGTTCGGGATGAGCTGCATCGTGTCGTAGATCGCCAGTCCCGCTGTCACGGAGCCGCCGGGACTGTTGATGTACAGGCTGATGTCCGTCTTGGGGTCCTCCGCCGACAGCAGGAGCAGCTGGGCGCAGACCCGGTTGGCCGACACCTCGTCGACCTGGGTGCCCAGGAGGACGATGCGCTGCATCAGGAGCTGTGCGGCCAGGTGGTCGTCGAAGCGGGTGGCGGGTGTGCTGTCGTCGTCCGACGCACGGGGGGCGAGGGCAGTGCCCCAGCCGGTAGAGGGAGTTGGCATCGGGGTCCTCCTTGTCGGGGCGCGGGACTCCTGCTCCGCGCTCTGCCCCCACTGTCGGCCCGGTGGTGGCCCCTGCCGGGCTTTCTCGGCCCGCAGCAGATTCGCTGACGGCAGAGCCCGCCGGGCCCGCGGTCGGCTGCGGGGCCGGCCGGGGTGTCTGGAGCCCGGGTTCGCCCGCGGTGGCCGAACGCACCGGTGGCGGGGACCCACGTGTGCCGTGGGTCCCCGCCACCGGTGCTGGCCGCGAGTCGAGCGATGTCCTTCCGGGCCTCCGGGCCTCCGGGCCTCTGAGCCTCCGGGCCGTCGGGCCTTCCGTCAGTCGGCCGCGGGAATCCTCCCGGCCTCCTGCTTGCCGAGCGAAGGCAGGTAACGCCCGATCAGCAGCTTGTACAGACCCGCGCCGAGCGCACCGCCGACGAGCGGCCCGACGATCGGCACCCAGAAGTAGAAGTTGCCGTACTGATCTCGCCACGCCGTGTGATAGCCGGTGATGAAGCTCGCCAGCCGGGGGCCGAAGTCACGGGCGGGGTTGATGGCGTACCCGGCGTCGGCGCCGAACGCCATCCCGATGGCGACGATGAGCAGACCGATGAGCAGCGGCCCCAGGTTGGCGCCGGGCGGGTCGTTGAGCAGGTCGGTCAGGGCGAACAGCACGAACAGCAGGATCGCCGTACCGAGGATCTGGTCGCGCAGCGCTCCCCACTCACTGACGGGCAGATTTCCGTTGCCGGGCAGCGTCGAGAAGACGAACTGCGTCTTGAAGGTGTGGCCGGGGTCGAACTTGGCCAGCACTTCGGTGTAGTTCCACCGTACGAGCAGCGCGGCGACGAAGGCACCGGCGGTCTGCGCCACGATGTAGGGGGCGACCTTCGCCCAGGAGAAGCCGCGGAAGAGGGCGAAGGCGAGGGTGACCGCGGGGTTGATGTGGGCCCCGCTGATCCGGCCTGCGACATAGACGCCCAGGGTGACGCCGAGACCCCAGGCCCAGGCGATGCTGTCGTGGTCCCCGAGGCCCGCGGCCACGACCTGCGCCACCACCCCGCATCCGAACAGGATGAGGATCAGGGTGCCTGCGAACTCGGCGGACAGTTCAGAGACCAGACCCGTTCTCTTTGCGCCTTTTGACATGGACACCTGCCTCCAGACAATGCGGGCTGAGACGTACGGCCGGCGGCACGCAGGGGCAGGGGGCGGCAGACTGACGCACCGTACGACCGAAGTACGCACACCGGCATACCCCATACGACGTGCACCAGCGCACCGGCGCAAGCTGTGGCGCGCGACCGGGTGTGACCACCCCCATGGGGACACCACCCGGCCGGGTGCATCCAGTCCGGCACCAACGGCCCCCACCGAGCCCACGCCCACCCACTCTTGACGCGAACACGTCGAGCTGAAATGGTCTGGACCAAGTTGGCGGAGACCACTGACGCCGTTGCCGCACCGCGCGGTTCCCTCCGGCACGAGGTGGTCGGCGCCGCTCCCCTTCGCGCCTCTCGGCCCCACCCGCGAGAGGCCGGCCTGGACGCGCCCGGCCCCCCACAGGCCGGGCGCGTCCAGGAAGACCTGATGTGAAGGAGTTCTCATGCACGCGAAAAGGAAGACAGCCGCGATCCTCGGTGCGGTCCTCGCGCCCGTACTCGCGCTCAGCCTGCCGGTCGGCTCCGCGAGCGCCCACGGATATATCTCGTCACCGCCGAGCAGGCAGGCACAGTGCGCCGCACACACCGTCAGCTGCGGTGCCATCACCTATGAGCCGCAGAGCGTGGAGGGGCCCAAGGGCCTGCAGAGCTGCAGCGGCGGGAACGCCCAGTACGCCGAGCTGGACGACGACTCCAAGGGCTGGGCCGTCACACCGGTCTCCTCCACCACGGAGTTCAAGTGGACACTGACCGCCCAGCACGCCACCAGCACCTGGCAGTACTTCGTCGGCGGCCAGAAGATCGCCGAGTTCGACGACCACGGGGCGAAGCCCGGCGCGACCGTCACCCACTCGGTGAATTTCGGCGGCCTCAAGGGGCAGCAGAAGGTCCTGGCCGTCTGGAACATCGCGGACACCAGTAACGCCTTCTACACCTGCATCGACGTGAACGTCGGCTGACACAGAGACCGCACCGGCACGGGCGGGCCCCGCCCAGGACAGTCCGGGGCCCGCCCGCGCCGGACGGTCGCTGCCGTGGTCGCCAGGCTCAGCCGAGTACGCGGCGGACCGCGGGCAGTGCGTCGCCTGGGTTGCGGACCAGGATCATCCTGGCGGTCGGCGCGTAGGCGTGAATGACGTTGAGAATTCGGTTGAACCAGAGGCTTGTCAGCTCGGTCGGCGGTAGCTCAGGGTCCTGGCCGCTGATGAAGCTGCCGATCACCACGCCGTCGTACTCGGTGTTGCTCAGTTCCTGGATCAGCCGGGTGTCACCGGCCTCATCGTCGGTGAGGACGATGACCGTGGCCGCCAGACCCGCCTCCCGCAGGCGTGCCTGAACCTTCTCGCCTATCTCCGGGTGCTTGCCGAAGCCCAGAACCCGCCACGGTTTGAGGACGTCCGATGTCGACAACGCCGTCTCCTGCTCCTAGAATTGGCTTAACCATAAGTCGAATGACTTGACTGGGAGGCTAGTCAAATCACATGACAAGCGTCAAGAGCACTCAGCGCAAGTACCGCTCCCCCTTGCGCGACGAGAGCGCCCGCCGTACTCGCGAGGCCGTGGTGGAGGCCGCCGGGGAGGTGTTCGTGAATGAGGGCTACTCGGGCGCCACGATCGACCAGATCGCGGCGCGCGCCGGTGTATCCCGTCAGACGGTCTTCGGAGTGGGCGGCAAGGCGCAGCTGTTCGGGCTCGCCCGCCAGCGGGTGGCCGAGGGCGGTAGCGTCAGCGCCAACGACGGAGACTTCCGGCGGATCCTGGTGATCCAGGACGCGCACCGGCTTCTTACCGAGTTCGCCGCCTTCACTGCTGCCATCTCGCAGCGGCTCGGGGCCCTGCAACTGGTGCTCGAGCAAGCCGCAGGAAGCGACTCCGAGCTGGCACAACTGCTGGAGAAATCCCAGGACGAGCTGCTGGAGTGTGCCCGTGGCGTCCTCGCGGCGGTGGCCGCGACAGGTTCGCTACGGCGCGATGTCCCCGCCGAGGTTGCCGCCGACATTCTGTGGCTGCAGATCCAGCCGGCCAATTACCGGCGTCTCGTGGAGGAACGCGGCTGGAGCCACCGCGCGTTCGAGCGGTGGCATGCCGCGACCATGATCGCCGCCTTGTTGGAACCTGATGGAGCCGGGTAGCCGGCGGATAGCCGGATAGCCGGTTCTGGCCTGACACTTGGGTCACGAGCCACCCCGGTGTGTCTCGGCCCTCGCGCGGGCGGCGACTCCCCGGCCGAGGCGAACGCCGCCGATCGTGATGCATCAGGCCGGGTTGGCGAGGTCGACGTGCGCCCGGCTCGTCGTGAAGCACACAGTCCCTCCGTCGCCCGCGATCTGCGCGCCCCAGTCGCCATAGTCCTGGCCGCGACTAACCGGGGTGACGGCGCAGTTCCTCGACGCTGAGACGGAACCCGCCATGCCACTCCACGGAGCAGCCAAGGCGCAGGGGGCTGCGGCCGACGGCGGTGCTTCGGTAACAGGGGCCCAGGGCGAGGCCGAGTGCCAGAAGCGCGGCAGGCGGTGGACGCCGGGGCTGGAACACTCGCTCGGCACGCGCTTGTGCTCGCCCGGCCGGACCTGCCCTCGGGGCCGCCCGCTCAGCCGTCCCCGCCCCAGGAGGTCGCCGGCCTCCTCCGTCGTCTCCTTGCGCAGCAGGTGTGGCGGCCACAGGTGCTCGGAGCCAAGGTGGTTCACCACGTCGTCGCGCAGACTCCACTCGGAGCATCCCCCGCTCTTCCTCCTGGTTTTCGCGGTGGACACGGCGTCGGTTTCCCCTGCACGTGCGGACGCCTCCGAAACCCCGTTGACTACGGGCCCTTGCGGGGGGGTGGGATCACGGCCGCTGGCAGGACCGCCTTGGCCGGCTGCGGTCCCGACACTACGTAACCAGGTGCGACCCCGGCCGTGCTGACAGGCGGTGAGATCCACGAGCTGTGGTGCTGACGGAACCCGAGACTCGCCTGCGCCTCCCTGTTCGTCACCGACGCGCACGGTGGTTTTGATCACGAACTGTTGATACCGGCTGTGAGGTGCCCGGTTGGGCCTCCGCCTCTGGCTGATGCCTGCTGCCCGTACGCCCCGGACTGGACACTGGAGGCAGCGCCTATCCCCCTATCCCCTATCCCCTATCCCCTATCCCCTATCCCCTATCCCCTATCCCCTATCCCAGGATGGGGTCGCGGTTGAGAGTGATGGAGTTGACGGATGTCAGGTCGTAGGTTTGCGCGTTCTGTGCCGGGAGTTGAGGGTGACAGCCGACGCCGTTGTAGCCCGAACACAGGCTGACACCGGCACCGTTGTACTGGTTGTTGACGATGTAGTGGTGGCCGTACTTGCCGCTCAAGTTGTGGGCACCGTAGCTGTAATACACGTCAGTCGGGTGGGGGCTGCCCCATGGATTGACGTCCTGGCCGTAGATGCACACAGCCCCGTACGGGCATCCCACCCAAGGGCCGTCGGCGGGTGCGGCTGACGCTGTCCCGCTGCTTGCCAGTCCGATCCCAGCGAGCAAGGCACCAGCAGCAAGAGCCGTCGTGATTCTGCGCAGCATGACGGAGTTCCCCGTTCGTTTGTGGCCCCTGTTCTGCGGGCCGGTCGGCCTCAGACTGGCCCGCACAGGCGCCGGACAGCAAGGCCGACACGAGCACATCTACATCTGGAACTACCCGCTCCCACAGGCCGAGTTCCCGGGGGCGGTGGGACGGCGGCCTCTGCTCTGCCCTCGACCTCGTCGGCCACGACACCACAACGAACACCCGCACCGCTGGGAACCATCACCGAGGACGTCATCAGGTCGGTCTTCGACGTCAACATCACCGGCCCCATCCATGACCGCCCAGAAGGCGCTGCCGCTGCTGTCCATGGTCCTGAAGAGCCGTCCGTAGTGGGCAAACGCGCCGCCCAGCCCCATCACATGGTCGTTCACCACGTTCAGCCAGGTGGTGCCCTTGGGGCGCAGCCCGAAATACCGGGGGTTCGACCCCGCGTACAGGGTCTGCACGGGCACGGTGAAGCTGATCCCGTCGGCAGAGGTGATCAGGCCCGCCACTCCACGCCCTCATGACGTCGATCCTTGCTGGGCCTCGATGGACAAGCCGTTCGCCACCGAGACGTCCTCCGCCCGGAAATAACCCTGATCGACCTGGACCAGACGGCCCCGGCTGGGCGTCGGAACGTCCACCTCGCTCAACTGCCTTACGGCCAGGGGAGGAAGGCTTCTCCTCGGGTTCCGCGGAGGTTCTTGCACACGATGAAAATCGCCGGGGCACAGGGTTCACGTGCGCTACTGTGCAACGTGTTGCAGTCGAGGGGGAACCAGGGGGAAGCGTGATGCGTGCGATGCGGGGCCGGACAGGTCTTGGGCACCGAAGCCAGAACGGAGTGAGGCAAGGCGGCGCGAAAGCGGCCGCCTTCGGACTCATCGCGGTCGTAACGCTCTCGTTGAGCGGGTGCGGGGGTGGCGATTCGGATGGTGCGCCGGACGGCAAGAAGTCGACTGCTGAGAAGACCGCTGCCGAACAGCCCGCCGCGGCCGGCTCCAAGGGCCTGGGCCTGGGCCTGGAGATGAAGGGCGCAAATGGCGCGGTGCTCACCATCGACTCCGTGCAGCGGTACGACGGCGGTGTGGTGACCGTCCGCGGCGAGATGCGCAACGACGGCAAGACGGCACTGAACACGGACCACTGGACCGGCGGCAATGACCTGTCGCTGAAGAACGGCTACTCCTCATCGGGTGCCACCCTGGCGGACCTCAAGGGCAAGAAGCGCTACTACCCGCTGCGGGACACCCAGGGAAACTGCTTGTGCAACCAGTTCCACACGGTCTTCCAGCCCGGCGACACGGCCGCGGTCTTCGTCCAGTTCCCGGCGCCGCCCGAGGGCACGACGGAGGTCGACTTCGCCATGCCGACCTTCGGCACCGCCCCTGTCAAGATCACGGTCGCGCAGTGAGGCCGGCCACGACGGCACGCGCCGCTGCCCTGCGGCTCGCGGCCTGCGCACTCTCCGCCGTATGCCTGACGGCTTCCCTCGGTCTGTACGACGCCCCCGGGGCCGACGCCGCCCCCTCGCCCAGCGCTTCGACCGAGCCGCCGCCCGTCCCGGTCGACCCACACGCCGCGGTGCTGAAACTGGCGCACGGAGCGGAGCTGGCCCCTCCGGTGGTGGTTGACATCCTCTCGGTTACCGGAGACCTGTCCGGCGACTCGGGGCGCGAGGAATCGAACGACGATATCAAGCTGACCCTCCAGGCCGAGGTCCTCTTCGCCAAGGACAGCGCGGAGCTGAGCGGTCGTGCCGACGCCCGGATCACCGAGGTCGCCGAGGAGATCAGGAAGAACGGCCCGCGGAAGGTAACGGTCCGCGGCTTCACCGACGACCTGGGGACGTACGCCCACGGCAAGGTCCTTTCCACGAAACGCGCCGATGCCGTACACACGGCGCTCGCCGCGAAGCTGGGTGCGTCCAGCGCCGTCTTCGCGGTGGTCGGCAAGAGCGAGGACGACCCCATCGCGGACAACTCCACCGAGGAAGGCCGGAAGAAGAACCGCAGGGTGGAAATCTCGTTCGGGCGAGGGACGAAGAGGTAGGCCGCTCCCGGTCGACGCTCCCCTCTGTACCCCTCCGGGGACGACGTGGCTGCTGACATCTGGGACAGCCGACGGGCGCCGACGAGGCACCGACCACGTCCGCCGCGGGGACGTTCGATCATGTCTCGGACCCTGCCATGCCATGTGATCTCGGCCGTTTGTGCTTAACCCCGGTACGTCTCCAGCAGCCGCCGTCCGGTACAACCTACCGAAGCGACCGATGTCATGAAGGTGAAGTACAAGGAGACGGCCCGTGGCGGGCTCGCGGTGAACATCATCGAGTGCTAGGCAGATGGGCCCTGACCAGCGCGTTCGTGTCTTTCAGCGCTGTCAGGTCCTTCCCTGCTTACGCGGCGGAAAGTCCCTGGAACCTCCCTGAGATAGACGTGAAAGTCCCTGAAAAGTCCCTGGGATGTCCCTGCTTTGCCGCGTTCTTGAGGAATGCGCGGTGCCTCCAGGACGACCATGCGCCCTAACCGTTGTCGAGTACGGAGTGCAACCGGTACACGCGTCGGGTAGCGAGACCTACGCATTACGAGACCGAGAGCATTCATGCTGGGTGGTGTCACACTGTGCCGCCTGGTGACGTTTTGCCTGATCAGACCATATGCGGCAGTCTCCCCTGTGCGACCTCGTATTGACTCGTCCAAAGGCATCTGTCCACCGGCTGTCCACCGGAGCACGCCTTGGTGCGGCTATCGGTGACCATCTGCTGACGCAGCTGGAGGGCCCGATGCCGACCTCGAGCGCAGTCCAACGATCTTGTCAGAATCTCACAACCGGCGCAGTCGTTCCGGCCACTTTGCTCGGGCGAGAGCTTCCCGGATCGCGCCGCACTGAGCCGCAACCACGGACCGACCGTGCCGGTCTCCGTGATCTGCCTCTCGAAGTACTTCAGGAGGACCTGCAGCCGAGGTGTGTCAGGAGGAAGGTCGAGCACGGCCGGCACCGTGTAGGGCAGCCGAGCCTGCTGACCGATGCCGCTGCTAGTGCGGATGGAACACCACCGCCGCTGGCAGGTCGAGCATCCTCTTGCGGAGTGGCGTGCACGGGTGACTGGCGAGCTGGCGGTAGGTGGCGTGCCACTCCTCTTGCATACGGTCAAGATCGTCGGGAATCGGCCTCATAGCTAAATACAATCATGTGTTCGAATTCGGATGCATCCCTGCAGCACGGCGCCGGTTGTGGCTAATCATCTGGGCAGGCTGGGGGCTCCTGCTGGTGGGGGTACTGGCAGGGTCTCTCAGTTTCGGGGGCTCGTGCCTAGCCTGGGCATATGGACAATCAGGCTGAAGTGCGCGCTTTCCTCAAGTCTCGCCGTGACAAGATCACGCCCGAGGAGGCTGGCCTGCCCTCGTACGGGAACCGCCGGGTGAGCGGCTTGCGGCGAAGTGAGGTCGCGATGCTCGCCGGGGTGAGCGTTGAGTACTACACCCGGCTGGAGCGCGGGAATCTCGGCGGGGTGTCCGAGGGAGTGCTGGACGCGCTCGCGCAGGCCCTGCGGCTCGACGACACCGAGCGCAGTCACCTGGACGACCTGGCGCGCGCCGCGAACTCGACGCCGGCCCGGGCGAAGCGTCAGCCGGTCCGGACGGGCGTGCGGCCGAGTGTGGAGCGGATCGTGGAGGGGATGCCGGGGCTGCCTGCGTTCGTGCAGAACAACCGGTTCGACATTCTGGTCTGCAATCCGCTGGGGCGGGCCTTGTACTCGGAGATGTACGCCGATCCGGCGTGCGGTGCGAATACGGCGCGGTTCGTGTTCTTCAGCCCGGCCGCAAGGCGCTTCTACACCGACTGGGAGCGCATCGCCCGGGGCGCGGTCGGTGCGTTGCGGATCGAGGCAGGGAAGAACCCCTATGACCGGGAGCTGTCGAACCTGATCGGTGAGCTGTCGACCCGCAGCGATGCCTTCCGGGTGCTTTGGGGTGCCCATGACGTGCACGTCTTCCGCGAGGGCAAGAAGCGGTTCAACCATCCCGTTGTCGGGGATCTGGAGCTGGACCATGAGTCGATGGATCTGCCGGGCGGCAGCGGGCTCATCATCGCCGCGTACAGCGCCGCCCCGGGAACGGCTGCTGAGGACGCCTTGAAGCTGCTCGCCAGCTGGTCCGCGCCGTCCGAGGCACCGCTGGACACCGAGGCGAACTCCGAGAGCTGATCCCTCCGTCCCTGACTTCCTTCGCCCCCGGCTGCTTCCTGCGGCCGGGGGCGAGCGGGTTTCGGTTGCTCAGGATGCGTAGCTGGGGGTCTTGGGGAGTACCCCTCACAGCGGAGGCTCCCTCGTTGCCGGGGATCGCGGTTGCATGGTGGTCGCCCCGCGTTTCGGGGTTCAGGCCGGTGACTGCTTCGGCTGGTCCCGCCGCCATCCACTCGTACAGCAAAGGCTGTTTCCGCATGTCCCCTCTGCGACAGAAAACCACTACCAAGCTGCCCTTCGTCGTGCCGCTGCTGGCCCTGGGTACCTTCTTGATGAGCACGACGGAGTTCATCATCGCGGGCATCCTGCCCGAGATGGCCTCCGACTTGGGCGTCAGCGTTTCCCAGGCCGGTCTGCTGATCACGGCCTTCGCGATCGGCATGATCATCGGCGGGCCCACGATCTCGCTCGCCACTCTGCGTCTGCCCCGCCGGTCGACGCTGGTCATGGCGCTGGGCACGTTTGCCGCCGGCCACATGATCGCGGCGCTCAGTTCGTCGTTCACCGTGGTGCTCGCGGCCCGGGTCCTGACCGCGCTGGCCACCGGCGCGTTCCTGTCGGTCGCCTCTGTGGTCGCTACGTCCGCGGCCGGGCCGGCCGCCGCGTCCCGGGCCATGGGCGTGATGATGAGCGGCATGGGCCTGGCCATCGTGGCCGGTGTGCCGCTGGGCTCGTTCGTCGGCCAGTCGATCGGCTGGCGCGGCACCTTCTGGGCGTTGACCGTCCTGGCCGTGATCGCCGCTGTGGTGATCGGCCGGTTCGTTCCCGCCGAGGAACACCGTGAGGCGCCCTCCGTGCGCTCCCAGCTCGGCGTCCTGCGCCATGGGCGGATGTGGCTCGTGCTGGCCGCGACGGCGCTCGTCTCGGGCGGGTTCCTGGCCGCCTACAGCTACATCTCACCGCTGCTCACCGAGCGGACGGGCCTGTCCGAGGGCGTTGTGCCGCTGGTCCTGGTCGGCTTCGGTATCGGTGCTCTGCTGGGCACGAACCTCGGCGGACGCTTCGGCGACCGCAGGCCGCTGACCACGTTTCTGGCCATTGCTGCCGGATCCGGGCTGGTGCTGTTCCTGCTGATCCCGCTGTCCGCCAGCACGTTCCCGACGGTCGTCCTGGTGGTGCTGCTGGGCCTGACCGGTATGGCGGTCACGTCGATCGCGACCCCGCTGGCCGTGCGGTTCGGGCACTCGGCCCCCGGGCTCGCCGCCGCACTGACCGTGTCCGGATTCAACGTCGGCATCGCCGTCGGCACCTGGATCGCGGGCAGTGCCCTGGACTCCCCGCTCGGTGTGAGGGGCCCGGAGGTCGTCGGTGTGGTCATGGCCGCCCTCGGCATGATCCCGCTGCTGATCCTGGCCGCGATGCGCGCCACTCGCACGAATACTTCTGAGGCGGACCTTACCGACGGGCCGGCCAAGGTGTCCTCGCAGGATGAGGCCGACGACCGGGTACTGGTCTGATCCGCTGGTCCCGGACGCAGCAGTGCCCCTTCCTCAGGAATCGGACAGACTCGCCAGACGCTGCCGTGGGGCTCTGACCTGTGGGAATCGACGCGGGGGTCCCTGCCGGTACCCCTCACAGCAGAGACTCCCTCATTCCCTCCGATCGCGGTTGCATGGTTACTGCCCCGCTTTCACAGGGACGCCGGTTTCACCGGCCCCGTCGCACCGTGCCCTGTGAATCCGGCAGATCAAATTCGTTCGCTCTATCGCCCCGAGAGGTTGTGCGCCATGGCTGAGGAACAGACCGCCGTTCAGAAGATGCTCGGTGACTTCGCACCCGAGCTGGTCCGGCTGACCGACGACGTCCTGTTCGGTGAGGTGTGGGCAGACGAGGGCCTGTCCCAGCGGGACCGGAGCCTGATCACTGTTTCCACTCTGATCGCGCTCTACCGCGCCGACCAGCTCGCCTTCCACCTGCCGAAGGCCCTGGAGAACGGAGTCACGAAGGACGAGCTGGTGGAGGCCATCACTCACATCGCTTTCTACGCAGGCTGGCCCAACGCCATGAGCGCGATCGCCCAGCTGAAGAGCATCGTCGAGTCGGACCCCGACGCCCGCTGACCCCCGCACCAATCCCCTCTGGAGCACCCCGTCTCATGAGCAAGGTCTTCTTCATCACCGGCGCCGGCCGCGGCTTGGGCCTGGACATCGCCCGCCAGGCCCTGGAAGCCGGCCATCAGGTAGTGGCCACCGGCCGCCGCCCCGAAACCATCCTCAAGGCCCTTGGCGGCGAGCACGACAACCTTCTGGTCACCGCCCTGGACCTCACCGACGCCGGCACCGCCGACGCAGCGGTCCGCGCGGCCGTCGACCGGTTCGGACGGATCGACGTCCTGGTGAACAACGCGGCGAACTTCTACGCCGGCTACTTCGAGGTGGTCTCCGATCAGCAGATGCGCCAGCAGATCGAGACCAACGTATTCGGGCCGATGAACGTCACCCGCGCCGTGCTGCCCGTCATGCGCGAGCAGCGCGCTGGGCACATCATGACGATCTCGTCGCTGGCCGGACTGGTCGGCCAGGAGTTCACCGCCGCCTACACGATGTCGAAGTTCGCCGTGGAGGGCTGGATGGAGGCCCTGCACCTGGACGTGGCGCCGTTCGGGATCCGCACCACGACGGTGGAGCCCGGGTTCTTCCGCACCGAGCTGCTGGTGGAAGCCTCCACCACCTGGCCGGAGCTGACCGTCGATGACTACGCCGAGAGCACCGCGGCGCAGATCGCGGGCTGGAAGACGATGAACGGCCAGCAGGCCGGTGACCCGGCCAAGCTCGCCGAGGCGCTGCTGAAGGTCGCTGCCCTGGAGGAGCCCCCTGTGCGGTTCGTCGCCGGTGCTGACGCCATCGCCGCGATCGAGACCCACGCCAAGGAGCTGCTGGCCCAGGTGGACGCATCGCGCGCGCTGGGGATGAACCTGGCCCACGGCGACGGCCTGGCCTGACCAGCACGAACCCATGGCCCGCTACACGATGGGGCCGCCAAGAGCTCTGCCGGGAACTCGCGGAGCCAGATGTACGGACTCGGGTACGGCCTCGATCAGGCTGCCCGTAGCCACGTGATTGGAGAACGACAATGAACAAGCGTGAGCTGGGAACCAGCGGCCTGGAAGTGTCCTCGATCGGACTCGGCTGCATGGGCATGACGTTCGGCTACGGGCCCGCCGCCGACACCGGCGAGGCCACCAAGCTGATCCGCGCGGCCGCCGATCTCGGCGTCACCCTGTTCGACAGCGCCGAAGCCTACGGCGAAGCGAACGAGAAGCTGGTGGGCAATGCCCTGGCCCCCGTGCGGGACCAGGTCGTCATCGCCACGAAGTTCGGCTTCAAGGACGGCAACTCCACAGCCGGCCTGGACAGCCGCCCGGAGCGGATCCGCCTGGTCGCCGAGCAGTCCCTGCAGCGGATGCAGACCGACCGGATCGACCTGTTCTACCAGCACCGGGTGGACCCCAACGTCCCCATCGAAGAGGTCGCGGGCACCGTCCGTGAACTCATCCAGGAGGGCAAGGTCAAGCACTTCGGCCTGTCCGAGGCCGGTGCGGACATCATCCGCCGGGCCCACGCGGTGCAGCCGGTCACGGCCGTGCAGAGCGAGTACTCGATGTGGTGGCGCGAGCCCGAGCAGGTCATCCTGCCGACCCTCGAAGAGCTCGGTATCGGGTTCGTGCCGTTCAGCCCGCTCGGCAAGGGCTTCCTGACCGGCGCGATCAAGGAAGACACGAAGTTCGCGGAGAACGACATCCGCAACGTCCTGCCGCGATTCGAGGACGAAGCCCGTCAGGCCAACCTCGCGCTGATCGCCCTGCTCGGCGACATCGCCGAGGCCAAGCAGGCCACCCAGGCGCAGGTTGCCATCGCCTGGCTCCTCGCGCAGAAGCCGTGGATCACCCCGATCCCCGGCACGACGAAGCTGCACCGGCTCGAAGAGAACGTCGGCGCCGACAATGTCGAGCTCACCGCACAGGACCTGCAGCGCATCGAAACTGCTCTGTCCGAGGTGCAGATCAAGGGCGACCGGTACACCGCGCAGCAGCAGAGCACCGTCAACCGGTAGGGCCCAAAGCCAGCAGGGAGCAGCCGGTTCCTCGGCGGAGCCCGGGGCGCCACACACCGTCCTCTTCCCGGCGCGTCGCCTCATGGCGCTGCGCCGGGAAGAGGGGCCAAGCGCGTAGGGAAAGAGTTATGGAACAGCACGTACTCCAGGGCCGTGTCGCCCTGGTCACCGGCGGCACGACCGGACTCGGCTTCGGCGCTGCCAAGCGCCTCATAGAAGAGGGTGCGTTCGTCTACATCACCGGCCGCCGTCGACACGTCCTCGACGACGCCGCCGAACGGCTCGGCCCGTGCGCCCGGGGCATCCAGGCCGACGTGTCGAGCAAGAGCGACATGCTCCGTGTGGCCGACACCATCAAGGCGGCCCACGGGCACCTCGACATCGTCTTCGCCAACGCGGGCGGCGGGCACGCGACACCGCTGCCCGAGCTCACCGAAGAGCAGATCGACAGCGAACTGGGCATCAACATCAAGGGCGTCGTCCTGACGGTGCAGAGCATGCTGGACGTCCTGCGCGACGGCGCGTCCATCGTCCTCAACGCCTCGATCACCGCCGACATGGGACTGCCCGGCTTCGCCGCCTACGCCTCGTCGAAGGCAGCCGTCCGGTCCCTCGCCCGCAGCTGGACGACCGACCTCAAGGACCGCCGGATCCGGGTCAACTCCGTCAGCCCCGGCGTCGTGCCCACCGAGGGTTACGGCCACGAGCAGAAGCTCAGCGACGCCGACGTCGCCGCCTACGTCGAGCGTGTCGCCAAGGAGATCCCGGCCGGCCGCGTAGGAACTGCGGAGGACATCGGCAACGCCGTCGTCTTCCTCGCCTCCGACGCCAGCAGCTACATCAACGGCATCGACCTCATCGTCGACGGCGGCATGACCCGTGTCTACGCCGGTCAGAACTGACCAACACGCCCACCGCACCGCCCGGAAAACGGCCTGGATGGAAGACATCACCCATGCCGAGCACTCGCGCCGAAACCGCTGCCCTGCCCAAGCACGCGAGAAGGAGAGAGAACATGACGGACACGATGCGCGCACTCATCGGCGGAATCGGGCCTCACTGGCAGATTCGGGAGCGGCCCGTACCGCAGCCCGGCCCAGGCGAAGTCCTGATCCGCACGGTCGCTGTTGCCACCAACAACGCCGACATCGGCATGCTCGCCGAATCCGACCCGATTAACGGCGGACACGGCAGGGAGTTCATCGCCGGCTTCGAGTACGCCGGTGAGATCGCCGCCGTCGGAGAGGGCGTCGACACGTGGGCGACCGGCGATGCCGTCATGGGCTCCACGCCCTCTTCCTTCGCCGAGTACACGATCGCCGACCACCGGTTCGTGCTGCCGATCCCCGAAGGCGTCGACCCGGCAACCGCCTGCGCGCTGCCCACGGGGCTGCTCACCGAACACGGCTCTCTCGTCAAGGCCGGCTTCACCACGGGGCAGAGCGTCCTGGTGACCGGTGCCTCCACCGGGATCGGACTGATCGGCGCACAGATGGCCAAGGCCCTCGGCGCGTCCCAGGTGATCGGCACGACCCGTTCGGCGGACAAGCGGGAGTTGCTCACCGCCGTCGGTGTGGACACCACGGTCATCACCTCGGAGGCGGACCTGACCGAGGCGGTGCTGGCCGCAACCGGCGGGCAGGGCGTCGATGTCGTCCTCGACCACGTCGCCGGGCAGACCTTCGCCCAGTGCCTGCCCGCGACCAAGCACGATGGCCACATCGTCAACATCGGCCGCCTCGCCGGCCCCGCCTCGACCATCGGCATCGACCACTTGTCCTACCGGCATCTCACCGTCCACGGTGTCTCCTTCGGGTTCACCCGGACCCGGGAGATGAGCACGGTCATCGCCGGGCTCCTTCCGCAGGTCATGCCGGCGGTCGCTCGCGGCGACATCCGCCCGGTCATCGACCAGACCCTGCCCTGGACCGAACATGCCAAGGCGTCCGGGCTCCTCCGGGCCGGTGGCCTGCGGGGAAAGATCGTCATGACACTCACCGGCGCCTGAGCCGCACCAACCGCCGACGCCGGCCCTCACCTGTGCCGTCGCACCGGTGCGGGAGTCCGAGCGCCGGCCACGCACGAAACGAAAGCAGATCCCCATGACCGCCAAGGAAGTAGAGCGCCACATCATCTGCGAGGTACGGGCGAAGACCCCGCACCGCGAACAGGTCCAGGAACTCCTGCTGGAGCTCGTCGGCCCGGCGCGGGCGGAAGCCGGCTGCCTCTACTACGACCTGTACGAGCAGGCCGATGCGCCCGGAACCTTCTTCATCGTTGACGGCTGGACTTCGGCCGAAGCGATCGCCGAACACGCCGACCATCCGAACGTCACCCGGGTCGTGGACCAGCTGACACCCCTGCTCGACGTGCCTCTCAAGGTCACGACCAGCACCCGCGTCAGCGACCCGCAGTAGACGAACCACGCTTCGACCGCGCACCCGCACGCCCATCAGGGAGGATCCATGGCCCGCATCTTCATCACCGGTTCGACCGACGGCCTCGGCCTGATGGCCGCCCAGCTCCTGTCCGGCCAAGGCCACACAGTGGCACTCCACGCGCGCAACGCTGTCCAGGCCCGAGACACACGCTGCGCTCCCCGACAGCCTCGGTGTAGCCGTTGGTGACCTCTCCAGCATCACCCAAACCCGTGAAATCGCCACCCAGGTCAACGACATGGGCCCGTTCGATGCCGTCATCCACAACGCCGGCATCGGCTACTACGGGCGCAGCCGCGTGGAGACCGAGGACGGCCTCTCCGACGTCTTCGCCGTCAACGTGCTCGCCCCCTACCTCCTCACCGCCCTGGTCACCCCGCCCGAGCGGCTTATCTACCTCAGCTCCGGGATGCACCACAGCGGCGACACGACGCTGCGTGACCCGCAATGGACCCGGCGCCCGTGGCAGGGCTCCCAGGCGTACTCGGAGTCCAAGCTCTACCTCACCGCCCTCGCCATGGCCGTCGCCCGCAGGTGGCCCAGCACGCTCTCCAACGCGGTCGACCCCGGCTGGGTCCCCACGAAGATGGGCGGCAGCAGCGCCACGGACGACCTCCAGGCTGCCCCCGTCACCCAAGCCTGGCTTGCGGCCGGCGACGACAGTGCGGCCCGTGTGACCGGCAGCTACTTCCACCACCAGCAGCCCCGCACCCCCCACCCCGCGACCCGGTCGCGCGAGCTGCAGGACCGGCTCCTGGAGTACTGCGCCGGCCTCAGCCAGGTCGGTTTCCCAGTCGGCTGAACAATCCCGCCGTGCGCGCGAAGAGCTCGCGCTCCCCACGCATGCCCTCCCCGTCGGCAGCGGGCTCATCCCCATCGGCCCCGCCGGAGCGACACACGGGCCGCTGCATCGCGCGCCGACGCCCACAAGAGAAGGAATCAACCATGACCAGCCGCAACTCGCTCCTCACCCTGAACAGCGGCGTGCAGATGCCCGCCCTCGGCCTCGGTGTCTACCAGAGCGCCCCGGAAGAGACCACTAAGCAGTCCTCGCCTCACTGCACGGCGGCTACCGCCTCATCGACACCGCCGCCGCGTACTTCAACGAGCGGCAGGTCGGCTAGGCCATCGCCCGCTCGGACGTCGACCGCTCCGACATCTTCGTGACGACGAAGCTGTGGATCAGCGACTACGGCTACGACTCGGCCCTTCGGGCGTTCGACGTGAGCCTGCGCAAAACAGCCACTCATCTCATCAGCGGTTTCTCAGCGGACGAGAGGCATCGCGAGTCACAGCCTCAGTTGTGGCTGCCTCCGAGTGACCATCCGGTCGGAATCTGGACGACCGAACTCTGACCTGCGACGCGGCGGGTGGAGAGCCGGCGTCCAGCTCTCGACGCAGATGGAGTGCGAAACCAAAGCTTGTCCCGCAAAGATCGTCAGGGGTGTCTCGTGGCCCCTCGGGCTGCATCGCCATGGCTGCACGCTCTCGCCGTCGGTTACACCGTGCCGCGGAGTCTGGTTGCGCTCCTCGGAGGTCGACGCCCGGACCTGTTGACGGCATGATCTTGGATGCTGCGTCCGCTGAGGAATCCTGGAGCCTACGCGAGTTTTTTCCGCATCAACGTGCACATCGTTTCGTAGCGCCGCAACGATCCATCAGGGGCTTGCTCGTCCCACGAGTCCGGCTGGCGGTCATACGCGATATAACCCAGCCTTTCGTACAGCGCACGTGCCCGGGGGTTGTTTTCCTCCACACCGAGCTCGGCCTGCCGCAGACCGCGGTTTCTGATCCGCAGTTCCGCGGCTTCGACAAGGAACGTGCCGATCCCGCACGACTGCAATGCGGGGTGGACTGCCAGCTGCCACAAAGTGCCGACTCCCTTCTTGACCTGGTAGTCGACGCCGCCTTTCGCCACAGGGATGTCCGTTGCAGGGCAGACAGCAAGGTAGTCGACTTCGCCGCCCCGGACACGCTCCAGTTGCTCGGCGACGCCGGCCAGGTGGTGGTCAGACCCTGCCCACCCACACGACGCGAGGTCCGCGTGCACCAAATCACGGGCTGACAGCTTCAACACGACGTTGATCATCTTCAGTACCTCCGGCGATCCAGCATCCATGCCGATCGCCCAGGGCACAAAGCGGTTTCCTCAGCCCGCGCTCCTGGCTCGCGCTCCACTGCCGCCGGGGCAACCAGACGAACGCCGCTGCTGACATCGATCACAAGGCCTCCGTCCAGGATGAGCTCCAGGACATCGTAGAGATTTCCCGAGCCGCCCCCCGCTCGATGAGCTGGTATTTGCCTTTGATCCTGAACAACACTCATGGTGAATCACCTTCCGGGAACTGCCACGACTCAGCGGTCTTCTGGCAGCACCTGGGTGTCAGCGCTCGATCTGCCCCTTCGCGCAACGGCAAATTCACTCGTAGCCAACGAGTCGCCCCTGCAGGTCGAGCGAAACCCGGTAGGCGGCCATCGCGCCGGCGGTGTCACCGCAGGACGGCCCGGGTCAGGGTGACCATCGACGTAGACACCGGGACGGGAAAGGGAGCGGACGACGCAACCCGGCGGGGTGAGACATGGCAGACGATCGATGACGATCCCGATCAGGGAAACCCGCATCGCTGAACCGTACGCCCGGTGAACAGGGCCACCGTACGTCTCCTCGAATATCCTCCGCCGGCTTCGTTCTGTTTCCCCTCTCGATCAAGGGGTACAGGCCAAGTGAACGCATGTTCGGTAGAATTCAAAATGCATTCGATCCACAAGCCACGAAGAGAAAGGATTTGCCCATGCTGACGGCAATCGCAGACGTCCTGAGGTCTATCGGCGGGGCAATTGCCACCGTCGTGGCCCTGCCTTTCAAGGCTGTGGCACGACTGTTCGGCGGAGCCGCCGACAGTACCCACGGCCGCCACTGACACCCGGACGGCGGGGGCGGGCGGCAGGCGTTCACCGGGCCTGCCGCGGAGGGCAGAGGAAAGGCAAGATGACCACTGACAGCACACCCGCCACCCGGCCACCTGACCAGGGCGACCGGCCCCGCGCGGTCTGCGCGCGTCTGACAGCTCTGATCGGGCAGGGCGACCTCCGGCTTCCCCTGCCCGGCGGCGGCCGTACCGTCGACCGTTTCCGGACGCTGACGGAGCTGGGCCGCGATGACCTGACGCTCGCCCGGCTTGCCGAGGGCCATGTCGACGCGATCGCCATCCTCGACGAAATCGAGGGATCGCGGCCCGACGACGGTGAGTGCTGGGGTGTGTGGGCCGCCCAGCCTCCGGGACCCGGTCTCACCGCCACCCCGAGCGGCAGCGGATGGCGCCTCGACGGCGTCAAGCCCTATTGCTCGGGCGCGCACACCTGTACCCGCGCGCTGGTGACGGCGGACAGCCCCGAGGGGCGCCGCCTGTTCGCCGTGACGGTGAACGACGACGGGGTGGCCCCGGTGCCAGGGACCTGGCAGGCGGTCGGGATGGACGCCAGCGACTCCCCGGACGTCTCCTTCTCGAACGTTGCGGCCGTCGCCGTCGGAGGGGTGGAGGACTACGTCAACAGGCCGGGTTTCCAGCACGGCGGCATCGGTGTCGCAGCATGCTGGCTGGGCGGAGCCCGCGCCGTGGCGGACACTCTGGTGGAGTCGACCGTCCGGCGTCCTCCCGACGCTCACGCCGCCGCGCACCTGGGCGCAGTCGACATGCTGATCAGCTCGGCGGAGACCGTGATGGAGCGGGCCGCCGCGGACATCGACACGGACCCGTTCGACATCTCGGGCGATGCGCGGATCCGGAGCCTGCGGGTGCGCGCGTTCGTGGAAAAGGTCTGCACCGAGGTGCTGCACCACGTGGGGCGCGCCACCGGTGCCGCTCCGCTGTGCCACGACCCGCGGCATGCCAGGGCCGTCGCCGATCTCACCGTCTACATCCGCCAGCACCACGCGGAACGCAACCTCGCCGAGCTGGGGAATCTGCTCAGCCTGAACGAGGAGCAGCAGTGACCGGCGCACGGTGGACAGCAGCCACGGCCATCGACGCTCCCGGCACCCCGGAGACCGAGTGGGCCCGCTGGGACGGCCTGCTCCGCCTTCCCGCTGCCGCACTGCCCCGCGGTCCCGTTCTGGTCGTCGCGGCGCATCCCGACGACGAGGTGCTGGGTTTCGGCGGCACGATGGCCACCCTCTCGGCCGACGGCAACGACGTACACCTGGTGTCGGTCACCGACGGCGAGGGCTCACACCCGCGCAGCCCGCTGGTCTCCCCCGCCGAACTCACGGTGATGCGGGAGACCGAGCTTGAGCACGCGGTCGCCGATCTGGGCCTGCCCGGCCTTCGACCGCGGCGCCTCCAGGTGCCCGACACTCGCGTCCACCAGCACGAGGGCGAGGTTCGGGCCGGCATCACGGCGGCTCTGCGCGAAACCGGTGCCGTGCTGTGTGCGGCGCCCTGGACCGGTGACCTCCACAGCGACCACGAGGCAGCCGGGCGGGCGGCCGGCGCGGCATGCCTGGCCGCCGGTGTGCCCCTGTGGCTCTACCCCGTTTGGATGTGGCACTGGGCTTTCCCCGGCGACGAACGCGTCCCCTGGCAGGATGCCGCACGGATCGCACTGCCCCCAGAGGCTTCCACCCGCAAACAGCGGGCGATCCAGCGGTTCACCAGCCAGATCATGCCGCTGACCGCGAGCGAGGGGGACGCGGCCATCCTTCCTCCCGAGGAACTCGCCCATCACATGAGGCCGTTCGAGGTGGTCTTCCGATGAGCACTCCAGCGAGCTATTTCGACCGCATGTACGCCGGAGCGCCCGATCCCTGGAGCCTCGCCGAGCGGTGGTACGAGCAGCGCAAGTACGCCCTCACCGTCGCCTCGCTCCCGCGCCGCCGCTACAGCAGCGCCTTCGAACCCGGGTGTTCCGTGGGGACTCTCACCGCGCAGCTCGCCGGCCGCTGCGACCGCCTGCTGGCCACCGACCGGGTGCCGTCGGCGGTCCGGGCCGCCGCGGATGCCACCCGCGGCCACCCGCACGTGGACGTCAGGGAGCTGACCATTCCCGACGAGTGGCCGCAGGCCGCCTTCGACCTCATCGTGCTGTCCGAGCTCCTCTACTACTTCGATGACCGGACTCTGCGGGACATCCTGGCCCGCACGGTCGCCGGCCTCGAACCCGGAGGAACCCTCGTCACCGTGCACTGGAACCACCCGGTGGCCGAGCACCGGCTCACCGGTACGGATCTCGCGCCCCTGCTCACCTCCGTGCCCGGCCTCGAGACGCTCCTCGACGTGCGTGACCCGGACTTCACACTCCACGTCCTCACCCGGCAGCACCCGGACGGACGGGCGGCACCCAGCCCTGCGGCCGAAGAGGGACTGGTGTGAGCGCCCGGCCCACCGCCTGCGCCGTGATCATCCCGGCCCACAACGAAGCCGCCACGCTGCCCGCGACCCTGCGCAGCCTCAAGGCGGCTGCCGCCCACCGGGCGGTACCCGGCGTCCCGCTGGTGACTGTGGTCGCGGCGGACGCGTGCACGGATGGCACGGCGGCTGTCGCACGGAGGGTGGGCGCACGGGTGGTGGAGCTCGCCCGGCGCAACGTAGGAGTCGCACGCGCCGCAGCCGCCGAGGAAGCCCTCAGGCTGCTGCGGCCGTACGAGCATGGGCTGTGGATCGCGACCACGGATGCCGACACCGTCGTCCCCGCGGACTGGCTGGCCCATCAGCTCCGCCACGCCGAGGAGGGGTGGGAGTGCCTGGTGGGTACCGTCCGGCTGACGCCCCACCCCCTGCTGCACCCGGCCGTCGTGGCCAAGCACAATGCCCAGTACTTCGCCGGCCGGCCTGCCGACTCCGTTCTCTGGACGCATCCGCACATCCACGGCGCCAACCTCGGTGTCACCGCGGCCGCCTACCGCGCAGCCGGGGGCTTCCCGCCTCTTGCCCACAGTGAGGACCGGGCCCTCGTCGCCGCGCTGCAGCGGCAGCACCGCCGGATCCTGCGCACGGACCGGTGTCCCGTCCTGACGTCGAGCCGCCCGGACCACCGGGCTCCGCACGGGCTGGGCGCCGCCCTCAACATCCTCGCCCGGGCACCCGGTGACCGTCCGGACAGCAGGGACTGACCACGCAGGCGGACCCACCGGCCCCGGCTCACAGCCCGGACGCGGCCCGCGGCCGTGGCAGGCGCATACGGAGAGGGTGTCCGGCGGCCCCGCAGCGGAGGGGAAGCTGACCGGCGTCCCGCGGCCCACGGAGGACCGTCCGACGGGGTACCGCACCTTCGAGGGCGTGATCGCCAGGGGCGGGTACGGTGCGGGGGTCGACTGCACCTGGACCCTTTACGGTTCAGGGGCCGGAGGGATACGCACCGGGACGATTGCGGGGCCCCACGGTGCGGGTCCTGAACCTTCTGCCCAGGCGGCGAGGGAAGCACCATCCACGCAGCGGATACCGCAGTCTGCGGCGTAGTCCTCAGCCGGCGCGGTGAACTGACTGGTGGTGACTACTACGGCGAGCTGGGCTCCGTGCACCGACCAGCAGGTACCGCCGAAGCGTTGGAGGTCCTGGGAGCCGACCTTGTGCGCGGGGCCGTACCGCTTGCACTGCACGACAACGCGCCGGCCGTCAGGTGCAGTCGCGAGGACATCAGCGCCGAGATCACCGGCGCCGCCGACCATCTCGACCTCGCGGCAGCCGTCTCGTTCGCACAGCGCCGCGACGGCGGCCTCGAAGCCGTCGGGGTCGAGGGCCGTGAAGTCGGGCGCAGGATCGGGTAGCGCGACGGTGAGCCCGTCCTGTGCCACGGCGGGAGCGAAGCCAGCCGGCCCTTGGGCCCGGGCGCCCAGGGCGGGCTCGAAGGTCTGGCCGGCCCGGATCGTCCCGGTGAATTCGCGGTCGGCCTGAGCCATCCCCGCCCGGGCGGCGCGGCGCAACTCCCGGACCCCTGGCATCGCGCGGAACAGGGCGTAGAGCACGGGAACCGCGATCAGCGCCAGTAGTACGGCAGTGAGTGGATTCGCCCCGGCCCAGTGTGCGAAGCGCACAAAAAGCAGCGCACCGGCGCAGAGCACGGCACCCGCCAGTGCGAGAGCAACCACAGAGCGGGGCAGCGATGCCACAGCTCTGGGGCGGCCGGTGTTACTCCTGGTTTCCCGTATCGGCACTGGGCCCCCTGCACTCGTCCGGATCTCTTTGATCAGCGTGTGCCCCGAACAGCGCGATTCATGATCAACACGGTTGGCCCGGCTTACAGACAGTCCGGTTCTACGGAGATGGTCGGGCGGGCTGTGCCGTACTGGTCTGCGAGACTGAGCCTATGGGTGTGAGGGACAGGAACCATGTGACGGTGACCGGGCGGCCGGGAGGGCCGGTGGTGGTGCTGGCGCATGGCTTCGGATGCGACCAGAACATGTGGCGTCTGGTGGCGCCGGTGCTGGAGCGTGACTTCACCGTGGTCCTCTTCGATCATGTGGGCGCCGGGCGTTCCGACCTGTCGGCATGGAGCCGGGATCGTTACTCGGCGCTGGACGGGTACGCCGATGACGTGCTGGAGATCTGCCGTGAACTGGCGCTCGGCCCGGTGGTCTTCGTGGGGCATTCGGTGGCCGCGATGATGGGCGTGCTGGCCGCGGCACGAGAGCCGGAGGTTTTCGCGGGGCTGGTGCTGCTGGCGCCGTCGCCGTGTTTTGTCGACGACCCGGCCACCGGTTACCGCGGCGGGTTCAGTGCTGCGGATATCGGTGAGCTGCTGGAGTCGCTGGATGCGAACTATCTGGGGTGGTCGGGTGCGATGGCGCCGGTCATCATGGGCAACCCTCAGCGGCCGGAGCTTGGCGAGGAGCTGACCAACAGTTTCTGTCGCACCGATCCGGATATTGCCCGCGCTTTCGCGCGGGTGACGTTCCTGTCCGACCACCGCGCCGATCTTGCCCGGGTGGGTGTGCCCACGCTGGTCGCCCAGTGCTCCAGTGACGCGATCGCCCCGCCTGAGGTGGGCGCGTTCGTCCACGCGCAGGTACCCGGCAGCCGTCTGGTCACGCTGAACGCGACCGGGCACTGCCCCCAGCTCGCCGCGCCGGAGGAGACCGCCGCGGCGATCGCCGCGTTCGCGGAAGCGGCCGGGTGATGTGCGGAACGAGTGACGAAGAGGAGCGCCGAAATCTGGAACAGGACGGCAGTCCCGTCGATGAACAGGCGCAGTTCTCCGCGCTGCTGGAGGACAGTGCCGAGGACCTGTACGAACACGCCCCGTGCGGGTTTCTGTCCACTCTGCTGGACGGCCGGATCGCGAAGATCAACACCACGCTGCTGGACTGGCTCGGCTATCGGCGCGGTGACCTGGTCGGCCGCAGACACTTCGCTGACCTGCTGACGGCCGGCGGGCGGCTCTACCACGAGACGCATTTCGCGCCGCTGCTGCGCATGCAGGGCGAGGTCAGCGGAATCGCTCTGGAGCTCAAGGCCGCCGATGACAGCCGCCTTCCGGTCCTGGTCACTTCCACAGTGAAGACCGGCGGTGATGGGCAACCGCTGCTGATTCGCACTACCGTCTTCGACGCCCGCGACCGCCGCGCCTACGAAACGGAACTGCTGCGAGCCCGCCGGGAGGCTGACCGGGAACGCGAACGTCTCCAGCGTTTGAACGCCACATTGCAACAGACGCTGCTGCCGCCGGCACTGGCCAATGTGCCCGGTGTGGATGTCGCCGCGCACTACCACATCGCCTCCACCGACGAGGTGGGCGGCGACTTCTATGACCTCTTCCCTCTGGCCGACGGCAGTTGGGGGCTGTTTCTGGGTGACGTGTGCGGTAAAGGCGCCGCTGCTGCAGCCGTCACCTCCCTGGCCCGCTACACCCTGCGCGCCGCGGCCGTCTACGACGCCGATCCGGCGGCTGTACTCAGCAACCTCAACAGCGTCCTGAACCACGAGTACACCGGAACGGACCCCCGCTTCTGCACCGTCGTCTTCGGCCTGCTCACCCCGTACGGCAACCGGGGAGGTTTCCGTGTCACGCTGGCCAGCGGCGGACACCCTCCGGCCCTACTGATACGCGCGGACGGCACCGCCGACTTCCTGCCCACCCCCGGCGGCCAGCTCATCGGCGCCCTGCCCGACGCGCACATCGCCACAACCACCACCAGCCTGGGGCCCGGTGACACCCTGCTGCTGCACACGGACGGCCTGACCGAAGCGCACACCGCCAGCGCCGAATCCGGCGGCCGCTACGGAGACGACGCCCTCCTCGACTTCGTCCGCACCCTCGCGCCCACCACCGCCACTGACGCGATCGCGGCCATCCGCGGCCTGCTCGACACCCTCGGCACCGGTGTGGACGACGACACCGCCGTCCTCGCCATCAACGTGCCCCGTCCCCCCAGTGAAGAGCACCAGTGACCCCGCCTCCAGCCTTCCGCAGCCGCACCACCATCGCCGGCCCCGTCATGGAACTCGCCGGCGAACTCGACCACCGCACCGCGCCCACCGTTCGCGCCGCCCTCCTGGAACTCGATCTGTGCCCGGGGCAGCAGCTCGTTATCGACCTCGGCTTCGTCACCTTCTGCGACTCCAGCGGGATCACCGTGCTGATCGCCGCCCGCAACCACGCCCTGGCAGCGCACGCCACCGTCGTGTTGGCCGCGGTCCCCGAACGCGTCAGCCGTATCTTCCGCACCATCGGCCTCGAACAGGTCTTCCCCGTTCACCCCACCGCCCAGGACGCCGAAATCGCCTGGCGGCCGGCACCGGGCTGACCCCCGCCACCCGCCAGGGAGCCGGCCCGCGGACTGACGTCGGTCCGCCTTGCGCCGTCAGTCCGCGCTCGCCGCACGGGCTGCCGCCCGTTGTTCCCTGCGCCTGCGCTGTTCGGCCACGTCCGCGACGGGTGACGACAGCAGCAGGGTGCGAGTGTAGGGGTGTTGAGGAGAGCCGGTGATCTGCCCGGTGTCGCCCGACTCCACTATCTCCCCCTGGTGGATTACGGCGACGCGGTGGCTCATACAGCGGACCACGGACAGGTCGTGGGAGACGAAGAGATAGGCCACCCCGGTCTGCTCCTGGATTTCCAGGAGCAGGTCGAGGACTGTCCGTTGGGTGGTGAGGTCGAGCGCGGAGACCGGTTCGTCGCAGACGACCAGGCGGGGCCGGAGCGCGAGAGCCCTGGCAATGGCGACCCGCTGACGCTGGCCGCCGGAGAACTCCCGGGGCAGGCGCCGCGCCGCGTCCGCGGGCAGGTGGACCCGGTCGAGGAGGCCCCCGACACGGCCGCGAGCCTCTTGGGTGTCGGCGCCCTGTCCGATCAGCGGCTCGGCCAGGGTGTCCCCGATGGTCAGTGAAGGGTTCAGCGAGGTGTACGGGTCCTGGAAGATCACCTGGAGGTCGCGGCTGAGGGCGCGACGACGGGCGGTGGCTGCCTTGTCGATGCGCTCACCGTCGAAGGTGACGGTGCCGGACGCGATCGGGACCAGCCCGAGGACCGCGCGGCCCAGAGTGGTCTTGCCGGAACCGGACTCGCCCACCAGACCGAGGGTTTCACCGGCCCTGATGTCCAGGTCCACGCCCCTGAGCACCTCGGTGCGCCGGGAGCGCCGGCCTTCGCCGGGGTACGAGACACGCAGCTCCCGTACCGTCAGCAGGGCCGCGCCCGCCGGGTGACCGGGGGTGCCGACTCCGGCAGTGGTCGTCGTACGGGGGGTCATGCGGGGGTGCTCCTCGCCTCTCGGGGCTGCCAGGGTGCACGCGTCGGTGCCGTGTCCAGGACGGCGTCGAGCAGGGTGCGGGTGTAGGGGTCCTGCGGGTCGTGCAGGACCTGGCCGGTGCTGCCGGTCTCTACGATGCGGCCTGCTCTCATCACCGCGACGCGGTCGCAGACATCCGCGACGACGCCCAGGTTGTGGGTGACGAGGAGTACCCCGAGCCCCCGCTCCCGCTGGAGTCGGCGCAGCAGGTCGAGGACCTCGGCCTGGACGCGTACGTCGAGGGCGGTGGTCGGTTCGTCGGCGATGAGGAGGTCCGGTTCGCAGGACATGGCTCCCGCGATGAGGACCCGCTGGGCCATGCCGCCGGATATCTCGTGCGGGTAGCGGCGGACGGTCTGTTCCGGGAAGGGGATCTCCACGAGGTGCAGCAGCTCGACGGCGCGTGCGGCCGCCTCCGCCCGGGACAGGCCCAGGACGTGGCGCATGGGTTCCGTCAGCTGGCTGCCGATGGTGAAGGCCGGGTCGAGATTACTCATCGGCTCCTGCGGTACGTACGCCACCGTGCGTCCGCGCAGTGTGCGGTGCGCGCGCTCGTGCAGTCCCGCTGTCTCCTGTCCTGCCACGAGGACGCTGCCGCGGCTGATGCGGCCGCCCTCGGGGAGGATGCCGAGGACGGAGAAGGCGGTCTGGGTCTTTCCGGACCCGGACTCGCCGACCAGACCGACGATTTCACCGGGCCGCACGTCGAGGTCGACGCTGTGCACGATCTCTTCGGCGGTGCCGTCCGGCTGGGCGTACTCGATGGCGAGGCCGCGGACCGACAGCAGCGCTGCGCGAGTCCCGCCGCCGGGCGCGGGGGTCTCGGCCGCCGTGCTCCTGCCGGGCCTTCGGCGGCGGGGCGGCCGGTCGGTGTGGCTCTCCAGGACGTCCCGCAGGGCGGTGGCGATCAGGACGAGAGCGCCGTTGGTGAGCCCGAGCGCGAGGCCCGGCCACAGCAGCAGCACCGGTCGGCGCTGTATGTTCTGGAACGCCTCGTTGAGCATGGCGCCCCAGGTGGCGGTGGACCCGCTGCCGACTCCGAGGAATTCCAGCCCGGCCTGCAGTCCGATGGCGATACCCGCGACGAGCGCCACCTGGATGATGATGGGTCCGCGCACCACGATGAGGATGTGGCGGGCCACGATGCGGAGGTCGGAGAGCCCGGACACCTTCGCGGCGTCCACGTACAGCTCACGACGGACGTTGGCCACGATCCCGCGCACCAGCCGGAAGAAGCTCGGGGCGGCCAGGACCCCGAGGACGATCATCAGGACCCAGATCTTGGGGCCGAGGATGGCGCGGGAGGCGAGGAGTACGACCATGGCGGGGAGCGCCATGACGAGGTTGACGAACCAGCTGGCGACGGCGTCGAACCGGCCTGCGTAATAACCTGCGAAAAGACCCGACGGCACCCCGGCTGCGAGGGCTACGCCGAGCGCGATCAGGGCGCCGCCCAGGGTGTTGCGCCCGCCGTAGAGGATGCGGGAGAGGATGTCGCGCCCGGCCGAGTCCATGCCCAGCGGGTGGGCGCCGCTGGGACCGGCGAAGGCGTCGCGCAGTGTGGAGGTGCCAGGTGCCTGCGGTGCGAGCAGCGGTGCCAGCAGCACGGCGGCCACCAGGATCACCAGGATGGCGAGGGGGACGGCGCCCATCGGGTTGCGCACCAGCCGTCGCAGTACGGCGTGCGGTCGCGGTCCCGCAGGTGCGGCTGCGGAGCCGGCCGGGAGGTTGTCGCTCATGCGACCCTCGCCTTCGGGTTCAGCCAGCCGATCAGGATGTCGACCAGGAGGTTGATCAGGACGACGCCAATCACGGTGAGCATGACGAGCGCCATGATCACGGGGACGTCGCCGCGGGTGGTGTACGTGACGGTCATGCTGCCGATTCCCGGGAGCCCGAATATCTGCTCCACGAGCACCGCGCCGCCGAGCAGGCCGACGAACTGCATGCCGAGGACGGACAGCGCCGGCGCAGACGCGTTGCGCAGCACGTGTCTGAGAACGATGCGGGACTGGGGCAGCCCGCGCGCCCGCAGGGTCCGGATGTAGTCCTGGCGCAGGACGTCGACCACGGCACCGCGCACCTGCTGGGAGACGCCCGCGACGGAGGCCACCGACAGGGCGAGCACCGGCAGCGTCACGGTCGAGAACCAGCCGCCGGGCGACTCGGTGAACGGGGTGTAGCCGATGGCCGGGAACCAGCCGAGCCGGACCGCGAAGACCAGGACGAGCACCAGCGTCACCAGGAATCCGGGCAGCGCGTAGCCGATGACGCCGAGCACCTGTACGAAGCGGTCGGCCGCGCCCCGGCGGACCCCCGCCCACACCCCGAGCAGGAAGGACACTACGGCGGTCACGAGCGTGACGCCGAGCATCAGGCTCACCGTGACGGGCAGTCGGTTGGCGATGGCCTCGGTGACGTCCTCGCTGGTGAACCAGGAGATGCCGAGGTCCCCGCGGACGGCGTGGGAGAGCCAGTCTCCGTACTGGACGAGGACTGGCCGGTCCAGGCCGAGGGACGCGTTCTTGGCGTCGATGGCGTGCTGCGACGCGCCCTGGCCGAGGAGCTGGCGTCCCACGTCCGTGTCCGGGATGGACAGGAGCAGATAGGAGAGCAGGGAGATGACGAGCAGGAGCAGCGCTCCTGCGGCGATTCTGCGGGCGATGAAGGTCAGCATGTGTCTCGGTATCCGTGACCGGCGGCCGGATCGGCCGGCGTGAGCCGCGCTCGGTGCGGGCGCCCCCGTGGGCGGGGCGGCACTCGGCGCATGGGTGTTCGGTGCCGTGTGGACGGCGGGGAACGAGGGCGACCCTACTCTCAGAACTAACCAGTCGGTAGGTTTTCTGGTGAGGAATTGACCAACTGGTAGATTCGGCACGGCCGTCGACGCGCGCGGCGGTCTCCGTCCAGGTGGCACACGTACCGCGCCGGCCCACGCGGCCGCCGTACGTACCGGACCCGCCACCTGCTGCCTTCACTGAATCCACCGGAAGGAACCTCCCGTTGAGCAAGGAGCCCCGGACGAAGGGCGAGCGCACGCGCGCCCGCATCCTCGACTCTGCGGCCGAGCTGTTCTCCCGCTCGGGGTTCAACGCCGTGTCGCTGCGCGAGATCGCCGCCCGCGCGGGCCTCACCCACGCCGGGCTCCTCCACCACTTCCCGGGGAAGGAGCAGCTACTGATCGAGGTCCTCAGCAGGCGCGACGAGGCCGACGCCGCCTGGCTCTTCCCGCGCATCCTGGAACCCGCGGCGCCGGAGCCGCCACCCGCCGAGCGGCTGCGACGGGTCGTGGAACTCGTCGGGCGCAACAGCCGAACGCCCGGCCTGGTCGGCCTGTACGCGAAGCTGTCCGTCGAGGCTTCGGGGCCCGACCACCCCGCCCACCGCTATTTCGTCGAACGCTACCGGCGACTGCGCGCCGAGCTCGGCGCGCTCCTGGGGGCGTTGTTCGCCGCGGCCGATCCGCCTGTCAGGGCCGAACCGCAGGCCGTTGCCGTCCAGTTGCTCGCGCTCCTGGACGGTCTGCAGACACAGTGGCTCCTGGAGCCGGGCGCCGTCTCGATGGAGGAGTCGGTCCGTGACTTCCTCGGCCGCTACGGCCTGCCAGTGGAGCGGGAGGCCGCCCGCGGGGGCCGGCTCACCGGCTGATCACCCCGAGGACCGCACCGGCCATGCTCCGGTGTCCGGCCGCGTTGGGATGGAAGCCGGCCGCAGCCGCCGACTCCTTGGGCTCGATCCACCGCACGCCGTCCGCTTTGCAGGCGTCATGGCCCACCGATGGGGTGTAGGTGTCGACGTAGGCCGCGTCGTACACTGCGGCCTGCTCGGCGAGCATGGAGTTGAGCGCCTTCTCCTCGTCACGGAACCAGGCGAAGTCGCCCTCGGCGAAGGGGATCGTGTCGCGGCAGGCCGAACCGTCGTCGGGGACGATCGCGGGATAGCCGACCAGGACCACCTTCGCCTGTGGGGAACGGGTGTGGATGTCCTTGAGTACCGCTTCGATCTTCGGGCCGGTGGCGTTGATGCGCGAGCGGATCTCGTCGGTGCCGAGGAGGGTGTAACTGCTCTTGCAGGGTGCGCCGTTCGGTGCGAGGTTCGCGAGCAGGACACAGCGCGTGATGACCCCGGTCAGATCGAGATCGTTGCCTCCGATACCCAGGGTGACCAGCGTCGTGTCCGGACGCAGGGCATCCAGCTGGGGCGGGGCCGAGCCCTGACGCTGGGTCATATCGGTGGTGTCGGCGCCCGAGCAGGTCACATCGGTGACCTGCGCCGCGCCGATGGTCCTGGCAATCAGCGACGGGTAGTTCTGGTCGGAGCGGGCGCAGTTCACGTCCACCTGGTCGGGGATGCCCGCGCCGGCGCTGTACGAGTCACCCAGCGCCACGTAGTGCGCTGCGGCGGCTTTCGCCCTCGCGTGGCCGGCTGGGGCGGGGGCTGCCGGACGGGCCGTGGCGGGCGTCGCGAGAGCCAGGGCCGCCAGCCCGGCCGCTGCCAGCGGGACACCGGCTCTCGCAAGAGGGCGGCGGACGGCCGTGGCGGGCGGAAGCCCTGCGGTACGGGGCACGGAACGGTGCAGCGACATTGCTGTCCCTCATCTCGTGAGTGGCCCGGTCGTGCGGGGCCTACCGAGGCGGAGTGCCCCGGGCTCGAAAACCGTAAGGTGATCGGTTTACGGTCGTCAATATGCCGTCGTCCGGCAGTTTCGCTGCCGGCAAGGCGGCGGACGAGACCCGGGACGCCGCTTCCACGGGCCTTGACAGTGAAACCCGATCAATTTACGGTTTTTGCGATCGCGGCAGAGCTCTGCCGCGCCCGGTCGGCGCCCCTCCGACGGACACGGCACCGGCCGACGCCGCATCAACGACCGGGCAGGCCCTATGACCCAGCAGAAACCGCCCCCCGCGCCCGGCACCCCCGACGGGCTGCCCGGGCTGACGCTCGCCCAGAAGGCTTCGCTGACCAGCGGCGCGGGAGACTTCGTCACCGAGGCGGTGCCGGGGATACCGACCGTGTCCCTCTCCGACGGGCCACACGGCCTGCGACTGCCCCGGGGGCAGGGCGACGGCGGCCAGCTCGATCTGCACAGCGCGGCCCCCGCCACCTGCTTCCCCCCGGCGGTCGCCCTCGGCAGCAGCTGGGATCCGGGACTCGCGGCGCGTGTCGCCGCCGCCATCGCCACCGAGGCGCGGGCGCACGGCGTACAGGTGGTGCTCGGTCCTGGTATCAACATCAAACGGTCGCCGCTGTGCGGGCGCAACTTCGAGTACTTCTCGGAAGACCCGCTCCTGACAGCCGAGATGGGCGGGGCGATGGTACGGGGGCTGCAGGAGGCCGGAGTGGGGGCCGCGTTGAAACACTATGCGGCCAACAACCAGGAGACCGACCGTATGCGGATCAGCGCCGACATCGACGAGCGCCCCCTGCGCGAGATCTACCTCAGGGCCTTCGAGCGCATCGTCCGCCGCGACCGGCCCTGGTCCGTCATGGCCTCCTACAACGCGCTCAACGGCGTACCGCTGAGCGAGAACCACCGGCTGCTGACCGATATCCTCCGCACCGAGTGGGGCTTCGACGGCGTGGTGATGTCCGACTGGGGCGCGGTGCGCGACCGGGTCGCCGCCCTGCGCGCCGGACTCGACCTGCAGATGCCGGGCACCGGCGGGCGGACCGACCGTGAGGTGGTCGCCGCGGTCGAGTCCGGGGCCCTGGACCCGGAGGCGCTGGACCGGTCGGCCGAGCGGATGGCACGCTTCGCCCGGCGCGCGAAGGTATCCGGCGGACAGAAGCGGGGCGAAATCCCGTACGACGCACACCATCTGCTCGCTCGGGAGGCCGCGGAGCGGTGCGTCGTCCTGCTCAAGAACCACCCCGCGCTGCTCCCCCTGGACCCGGGCACCGGCAGCATCGCCGTGATCGGTGAACTCGCGCGCACCCCGCGCTTCCAGGGCGCGGGCAGCTCCCAGGTGACCCCGGCCCGCCTCGACGTACCGCTCGACTGCCTGCGGGCGGCGGCCGACGGAGCGCGGGTGGAGTTCGCGGCGGGGTACACCCTGCCCGACGGCGGAACACATCCGGCCGGGGACCGGGAGCCGGGCCACGGAGACCGGGGAGCGGCCAATGCGGCCGTGGGCGATACGGCAGCCGAAGGTCCGGCTCCGGGAGATCCGGCTGTGGGGGCTACAGCCGGGGCGTCCGGGACCCTGGCCGCAGATTCCGCGGCCCCCGCCCGGGAGCCGGCGGCCCTCGCGCTGGAGGCCGAGCGGCTCGCTGCCCGCAGCGACGCCGTGCTGCTGTTCCTCGGACTGCCCGCGCTGGACGAATCAGAAGGGTTCGACCGCGACCGCATCGATCTGCCCGAGGCCCAACTGCGCCTCCTGGAGCGGGTCGTCTCCGCCAACCCCCGGGTCGCGGTGGTCCTCTCCAACGGCGGCGTGGTCCGCACCGCGCCCTGGCACGACCGGGTACCGGCCCTCGTAGAGAGCTGGCTGCTGGGCCAGGCGGGAGGAGCCGCGCTCACGCGGGTCCTGTTCGGCGCGGTCAGCCCGTCCGGGCGGCTCGCCGAAACCGTTCCGCTGCGCCTGGAGGACTCGCCCTCGTATCTTTCCTTCCCGGGCGAGGAGGGTCATGTCCGTTACGGCGAGGGCGTGTTCGTGGGATACCGGGGGTACGACGCACGCCGAAGCGATGTCGCCTTCCCCTTCGGCCACGGTCTCTCCTACACCTCGTTCGCGTACTCCGGTCTCAGCGTCGGGACCGGCCACGGCGACGCGGGGCTGACCGTGCGGGTCGGCGTGACCAATACCGGGCGGCGCGCGGGGCGCGAGATCGTGCAGATCTACAGCGCGGGCCCCGAGGAGAGCCGGACCGCCCGCCCGGAGCGTGAACTGCGCGGTTTCACGGCAGTGGATCTGGAACCCGGCGAACACCGCGAAGTCGTCGTGGAGCTGGACCGCACCGATCTCGCCCACTACAGCGAACGAGAGGGCGGGTGGCGGGTGGCGGGCGGCACCTACCGCATCGAGGCGGCGGCCTCCTCCCGGGACATCAGGCTGGCGGTACAGGTGCACGTCGAGGGAGACCCGTCGCGGATCGGGCTGACAGGCCGTCACACCCTGGCGGAGTGGTTCGCGCATCCGGTCGGCGGGCCGCTGCTGCTGGAGCGGTTCGCCCGTGGTGGCACCCCGGGCAACTCGGCTGCCCTGGCCGACCCGGTGATGCGGCGCTTCCTGGCCGGAATTCCGCTGGATGTGATCGCCGAATTCCCGCAGAGCCCCGTCTCCTCCCAGGACCTGACGGAGCTGGCTGCCCGCGCTGCGGCGGAGACGCCCGCCGAAGGGGTCGGGGCGGGGTAGCGGACACGGCTGCCCCCGACCCCGCTCGTACGCACTGCTCCACCCCCGCGCACGCCCCGGGGGTGGAGCAGACCACCGTCCCCAGCACCGCGGCCCGGTCCGGCCGACTGACTGCCACCGCCACCCACGTCGGAGACCGGCTGCCACCGCGCCCCGCTTCAGGGGCTGTCCATCACCGCCCCCCGGTCCGGCGCCGATTCGGGGGGCCGCCCGTCACCGCTCGCCTGGCTCAAGGGACAGCAGGCTCAACACGTCGTCGATCGGCTGCTCCATGTCCGTCGACCTGTCGATCAGCCACTGCAGCTGGATGCCGTCGGCCACCGCGATGAGCAGGACCGCGAGCCGCTCGGGCGGGATGTCCGTGCGCATAGCGCCCTGTTCCATCCGCTCCCGCAGATACGCGGCCACCCGCTCGCGCAGCATCGGGTAGCGCTCGGCGAAGAGCGCGTGCGCCGGGTGCGCCGGGTCGCTGGCGGCTGCAGTCATGGAGACGAACAGCTCCACGAGCCCCGGTGTACGGGCGCCCTCCCTGATGACCTCTCGGTAGCTGCCCGGATCGGTGCGCTCCTGCTGCCGCAGCCGCGCCGTCTCGTCGCGCATCCGCAGGACCTGAGTCAGCAGGTCCTCCTTCGAGTCGAAGTAGTGCATGAGACCGGGGAGGCTGAGATTGCATTTCGCCGCCACCTTGCGCAGCGACGTACCCCGGTATCCCTCCGTGGCGAAGATCTCCAGTGCCGCGTGGAGGATCTCGCCGCGCTTCGCTTCGCCCTTCTCGTACGGGCCCCGTTTCGCCATGCTGATCACCCTAACGTGCAGTCGGTGCGCCGGCCCGGGCCTGCGCGGGGGCCTGCGGGATGCGCCCGGCGCGGGCCAGTGCGCCGAGCCACCGGGCCGACTTTCTGGGCGTACGGGCGAAGGTCCGCGGGTCGACCGCAGCGAGCCCGAACGTGGGCCGGTAGGTGCCCCATTCGTAGTTGTCGACGGCGCTCCAGTGGAAGTAGCCCCGTACGTCGGCACCGTCGCCCATGGCGCCCGCGAGGCTCGACAGCGCCCGCTCCGTGTAGACGATCCGCCGCTCGTCGTCGCCGGTCGCGATGCCGTTCTCCGTGACGATGACGGGGACACCGGGACCGGTGACCCGAACGGTGTGCCGGACGGCCTCACCCAGTGCCTCCGGGTAGAACTCCCAGCCGGTCAGCGTGGTCTCGGTGCCCTCGGGGACCGGCAGCGGGCCGTCCGGGCCGATGCAGTGGCGGGTGTACGCCTGCACACCGATCCAGTCGTCCTCGCGGGCGGCCTCCAGGAAGACATCCTCGCGCGGCCGTGCGTAGGCCACTGCCACGTCCCTGGCTCCCGGCTCGGCCTGGTACACCTGGTTGGCCACGGTCCAGCCGACCCGGAGCCCCGGGTCGGCGCTCCTGAGAACAAGCGTCGCGGCCCGGTGGGCACGCACCAGCGCCTCGGTGATGTCGGCGGCGGGCTCGGCCGAGGCCGGGCCGCCGGCCGCCGCGCCGGTCTCGTCCCTGCTGGTGACGGCGTCCCAGCCGTGTTCGGCGGCGTAGCGGCGGATGCCGTACATCAGAGCCACCATGTTGGGCTCGTTGATGGTCGCCACGTACCGCACCCCCGCACGCAGGATCTCCGTCGCCGTCCGGGCGTACGCCGCGAACAGCTCGGCGGAGTCCGGGGCCGCCCAGCCGCCGCGCTCGGTGAACCAGCGGGGCGAGGTGAAGTGATGCAGCGTCACCACCGGGGTGAGGCCGCGCTCGACCGCGCCCTGCACCATCGCGCGGTAGTGCGCGACCGCGGCTCGGGAGACTCGGCCGCGCTCAGGCTCGATGCGTGCCCATTCGATGCTGAAGCGGTACGCGTTGAAGCCCAGCCCGCACAGCAGGTCCATGTCTTCGGGCCAGCGGTGGAAGCTGTCCGCCGCGTCCCCGCTCGGCTCGGCGACGAAGGTGTCCTCCTGGTTCTCCAGGGCCCACCAGTCGCTGGAGACGTTGTTGCCCTCGGTCTGGTGGGCGGAGGTGGCTGCCCCCATCAAGAAGTGCTCCGGAAGCACCAGTGCGGATCCTGCTGAGGACGTCATGCGGCCACCCCTAAAAAGCGTTCGTTGATCGGTTTTCGTGTTAGCGTACAGGCGGCGCCGGTCCCGGAGGAAGAGGCGCCCGGGCGAAACACGCGCCCCGGACCCGGCCGGCCCGGGGGCGCCGAAGCGCCGTACCTGACGACTCGGCCGTCCGGGCTCCCGGGCCCCCGGACGGCCGGTGGAGGCTCCATGAACGCCGTCATCCCCCGCCCCGCGGAGCGGTCCGCCGCAGTGGAGGCCGGTTCACTTCCGGCCGCCGGCCCCTGGCGTATCCGTGCCGGTGAACGCCTGGCACCGGTCGCCGACGCGGTGCGCGCCCTGCTGGCACCGCACCTGGGCGAGCGCCTGCTGCCAGGTGACGCACCGACGGGGCCTGCGACCGAGATCGTCCTGTCGCTCGACCCGGCCGGCGTACCGCCCGGCCGTACCGTGGGTGTCGCGCCCGACGGCGGAGCCGAGCCGGCCGACGAGGCATACCGCCTGACGGTCGGCCCCCGGCACGTCATCTGCCGGGCGCGCACCTCCGAGGGCGTCTTCCGTGCGGCGACCACGGCCGCGCAACTGATCCTGACCGCACCGCCCGACGGCCTGATCTGTCATCAGGAGCTGTACGACGAACCGCGCTTCGCCTGGCGCGGGCTGCTGATCGATCCGGCCCGCTGTTTCGTCACGGCCGATGAGGTGCGACGGATCATCGATGTCGCCGCCCTGTACAAGTTCAACGTGCTGCACCTGCATCTCACGGACAACGAGGGCTGGCGCCTCGAAATACCGTCGGTCCCGGCCCTGACCTCCCCGCCTCCGGCCGCTCAGCAGGACGGCCCCGGGGAACGGCGCTACTACACCACGGAGGAGTACCGGGACCTCCAGGTGTACGCGGCGCGGCGCCACATCACCGTCGTTCCCGAGATAGACCTTCCGGGGCACTGCGCCGCGCTGCGCACGGCCCTGCCGGAGCTGCCTCCCGCGCCCGCACCGCCCGGACTCGTGGGGCGCTTCCCCTTCGTACCGCCGCTCGACCTCACCGATGCGGACACCCACGCGGCGGTCTCCGCCGTCCTCGCCGACGTCTGCGCCCTGACCGACGGCCCGTTCGTCCATATCGGCGCCGACGAGGCGGTCGGCATCACCGATGAGAGCTTCGCAGCCGGGGTACGCGAACTGCGCGACCTCACAAGGAAGTCCGGCAAACGTCCGGTGGCCTGGCAGGAGTCCTCCCGGGCCGGGGCCGGGCCCGATGACATCGCCCAGTTCTGGGTCGACGTCCCGATGATGGACCTGCCCGACACCGCCGAGGAACTCGCCGAGCGGCCCCGACTGGTCGCGGCGGGCATGACGGTGGAGTTCATCCGGGCCCTCAAGAAGTTCTTCGCCCCGTCCGACCATGATGTCGAGCGGATCATCGACGGAGGCGGCCGGCTGCTGCTGTCGCCGCAGTCCCATCTCTACCTGGACCGCGGCTACGCGCCGGACGGGACATCCACGGACCAGGCCGCCACCACGGCGCGCCTGGGCTTCCCCGGCTACCGCCCGCGCAGCGTCCGCCACACGGCCTCGTGGGATCCGGCCTCGTACGGCATCCCCGAGGAGCAGTTGGCCGGTGTCGAAGCGACGCTCTTCGCCCATACCCTGCGCGGAATGGACGACTTGACCACCCTGCTCCTGCCGCGCATCGGTTCGCTGGCCGAGGCCGCCTGGTCGGGGCGGGCGCCCGAGTGGGACGAGTACCGCACCCGCATCGCCCGGCACGCGCGGATGTGGAGCGAACGGGGCCTGGTCCACTTCGCAGCACCGGAGGTGCCTTGGACATGAGTGCGCGGGAGGGCGCCTCCACCGCGGTGTGCGGCGAAGGCGCCCTCCGAAGTGGCCCGCGGTGGTGCGCCGGCCCTGTGCGGGCCGCGGGCAGCCGCCTACCCGGCCGGTGTGTAGTCGTAGATCGACGGCACACCCATCCCGGACTGCGGCTCTGCCTTCACGTCCTTGCCGGACACGAGCAGGAACGACGACCGGTAGAAGGGGACGAACCAGCCCTGCTGGACGAGATGCCTGTTCAGGGCGCGCGCCGCCGTGCCGGCCTGCGGGCCGCCCGCCTCAATGCGCGGAAGCAGTTGCCTGACGGTCGCATCGGTGGAGCCGAACAGATTGAACGTGCCCGGTGCCACCAGGTCCTGGACGGTGACCCAGTCGATCGGCGACTGGCCGATGTTCATGACCATGGCGGAGTAGGCCCGGTCCTTGTAGATCCTCTGGACGGCGCTGTTGCCGTCGAGCTGGTCCCAGACCACCTTGATCTTCACTGCCTTGAGATCCGTCTCGATCGATGATGCGAGAGCGTCGTTGACGATGGCGGAGATCCTCGGCAGCTTCAGGGTGAACCCCTTGGCGTAGCCCGCCTGGGCCAGCAGCTTCCTCGCCTTCGCCGGGTCGTGGTCGTAGTAGGTGTCCAGGCTCTTGTCGTACGCCTTCGTGCCCGTTCCGAAGACCTGGTCGGTGGCCTGGCCGCCGCCCCGGCGGATCTTGTCGAGCATCGTGCCGCGGTCCAGGGCGTAGTTGAGTGCCTGGCGCACCTTCACCTCCCGCAGCGCCGGGGTCCGTACGCCCGCCCGGTCGAAGAGGAGCAGCCCCTGGAAGTCGAAGGTGTGCTCGGCCGTCCGGAGCTGGGTGTCGGACTTGACGGCCTCCTGCTGGTTGGCGTCCTGGAGGACGGCGGTGTCTATCTGACCCGTCCTGAGGCCGTTGACGATGGCTGTCTCGTTGTCGAAAACGCTGATCGTCAGTGTGCGGTAAGGGAGTTGGGTGCCCCAGTAGCCCTTCCTGCGCTCGAAGACATACTTGTCCCCGACCGCTGTCCTGGCCTTGTCGAGTGTGTACGGGCCTGTACCGTCCGGATCCGTCTTGAGGGTGCCGCCCGCCAGCTTCGCCGGGCTCGCCATCAGCCCGGCCGCGTCGCTCAGATAGAAGAGCATCGCGGGGTCCGGGGCCGAAAGCCGGAGCGTCACATGTGTGGCGTCCCGCACCTCGACTGCCTGCAGGGCGCCGAGATCCTTGGCCGCACCACCGCCGCCCTTCTTGAAGTGCTCCATGTTGGCCTTGACGGCCTGCGCGTCGAACGCGCTCCCGTCGGTGAACTTCACCCCTTGGCGCAGGGTCAGCGACAGCCGCGTCCGGTCCTTGTCGTACGACCACTTGGTGGCCAGCATCGGCCGGAAGCTGCCGTCCGGGGCCCGCTTGAGCAGAGTGTCGTAGACCGCCTGGAAGTACGGCAGCGCACTGCCGAGCGCGTCGGCCGGATCGAGGCTCTGAGCGCTCGTCAGGGTGGCGATGTCGAGTTCAGCGGACCCGCCTCCGGCGGAACCGCCGCCTCCCCCGCAGCCCGCGAGTACCAAGGACGCCACAGTGGCGCAGGCCGTCAAAGCCCCGGTTCGGGCGGAATACCTCATCATGTTCTCTCCGTCTGGGTGGCCGGGAACAGGGGTGTCCCGGCGGAACGACAGGGGGCAGCCGGACAGCACGCCCAGCCGAAAGAGCTCGACCATTTCGAAAACCATATTGTGATCGGTTTCTAGGCGTCAATGCGCCAACCGGAGAAGTCGGAACCGGAAGGCGGTCCGGCCGCACCCCCCTCCCCGGGCCCCAGGGAGGGGCGACCCGAGCCGCCACGCAACTCTTGACGAGCAAAAACAGTGCACCGTATGGTTTTTGAGTACGGGTACGAGCACCCCTGCAGAGCCGGCCGCCCGGCCGGGGCCGGACGCCGTGAAGGAGCACCACTCATGTCAGGCAAGCGGCCGAACTTCGTCTTCTTCATCCCGGACCAGCTGCGCGCCGACGCGGTCGGCGCCTTCGGGAACCCACACATCAGCACCCCGCATCTGGACGCCCTGGCCGCCCGCGGCACCCGCTTCGACAACGCCTACGTGCAGCACCCCGTCTGCTCGCCCAGCCGGGCGTCGTTCCTGACCGGGTGGTACCCGCACACCCAGGGGCACCGGACCCTGACCCATCTGCTCAAGCCGTGGGAACCCAATCTGCCGCGCTGCCTCAAGGAGGCCGGCTACCACGTCGCATGGCCGGGGATGCGGGGCGACACGTTCGCGCCCGGCGCCACCGAACTCAGCGTCGACGAGTACGGGTTCGGGGTCCCGCCGACAGTGTTCGGTGGCCCCGCCGCTCCCGGCGGCTGGCCGGGCGGTGAGGAGCGGGCGCGCCTCCACTACCGCGGCCGGCTGCCGGACGACAGCGAGCGCGTCAGCGCCGACGAAGCCACCATCCGTACCGCGGTGCGCTGGCTCGAACAGCCCCCGCAGGGGCCGTGGGCGCTGTTCGTGCCGCTGATCGCGCCGCACTGCCCGTTCGAGGTCGAGGAGCCGTGGTTCTCCCTGTACGACCGCGCCGCGCTGCCCGCCCCCGCCCCGTCCGCCGGTGCCGAAGGCCCCGAACCCGCCTATATGCAGGCCATCAGGGAAACCTTCGGGATCGAGGACACCACGCCGGAGATGTGGCGCGAGGTGAAGGCCACGTACTACGGGATGATCTCCCGGATGGACGAGCAGTTCGGGCGGCTGATGGCGGCGGTCGACGGCAGCGGAGCGGGCAACAGCACCGTCACGCTGTTCTTCGCCGACCACGGTGAATACCTGGGCGACTACGGCCTGGTCGAGAAGTGGCCGTCGGCCCTCCACCCGTCCATCACCCGCGACCCGCTCGTCATCGCCGGCGCGGGGCTGCCCGGGGGCGGGCACACCGACGCGATGGTGGAACTCATCGATGTGCTGCCGACCGTCCTGGAAATGGCCGGTGTGGAGGCGCCGCACCGCCATTTCGGACGCAGTCTGGTGCCCCTCATCCATGACACCGGCAGGGAGCACCGTGAGTACGCCTTCACCGAGGGCGGCTTCTCCGCGGCGGAGGAACCGCAGTTCGAGCGGGCCGGATTCCCCTACGACCTGAAGGCAGCACTCCAACACGAGCGCCCCGAACTCGTCGGCCGGGCCGTGGCGGTACGAGACCGGGAGTGGACGTATGTGTGGCGGCTGTACGAACCGGCCGAGCTGTACCACCGGTCGACCGACCCCGACGAACGGATCAGCGTGGCGGGCAGTCCAGCCCACACGGACGTCGAACAGCGCATGAACCAGGCCCTGTTGAGCTGGCTGGCCGATACGGCGGACGTCATCCCGGCCGACGAGGACCCCCGCTACCCCAGCGTCGACTTGCCGGTGCCCGCGGGCCGGGCCGGCCCAGACGGAACCGTGGAGCGCGCCTCACAGCAGCTCGCCCGCGCACTGGCCCGCTGGAAGGCATCCGACGGAGACCAGCAGAGGTGAACCCGCGACGGCGGGGCCACCCCGCGCGGGCGCCCCAGGTCGGGGCCGACGCGATCCGCCGCACCGGGCCGGCCCAGCCGGCGTGCCGGACACGCAGCATGTTCCGCGCGTACTGGAATCTCGTGTCGAACAGTGGCGGATCATGTCGGGCATGGTGCGTCGGCATGAGCTCTTAGCCGCGGTACGTCTCCAGCAGCCGCAGCCACACCTCGCTGATCGTCGGATACGCCGGGACCGCGTGCCACAGCCGGTCGATCGGCACCTCCCCCGCGATCGCGACGGATGCCGAGTGCAGCAGCTCGCTGACCCCGGGGCCCACGAAAGTGGCGCCGACGAGGACCTCGCGGTCGAGGTCGACGACCATACGGGCCCGGCCCCGGTAGCCATCGGCGTAAAGACCGGCTCCCGCGACGCCCGCCATGTCGTAGTCCACCGCCCTGACCCGGTATCCGGCGCTCTCCGCCTCGGCGAGGGTGAGACCGGCGGATGCCGCCTCCGGGTCCGTGAAGACCACCTGGGAGACCGCGGCGTGGTCGGCGGTCGCGGCGTGCGCGCCCCAGCGGTCGGTCTCCAGGAGCGGCACACCCTGCGCACGGGCGATGATCGCGGCGCCCGCGATCCTGGCCTGGTACTTGCCCTGGTGGGTCAGCAGGGCGCGGTGGTTGACGTCCCCGACGGCGTAGAGCCAGTCGGTGCCGTCGACCCGGCAGCTGTCGTCCACGGTCAGCCAGGACCCGGCGGTCAGGCCCACCGACTCCAGGCCGATGTCCTCGGTGCGCGGGGCGCGGCCGGTGGCGACGAGGATCTCGTCGGCCTCGATCCGCTCGCCGTTCTCCAGCACCACTGTCGCCGGTCCCTCGCCCCGCTCGACCGAAGCGGCAGAGGTGTGGAGCCGGATGTCCGCTCCGGCCTCCCGCAGCGCCGATGCCACCAGCTCGCCCGCGAAGGGCTCCATCCGGGGCAGCAGCCCGCCGCCGCGCACCAGCATGGTCACGCGGGAGCCGAGCGCCTGCCAGACGGTGGCCATCTCGGTGGCCACCACTCCCCCGCCGATGATCACCAGACGCGCCGGTACGGACCGGGCACTGGTCGCCTCCCGGCTGGTCCAGGGCCTGGCCCCGGCCAGCCCTGGCAGCTCGGGCACGACCGCGCGGGTTCCCGTGCACACGGCGACCACATGCCGTGCGGTCAGCTGCCGCTGCTGTCCATCGGCACCGGTGACGACGACCTTCCTCCGGCCGGTGAGGCGCCCCTGGCCGCGGTAGAGGTCCACTCCGATGCTCTCCAGCCAGTCGACCTGGCCCGTGTCCTTCCAGTGCGAGGTGTAGTCGTCCCGGTGGGCGAGCACCTCCGCGACATCGAGGGGCCCCTGCACCGCGCCGCGCAGACCGGGGACCCGCCGGGCGTCGGCGCGCGCCGTCACCGGGCGCAGCAGGGCCTTGCTCGGCATGCACGCCCAGTAGGAGCACTCACCGCCGACCAGTTCGCTCTCGACCACCGCCGCGCTCAGGCCGCCGGCGCGGGCGCGGTCCGCCACGTTCTCGCCGACCGGGCCCGCGCCGAGCACCACCACGTCGTACACCGTGTTCTCCATGCCATCGGTCATGGGAGCCAGTCTGGTACGGGGTGTGCCGTGCGGCCACATGGGCAGTCGGAATAGGACAGCGAACACCACGGTTGACGCGGGCGAACACACCGGTCAGCCACGAAAGGCGGGCACAGCATGAGCACGGTCGAGCTCACCAAGGAAAACTTCGACGATGTCGTGACCGACAACGACTTCGTCCTCATCGACTTCTGGGCTTCTTGGTGCGGACCGTGCCGTCAGTTCGCCCCGGTCTACGAGGGCGCGTCCGAGCGGCACAACGATCTTGTCTTCGCGAAGGTCGACACGGAGGCCCAGCAGGAGCTGGCCGCGGCCTTCGAGATCCGCTCCATCCCCACCCTGATGATCGTGCGGGACAACGTCGCGGTCTTCTCGCAGCCCGGCGCTCTGCCGGAAGCGGCCCTGGAGGACGTGATCGGGCAGGCGCGCGCGCTGGACATGGACGAGGTCCGCAAGTCGGTGGAGAATGCCAAGGAGGGTGAGGCGTAGCCCCTCTCGCCTCGCTCCGACAGCTTGAGTGGGCCCGGGTTCCGGCCGGAACCCGGGCCCACTGCTGCCTGCGGCTACCTGCGGCTGTCCGCGGCTCTCAGCGTTCGAGTACGAGCGCGAGCCCCTGGCCCACACCGATGCACAGGGCGGCGAGCCCGGTGCCGGAGCCGGCCGCGGCCAGCTGGTGCGCGACGGATCCCGCGAGCCGCGCCCCCGACGCGCCGAGCGGGTGGCCGATCGCGATCGCACCGCCGCGCGGGTTCACGACGGCCGGGTCGAGTTCCGGCCATTCCACCAGGCAGCCGAGGGACTGGGCGGCGAACGCCTCGTTCAGCTCGAAGGTGGTGAGGTCGGCGAACCCCTTGCCCGCCTTGGCGAGGGCCCGCCGGACCGCCTCGACCGGGCCGAGCCCGAAGAGCTGCGGCTCGACTCCGGTCACCGCGGATGCCCGGATACGGGCGAGCGGTTCCCGGCCGGTGGCGCGCAGCCCCTCGTCGTCGACCAGCAGCAGGGCGGCCGCGCCGTCGTTGAGCGGGGACGCGTTGCCCGCGGTGACGGTGCCGTCCTTGCGGAAGGCCGGCTTGAGCCGGGCGAGTGCCTCCATGCTGGAGTCGTCGCGGACGCACTCGTCACGGGTGAGGCCGGCTCCGTCGTACGGCACGACCTCCCCGTCGTAGAGGCCGGCGTCCCAGGCCGCGGCGGCCTTGCCGTGGCTGGCCAGGGCGAAGGCGTCCTGCTGTGCCCGGCTGATGCCGTGCTTGTCGGCGACGAGCTCGGCGCCCTCGCCGAGCGCGACGGTCCACTCCGCGGGCATCCGGGGGTTGGTCATCCGCCATCCGAGCGTCGTGGAGTGCAGCTGCTGATGTCCGGCCGGAAAGGCGCGTTCGGGCTTCTGCAGCACCCAGGGCGCCCGCGACATCGACTCGACGCCGCCCGCGACAGCCACCGAAGCGTCGCCCACCGCCACCGCGCGGGCCGCCTGGATGACGGCTTCGAGCCCGGAGCCGCAGAGCCGGTTGACGGTGACCCCGGGGACGGAGACCGGAAGTCCCGCCAGCAGCACGGCCATTCTGGCCACATCGCGGTTGTCCTCGCCCGCGCCGTTGGCGTCGCCGAAGTACACGTCGTCGATCCGGGACGGGTCGAGGCCGGGGGCCCGTGCCACCAGCGACCTGACGACGTGGGCCGCGAGGTCGTCGGGGCGTACCCCGGAGAGCGCCCCCGCGAATTTCCCGACCGGCGTACGGACTGCGTCGACGATGTAGACGTCGCGGATGCTCATCGGATCTCTCCCAGGCCACCAGGCCGTTCGCCAGGTGAACGATCGTTCAGGACGGCTGACGGCCCGAGTCTCTGCCCGCCCTCGCTCCCTGTCAACGCCCGCGCCCCTTCACTGCCGGGCGAGCACCTTCCACAGGCCCGGGTCCTCGAAGCCCAGTGCCCAGAGCGAGGTGTTGCGCACCCCGTATCCGCGTACCGCGGCCAGCTGCACGGCGGCGCCCCGCGCGTCCTGGTACCAGACGGTCCTGGGCTCCGCCCCGTCCCGGTAGGTGAAGTGCGGGGTGCCCGACTCCGGGTCGAGCGCATAGGGCGCGCCGACCTCGCGGCGCAGCGCGTCCGCCTGCTTCCAGGTCAGATGGCGGGCCGGGCGGCTGCCGTCGGCGGGCCAGTCCCAGCCGTAGCCGGGCAGCGCCGTCTCGATCCTGGCCGCGGGCACGAGCGCGGTCGCCCGGCGCAGGATCTCGTCGTACCAGGCCGTGCTGGAGAGCGGTCCCGGCGGGCCGCCCGACCAGTGCAGGTCGTACGCCATGATGCGCATCCGGTCGGCGGCCCGGCCGATCGCCGCGTAGTCCCAGATGCGGCCCGTGGTGGCCGTCTGCGGGGAGACGGTGACGACGCACTGCTTGCGTACGGCGTGCAGCTTCGCGCAGAGGCCGGTGACGAAGGCCGCGTACGCGGAGCGCACTGTGCGGTAGCCGGCCGTGGGGGTGGTGGTGATGGTCTCGTAGTCGAGGTCGATGCCGTCGTAGCCGTGGCCGCGCGCGAGCCGGACCAGGGCCGCGGTGTGCGCGGTGCGCAGGGCGGGTGTGGTGAGGATCCTCGCCAGCTCGCCGCGCTTCATGGTGTCCATGTCCATGACCGTGGGGATGACCTGGATCCCGGCCTTGTGCAGCCCGTTGATGATGCGTGTGTCGCCCGCTCCGGGGTGTCCTTCGATACGGTCCGCCGCCGCTGCCTTGTACCAGAAGGGGCTGACTGTGTGCAGCTGACCGGCGTGGCGCAGGGCGTCCTGGTAGCCGTTCTCCTGGTCCCAGTAGGGCAGCCAGGCCGAGGCGGTGCGCCGGCCGGCTCCGGTGTCCGGCGGCTCCTGCGGGCTCGAAGCGGCCGCGTTCGCGGGGAGGGCGGCGGCCAGGGCGCACACGAGAGCGGTCAGTGCACGGGCGGTGCGGGAGGCAAGCGCAGTGATCATGGCCAGAGAGTGACGACGATTGCCGGGTCCCGCCCTGCGGGATGGTCCGTCCAGGTTCTAACGTGACCCGGATGACGACTTATCAGGGTGACCACACCGGACATCAGGGTGCCCGCACCGACCTGCCCGGCAGCACGGGCCCGACCGCCACGACCGAGGCCGAACCGCGTGACATCGGCCCGGTCAGGACGTCGTACGCCCCCGCCCACGACGGCGATCCCGACCCCGGCGAGATCGTCTGGACCTGGGTGCCGTACGAGGAGAACGACGGCCGCGGCAAGGACCGCCCGGTCCTGGTGGTGGCGCGGGAGCAGGCGGACACCCTGCTCGCCGTACGCCTCTCCAGCAAGCCGCACGACAGGGACCGGGAGTGGCTGGCGATCGGGGCCGGGCCGTGGGACCGCGAGGGGCGTGAGTCCTGGGTCGACCTGGACCGGGTGCTGCGGGTGCACGAGGGCGGGATGCGGCGCGAGGCGTGCGCACTCGACCGGCCGCGTTTCGACGCCGTCGTCGACCGGCTCAGGGAGCGCTACGGCTGGCGGTGACCGGGCGCGGCCGATGACGGATGCGCCCCGGGTGGCCGAGCGTTGCCCGGCCGCTGCGGCCCGGCGGTGAAGGCCCGGGGAATCCCCGGACAACAGGGATTACGGCCGCCCGGGGCGCTCTTGTGCGGACCGTCGGCAGTGGCTTAGGTGGGACGGAGCGTTTTCCGGGAGGCACCGGACAACGGCCGAAGGTATCTTCGCCACGAGGAGCCGATCATGACCATGCCGCTGCTGACCGAGGTGGACGCGGAGCACCTGCTCCGATGTATCTGCTTCAAGACAGGACCGCCCCGTACGGTCGGTGTCGAGCTCGAATGGCTCGTGCACGACCTGCACCACCCCGAGTCGCCGATGTCCGAGGAACGGATCGCGCGGGCGCAGACGGTGGTACGTGCGCTGCCGCTCGTCTCGGCGCTGACCTTCGAGCCCGGCGGACAGCTGGAGCTCAGCTCGCTGCCCGCCGCATCGCTGACCGAGTGCGTCGACTCGGTGTCCACGGATCTCGCCGCTGTGCGCGGTGCGTTGCGCGGCGAGGGACTGGTGCTCACCGGTCTCGGGCAGGACCCCTGGCATCCGCCGCGCAGGCTGCTGCGCGAACCGCGGTACGACGCGATGGAGACGTATCTGGACCGGCACGGCCCGGCCGGCCGGTCCATGATGTGCGGTTCGGCCTCCATCCAGGTCTGCCTGGACGCGGGGCACGCGGAACCGGGTCCGCTGGGCTACGGCAGGCGCTGGAAGCTGGCGCATCTGCTGGGGGCGGTGCTGGTGGCCGCGTTCGCCAACTCCCCGCACCGCCAGCGCCGTACGACCGGCTGGCTCTCCACCCGGCAGTCCCAGTGGGCCGATCTCGACCCGGTGCGGTCGCTCGCGCCGTACGACGGCCCGGAGCCCAGGACCGCCTGGGCGGCGCATGTCCTGGACGCTCCGGTGATGTGCATCCGCGCCGACGCGGGCCCCTGGCCGGTGCCGGAGAACCTCTCGTTCCGGCAGTGGCTGCGTACCGGCCTGCCCAGACCGCCGACCCGGGAGGATCTGGACTACCACCTGACGACGCTGTTCCCTCCGGTGCGGCCACGCGGCCACCTCGAACTGCGCATGATCGACGCGCAGCCCGGTGAGGACGGCTGGACGGTGCCCCTGGCGGTGACCGCGGCGCTCTTCGACGACCCCGCCGCGGCCGAGACCGTGTACCGCGCCGTCAAACCCCTCGCGGAGACCGCGGGCCGGTCGCCCGCGCCGCGCAACCCGCTCTGGGAGACCGCGGCCAGGAGCGGCCTCGCCGACCCCGAGCTGCGTGCGGCCGCCGTGCTCTGCTTCGCCGCCGCACAGGAGGCGCTCCCCCGGCTCGGTGCCTCGACCGCCGTGCTGGACGCGGTCTCCGCCTTCGCCGCCCGCTATGTCGCGCGCGGCAGGTGCCCCGCCGACGATCTGCTGGATCCCGACCACGGGAAGGATCACCGCTCATGACCGCCGACCCCACAGCCGACCCCGCCGCTGTGCGTCGCAGCGCGCTCGACGCCCTCACCGCGGCCCGCAGCCGTACCAGCGCGCTCACGGACTGCGTCGAGGACAGTGAACTCATCGCGCAGCACTCGCCGTTGATGTCCCCGCTCGTCTGGGATCTGGCACATATCTCCAACCAGGAGGAGCAGTGGCTCCTGCGGGCCGTCGCCGGCCGTGAGGCGATACGCCCCGAGATCGACTCGGTCTACGACGCCTTCGAGCACCCGAGGGCCACCCGCCCCTCGCTGCCGCTGCTGCAGCCCGCCGAGGCACGGCGCTACGCGTCGGATGTACGGGGCAGGGTCATCGACGTACTGGAGAGCGCCCCGCTGCACGGGCGGCCGCTGGTCGACGCCGGGTTCGCCTTCGGGATGATCGCCCAGCACGAGCAGCAGCACGACGAGACGATGCTCATCACCCATCAGCTGCGCAGCGGCCCCACCGCACTGACCGCTCCCGCGCCACCGCACACGGACCGCGCCGGCCTGCCGGACGAAGTCCTCGTCCCCGGTGGCCCGTTCACCATGGGCACGTCGGACGAGCCGTGGGCGCTGGACAACGAACGTCCCGCGCACCAGCGGCTCGTACCGGCTTTCCGTATCGACACCGCCCCGGTGACCAACGGCGCGTTCCTGCGTTTCATCGAGGACGGCGGATACCGCGACGAGCGCTGGTGGCAGGAGAAGGGCTGGGACCTGGTCCGCGGCCATGAGCTGGCCGCGCCGCTGTTCTGGCACCGGGAGGGCGGCCAGTGGCTGCGCCGCCGCTTCGGCGCCGTGCAGCCGGTGGCGCTCGACGAGCCGGTGCTCCACGTCAGCTGGTACGAGGCGGACGCCTATGCCCGCTGGGCGGGGCGGCGGCTGCCGTCCGAGGAGGAGTGGGAGAAGGCCGCGCGCCACGACCCGGCGACCGGCCGTTCCTACCGCTACCCCTGGGGCGACCAGGACCCCACCCCGGAGCGGGCCAACCTGGGCCAGCGCCATCTCGGCCCCGCCCCGGCCGGCAGCTATCCGGAGGGTCAATCCCCCCTGGGTGTAAGGCAGTTGATCGGCGATGTGTGGGAGTGGACGTCCAGCGACTTCCTGCCCTACCCGGGCTTCGCCGCCTTCCCCTACCGCGAGTACTCGGAAGTGTTCTTCGGCCCGGACCACAAGGTGCTGCGGGGCGGCGCGTTCTCCGTGGGCGAGGTGGCCTGCCGGGCGACCTTCCGTAACTGGGACCTGCCGGTGCGCCGTCAGATCTTCTCCGGTTTCCGGACCGCGAGGGATGCCTGATGTGCCGTCATATCGCCTACCTGGGAACGCCGGAGCCGCTCGGCGAGGTTCTGGTGCGGCCCCGGCACTCGCTGGTCCGCCAGTCGTGGGAGCCGCGCAGACAGCGCCACGGGACGGTCAACGCCGACGGGTTCGGGGTCGGCTGGTACGCCGATGACGACCCGGTGCCCGCACGTTACCGGCGTACCGGCCCCATCTGGGCCGACCTCTCCTTCACCGATCTCGCCCGGGTCGTACGCAGCGGGGCGGCGCTGGCTGCGGTCCGCGACGCCACCGAGGCGGGCGCCGACGGCGAGGCGGCGGCGGCGCCGTTCGCCGCAGGGCCCTGGCTGTTCAGCCACAACGGCGCGCTCACCGGC